>CAWUJQ010000441.1:0-3942 GCA_963922445.1 uncultured bacterium
CTACGCGCTGCACGGGTCGCCGTGGCAGCGTTGGAGCACGACCGTCAACCGCAGCACCATCACCGGGCGCAGCAGTGCGGGCTGCGTCAACATCCCGGATTGGCTCATAGAGGTGGGTGACTACACGCGTCCGGCGGATGAGATGCTGTTCCGGTGGGTGGGCGGTATTGAGAATCCGCGCGAGAACGTATTTGAGTACCCGACGGACAACCACCCGGCCATGCGCATCTACAATGTGGACTACTTGCACCACCTGTATGACTACATCCTGCCGGAAGCGGTCAGTAAGCGTGGCACAGGCTGGGAGGCGCTTATTGCGCGCATGGAGGCCAAGCCGCTGCAAGCGCCCGCGTCGTTTTTTGTGGAATAAGCAACGATAATCGGCTCAATTCAATTTATCGAAGCAGACCGCACTTTGAATTGCGGTCTTTTTACTTCAACAATCTTAATATCCGCTTAACTTGAATTCACCTTGTGCTAATCTTACACTGTGAAAGGTGATAAAAAGTTAGGAAGGGTCATTGGGGTGAACACGAACGAACGTCAGATGATGAAAGAGGCGCAGCAGCTTATCAAGGATAAGCGCTACGATCAGGCGCGGGTGTTGCTAATGAACGTTGACCATCCGAAGGCTAAGGATTGGCTTGACAAGCTGGATCAAATCGCGCCCAAGAGGAAAAACGCCGACCTTTACGGGTTTGGGTCAGCAAGCGAAGCTGCATTAGCGGCGAACAACACCTCTAAAGACATTTACAACAGTGATGACGTTGTGGCTTCTACACCGCTAGACGATCCGGCATCGCAGATGGACCCCGCTACTGCGATGGAGTTTGGCTCTCGTGGAACGCGGGCATCCAGCATCACAACGGGGGATGGCACTGCCAAAAGCGGTGCGGTACTGATGGTACTGATCGTCACGCTCATTAGCAGCATCGTGGTAGGTGCCGCGTTGATGTTTTCCTCGCAGTATTTTTACTTGCTTCTGATCCAACCTGGGTTTGCTGCGTTTCTTGTCGCGCTTGTCGTGACGTTGGCAATCAAGCAGGGCAAGGTGCGCAACGCCGGAATCGGACTTATGGCTGCTGTAGTGGCGGTTGTTGGCCTATACGGCAGCTATCGCTACTTCACCTATGTAGACTTCCGTTTATTTGCTGCCTCAGACATTCAGCAGGCCGAGCCGAGCCTGACAAATAGTGAGGTACGCTTCGTCATTGACCAGTTCCTGCTTGAAGAAACAGGGTCATCTGGCTTTTTGGGATTTATTAGGCTGGAAGCCGCTGAGGGGATGACGATTTCGCGAGCCACGAGCGTTGGCGGCTCTGGCCTTGGCTTAAACGAATTTTTCACCGTTGGTTACTGGATTCTGGAAATCCTCTTCATTGGGTTTATTTTGTTGGCCATGGTGTCTGGCGCTACCAACGCGCCATTTTGCACAGATGAAGACAAGTGGCTACGGTACAACACGACTGGCTACGTGAAGCGAGAGGATTCAGAGACGTTCTTCAACGCACTGCAGGCCGGGAATATCAACGCAGCAGCGGCTGTGATGCAGCGGAATGGCGGCCAGTTCGAAGTGAAAGTGGCCCAGTGCAGCGATCACGCCTCGGATGCGATGTTCAAGGTATACATGAAAGCGGGCCGCAACTCACAGGACGTTGTGAAGCCGACGGTCATCCCCAATGAGGTAGCCAAGATGCTCCGCGCCCAGTGAACTTGGAGGATGCCCTCAACCCCTACCTCACCGCGTGGAACCTGACCGATGCCCAGCCGTTGGCGACGACGGCCACGAGCCACGTCTATACGGCCATGCACCGGGGCGAAACCGTCGTACTCAAGCTGCTCACGCCGGTGGGTGTACACGACGAGCAGCACGGCCCGATTGCGCTGCAATGCTACGATGGGCAGGGAGCGGTGCGGCTCATCCGGCATGATGATGGGGCGCACCTGCTGGAATACGTTGACGGCCCTGACCTCATGCCGATGGTGCAGCGCGGCGATGACGACGGGGCAACGGCCATCATTGCGGATGTGCTAAATACGCTGCATAAGGCGCACCATACAGATGCCAGCGCGCTCATCTCGCTGGGGCGGCGCTTTCGGTCGCTGTTTACCCGCGCCGATGCTGACGGCACTGCCTCCATCTACGTGAGAGCGGCCAGGGTGGCCGAAACGCTCATCAGTCAGCCGGAACGAGAGGCGGTGCTGCATGGCGACATCCATCACGAGAACATCCGGCACAGTGCGCGCCGGGGATGGCTGGCTATTGATCCCAAGGGCGTATACGGCGACCGCGCCTTTGATGTGGCCAACGCGCTGTGCAATCCGGTGTCCATGCCCGCGCTGGTGCAGGACGAGGCGCGTTTGCTGCACCATGCAGCGATCTACGCGGCCAAACTGGATATTGAGCGCGCACGCATCCTGAAGTATGTGTTTGCGTATGCCTGTTTGAGTGCGTGCTGGTCGGTCGAAGATGGGGAAGACCCTGCGCATTCCCTACGCATGGCTGAGCTGGCAGAACCGTATGTTGTGTGATTGGGGTTGCGGGCATCGGGGTGTTTGTTGCAACGGCGATACAGGTGCCGCATAATAGCCCTGTGAGCGAAACCGCAACGAATCAATGAGACGCCCATGAAGCTATTCATCGGCCAAACCGGGACGGCACGCTGGCCGTCCCCTACAATCCGCACGGTTGTGCATCGTCCCTACACCCGTGACCTGTAGGGGCGGGGCAACGTCCCCGCCCGTGCAAAGACATCCCCCTATACGGCGCGTCCGCCATAAACCCCACCTGCACACGGGACGGCACGTTGGCCGTCCCCTACCATCCGCACGGTTGTGCATCGTCCCCGCCCGTGTGGAGCATTTTTCCAACATTTTGACGCAACAGGTAAAGCCGAGTAGTGTTGCAGCAGATGAAACGGTTAGCGGGCACTGACGCTCATGCTCAACATTGCCAAAAACATGCTGCGCGGGGACAAATCTGTGGCGATTAAGCGCGGGCACAATACCGCGCTGCTGGTGATGCCGGGGTTTGGCACGTTCAAAACGCGCTGGGATGCCTTCGCGCACGGGTTCACACAGCTTGGCCCCTACGACATCTACCTGCCGGACATCTTCCGGCGGCAGTCGATTGATACGTGCGCGGCAGCCCTGGGCGCTTTCATCCATGAACACCAGCTTGAACGCTATGAAACGCTGCACGTTTTCAACTACATTTTGGGGGCGTGGGTGTTCAACCGCTACGTGAATGCCAACCCGCTGCCCAACCTGAGCCGAGTCATCTATGACCGCAGCCCCGTTCAAGATTTGGCCCCGCGTGCCATCGTAGAAAACATCCCGCTTGGGCCGCGGGTTGTGGTGGGCCGCGCCCTGGCTGACCTGGCCTATGCGCCCTATGAACCGCTCCAACAGCCGGGGGTCACCGTTGGCCTGATGATCGAAAATGGGGTCGTGGGCACTATGCGACCCTTCCGGCAGTGGGTGCTAGCGCAGCGCCCCCTCACCTGGGATGTAGCGCAGTTCAATCAGCCGCACGACGACTACTGCTATATGCCGCTCGACCACGATGGCATGTATCACTTCTACGATGTATTCACCGAGCAGGTGGGGCACTTTTTCAAACACGGGCACTTTATGGAGTCGGCGCGGCGCACCCCCTACGTCAGCGACCCGTTCACACAACCCGTTCATCACCGCATGGCGAATGAGGCATAACATGGGCATCTATCGCATCAAACCGTGGTTTCAGCGTATGCTGCAACCCATCACGGACTACTTTATCCGCAACCGCATCTCCCCGGACTTTCTGACCTATGGTGCAATCATCACCGCGCTGCTGATGGGCTATGGCATCGTCGCTGTGAGCCAGGGTGCGTCCCGGTGGTGGCTGATTCTGGTGGCGGCGGCGGCCCCGGTGCGGCTGGCCTTCAACGCGCTGGACGG
>CAWUJQ010000442.1:0-3941 GCA_963922445.1 uncultured bacterium
TTCTGGACCCGTGAAAATCCTGGTCCGACGCGGTGACAACCTGTTCTACGAGACGCGCACGCTGGGACGGCTTTACGAAACCGGACGCCTGCTGCACAACATTGCGCTGTGTTATGCGCTGGGCCTGGCCCAAACGACTTATCATCACGCTAACGATGCCCCGAATTACCGGGATGAGTTGGCCCCGTTAAATGAAGCGGGGGTCTATGTGACCCCCGCTGCTGGAATGGACATTCGCTACGAGGTGCATACGTTTAAATTTGGTGGGGAACGTAGTGCCGTCCATATGGAGCGCAGCAACGCCAACATCCCGACGTTTGGCCGTGCCAAAGAAATCGCTGTGAACAGCCACTTTCGCTTTGGCGTGCTGAGCGAGCGCGAACTCAGCCTCCCGGACTGGATACGTATGGGCCTGTGGATGAGCAAGGCGCGGTTAAAAGTAACTGAAATCCCGCTTACCGAGGCCGACGGGGTTGAACATACTGTGTCACGTTACCCGCTGAATCCGCGTGACCTGCCCAATGCAGCAGCCATCCGGCTGTTTGATCTGGTGTCCATGCGTCCCAGCAGTCTGGTCGAAAACGCGCTGGTGGCAGCCCCGGTATGGTGGCGCGGCAAACATCCTGATGAAAGTGATCCGTTTTATCTGCCTGCTGGTATGCAGCATCGTGTGTGATGGAGGCCTTGTGGACAAAAACGAAAAACGCCTGTATGCAGTGGTGCTCCGGCTGGCAGCGATGCGCGGGGGTGCCCTGTCAGCCGATCATGGGGATGTAGCGCGAGCCGCTTTGTTCAACCTGATTCGGCAGGGTGATTCGCCCCTGGCAGAACGCCTGCACGACGATAACAGCGCCAAGCCCTATACCATCAGTTTGGTGGATGGGCACAAGCGCGGCAAGGACCGTGCGCTGCACTTTGGCGAAGGTGACCCGGCTGAATGGCGCTTTAGCCTGATGATCGAACCGGCTTTTGAGGCCCTGCTGCGAAAGTACCTACTGGATCGCAGCTTGCCCCACATCCGCATCGGTGCGGTGCCGTTCGCCGTCGTAGATGCGTTCGCATCGGGAGCCGGCCACGCCGAAAGCGGCCACACCAGCATCCAAGAAATGACCGCTCGCTACGATGTGGCACCAGAAGCGCTGCCTGCCTCGGTCAAGCTGGATTTTCGTTCGCCAACGGCCTTCAACCTGGGGCAGGACCCCTCAACCAAACAGTATCGCATTCGAGCTAACCCAGACGCCCGCACGTTGTTCAGCTCGCTGCGTAAGCGGTGGGTCAAGCTGGGCGGGGCGGACGTTGGCGACGAATTCGACGAGTGGGTTGGGCATCGCATCGAGCAGGAAACCGTGCAACTGCAAACGTGCACAGTCCATGTTAAACGGCGTCCGGTGACAGGGTTTGTAGGCCGGGTGACGTACCGGTTGCATGGTACCGATGACCGCTGGCTGCCCTACCTGCATCTGCTGGCCGACCTTACCTTCTGGACGGGGGTGGGCTACCAGACGACACGCGGTATGGGCCAGGTGCGCCGCGTTACAGACTAATCTGGCTCGCCCCCACCTTTGTGGAGGCACCTATCCGGTAGGCTAAGGGCATCGACTGTAAACAGGAGGCGCTAGCCTGATGATGGAACTGCCGGACTACCTCCCGCTCAGCTTTTTGAACCAATTGGCTTACTGCCCGCGCCGCTTTTGGCTGATGTACTGCGAAAACGAAATGGTCGTTAATGCAGAGGTGCTGGAAGGTACACTGCGCCACCGCCGCGCTCACGAGGCTGGGCAGCAAAAGGACGATCATGGGCGCACGCTGCGCAGCGTGCATGTGTGGAGTAACACCCTGCGGATTGCCGGAATTGCTGACTTCATCGAGGAAAAAGCAGGGGCGCTCATCCCGTTGGAACATAAGCGTGGACGCATGGGCAAGTGGATCAACGATCACGTACAGCTTTGCGCCCAGGGCTTGTGCCTGGAGGAGCGTACCGGGAAACCCGTCCCGCACGGGGAAATCTTCTATTGGGGCAACCGCCGCCGCGAGATTGTACCGTTTGACGACGAGCTGCGGGCAGCGACCCGCGCTACCATCGAACGCGCTTTCGCGTTGCTGGAAGCGGGTCAACTACCACCGCCGCTGGATCACAAGGCCAAGTGCCGCGATTGCAGCCTGGAGCCAATTTGCCTGCCACGTGAAACCCTGAAACTACTCAAGGAGGACAGCCAACCATGAGCGTACTCTATCTGACCGAGCAGCATTCCGTGCTGCAATTGGATGAAGACACCCTCGTTATGAAGATTCCAGCGGATGCCATAACTGGACGTGAGGCCGACAAAAAACGGGTGCCGCTGGGCAAAGTCTCCCAGGTGGTGGTGATGGGTAATATCACGCTGACCACACCTGCGATCCAGGCGCTGCTGGAACAGCGCTGTGAGATCCATTATCTAACGGCCTACGGGACGTTCGTCGGGCGCGTTTGTGGGGATGAGCACAAACACGGCAACCTGCGGATTATTCAGGGGCGGGCACACGATGACCCATCGGGCCGCCTGCACGTGGCACGGGCCTGTGTGCGCTCCAAGCTGCACAACCAGCGCACCATGCTGCTGCGTGCCAACCGCACCCGCGACATTCGCTTTGTGGCAGAGCAAGCCGATCGCATCAAAGCGTTGATGGCCCAGGTGGATGACCTGCCGCAAGCCGATCACGTCCCCCCCAATCCCGCCCGGCCCCAGGCAGATACCGTCATGGGGCAGCTTATGGGCATTGAGGGGGCAGCGGCAGCGGCTTACTTCCCGGCTTATGGGGCGCTGTTCAACGGTGACTGGGAAGATGTGTTCACCGGACGCCACAAGCGCCCGCCTACCGACCCCATCAACGCGCTGCTGTCCTATGGTTATGTGCTGCTCAGTTCGCAGGCCATCAGCGCCGCGCAAATCGTGGGCTTTGACCCGTACATCGGCTTTTTGCACAGCACCACGTATGGCAAACCCGCGCTGGCGCTGGACATCATTGAGATGTTCCGCGCCCCCGTTGTGGATTCGGTGGTGTTGAACCTGCTCAACAACCGGATGCTTGCGCCGGACGATTTTGAGGAAACACTGGGCGCGTGGCGCATGTCCGATGAGGCCCGTAAACTGTTTTTGCAGAAGTTTGAGGAGCGCCTGAACGAAACGATCACGCATCCGGTGTTTAAAACGAAGGTCACCTATCGCCGCTGCCTGGAACTACAAATGCGACTGCTTTCGAGGTGGCTGCTGGGCGAGTTGAAGCGCTTTCGGGAGTTCAACCTGCGATGAAACCGTCGATGCTCTACGTGGTGGCCTATGACATTCCCAACGACCGCCGCCGCACCAAAGTCCATAAGACGCTGTGCGGTTTTGGTGATTGGACGCAGTACAGCCTGTTCGAGTGCTTCCTCAACGCAAAGGAACTGGTGCAACTGCGGGCTAAACTGGATGACATCCTGAACCCGGCTGAGGACTCCGTGCGGATTTATCCGCTGTGCAGTGGGTGCCAGGGACGGGTGGAAACGGTTGGCGGCGAAGCGCCGAAGGAAAAAGTGACCTATATTCTTTAGGTCAACCGGGTGCGAGAGGCGAAGTACCCCCAAACGTGCTTTTACCCTCTCGCATGATTTCTGGCCAAACATCAACTGAGGTGAACCGTTGCGTAAACATAGGGCATGGATGCGTGTGGAACCCCATGAAAGCGAAGCAAAAGCTTGTCAAAAGAGCTGGATACGGGTAAAGTATTGAGGAAGATCGTGGTTCGAACGATCCATCCGCCGACTGAGGCATTGAAACGCTATAGGAATGTCGGTCACTTCTTGGGCCAAGAGTTCGAACGATCCATCCGCCGACTGAGGCATTGAAACAGCATGTCCCAAATCGCGTCAGTCATGTCGTATGACGTTCGAACGATCCATCCGCCGACTGAGGCATTGAAAC
>CAWUJQ010000443.1:0-3904 GCA_963922445.1 uncultured bacterium
AATCATTTCGGCTCAACGGTCACGACATCAACCCGGACTACATGCGAATCCTGCATCGTGCCGACGGCTACAGTTACGCACTCGAAAAACAATACTAAAGTCCAATCAGCGGCGACTTCCCCACACCGCCTGAAGGCGGTGGTTCCCGTCGCTGTTGGGTAAAGAAAGGTTTTAGGAGACTATGGCAGTCACCTGTACATGGGACGACGATGCAAAGACGATGCTCTGCGCGCAGTTCGAGGGACGCTGGAACTGGTTAGAACTGCAAGAGGTGCTGGCCGAGGGTGAGGCTATGTTACAAGACGGGCGCGATACCCCCGTTCACCTGATGGTTGACGGCACACAAACCCTTTCCCTAATGAACAATGAAGTCATTACCAACCTGCGAGAATGGGTGCAAAAGATGCAGATTCACCCGCGCATTGACAAAGTGTGTGTGGTCGGGTCTGGTGCGATTACCAACTCGTTCTTGAGCGTGTTCGTCAAGGTGGCCATGAACAAGCGCGGCGCACCGCTGTTATTTGCCAACACCCTCGAAGAGGCGCGGCAGTTGCTCAAAGCAGAGCCGTCCTCCGATACGACGCCGGACGGCAGCAGCTAACCCTCACGCGCTAATCCACGCCGGCTTCGGTGAGGGGGGGCATTTGCACTTCTTCATGAGGGTACGTCAACAGCGACAGGCGTGAGGGCGTCCAACCCTTCGACGCCGTGTTGACGTAAAGCTGCCCTGCCTGCCGATACATCATCACGCTTTCCCCGTTGTGAACCATCGCAAAGTCGTTGTCAATCATGTGCAGCCACTGGTTGACGGCTTCTAGCAGGTGCTTGACGGCTAGAATATCGGTTTGCAGCGTGGGCCGGGGCCGAAACGCGATAAACACGTTCGGGTCAATGTCTAGCTCGCAGGTGAGTGCGTCTTCGGCGTCGGCAAAAGCGGTGATTTCAAAACTCGCGGTCGAAATGACATCCATGCCCTTGATGCTTTCGATTTCGGCGTCAATGTTGACGCGCTTGAACAGGCGCTGCACAAATTCTGTGGGGCTGTAGTCGGTCACGACTTCGATGTCGTAGGTGGACATAATGGTCATAAGGTTGCCTCGTTTATCGGCTATGCTGACGGGGTGCCGTCTATGATAACAGCTTATGCCAAAGGGTAAACCAGTGTCCGAATATGCTTACCACCTCGTTGATGTGTTCACGGATGTGCCGTTTGGCGGCAATCCCCTCGCGGTCTTCCCGTTGGCAGACGGCCTGACTGACGCGCTGATGCAGACCATTGCCAAGGAACTCAACCTGTCAGAGACGGCATTCGTGATGCCCCCCACTGACAAGCAGTGCGATTATCGCGTGCGCATCTTCACGCCAGACATGGAACTACCCATGGCGGGGCATCCGACGGTGGGCACGGCGTTTGTATTGCAGCGCCAGGGCGTGATTACCGCACCGAGCCGTGTGACGTTCCAGGAAGGGGTGGGGCCGGTGCCTGTTGAACTCGCGCTGGACGGTGACAAGGTTGCCGTCACAATGGCGCAGCCGCTGCCCGCATTCGGTGCGGAGTACGACGACCGCGCCGCGATTGCCGATATGCTCTCACTCACAGAGGATGACCTGCTCCCCGACTGTCCGGTGCAGGCGGTGTCAACAGGCGTGCCGTTTGTGTATGTGCCCGTCAAGTCACTGGACGCTATCGGGCGGGCAAGCGTCAAAGTCGATGTGTGGCAGCGCTTACTCGCAGACGGGCCAGCACCGCACGTGTACGTCTTCACGCTAGAAACTGTGCATGCCACCTCAACTGTTCACTCGCGCATGTTCGCACCGCTGATGGGCATCCCGGAAGACCCGGCGACAGGCGCGGCAAGCGGGCCGCTGGGCGCGTATCTGGTGAGGTACGGCTTGGCGAAACCGGGCACCATGATCAACGAGCAGGGGATTGAGATGGACCGCCCCAGTGAGATACAAATCGGGATTGACTGGGACGGCGACGCCTTCACGGGGGTGCGTGTGGGTGGGCGCTGTGTGTATATGGGTCATGGGGTGTTGCACATCGTTAGATAGTCAATATCACTGTGCAGATGGTCGTCGGTTGTGCAATAATCACGGACAGAAACCTGACCCACCCACACGGAGCCGCCCGCCATGCTCGTCACCCTCGTTTACGTCCATGTGAAGCCGGAATCGGTTGATGCTTTCATCCAAGCGACACTCGAAAACGCCCGCAACAGCTACCAGGAACCCGGTGTCGCCCGCTTTGATGTCATCCAACAGGCAGACGACCCCACCCGTTTTACGCTGATCGAAGTCTATCGCGATGAAGACGCGCCCGCCGCGCACAAAGAAACGGAACACTACAAAACGTGGCGCGATACCGTGGCAGACATGATGGCCGAGGATCGCTCTGCACAGAAGTACACCACCGTCTATCCAGATGATGCGGGGTGGTAAAGGGGGACGCGGTGCGCTGGGGTCAGCGCATTGATTGACCTTGTCTATTTAAGCTCTGGGCTTCAGATACGGTTCAATCTCGGCACCAGTACGGACTGCGATTAGCCTTATCTCTACCACAAGCGCGTCGGCTTCAAGGGGATCAGGCTCCACTACAGGTTATAGTTTGCCTTACTACTAATATACAGGGGGTTGGGGTGAGGGCCAAATCACGCTTGTGCCCCCAACGCAAATACCGCCCCCTGATCGGGTTTACAGCCGCACGTAGCTCTTGTCGGCCAGCACAACACGGGTGGTGCTGTGGCCCGCTGCGCCTTCAAGCGTGGCGTCTTCACCGATGAGGCTGTCCTCAATGCGACCGGGCACATCGCGGATGACGGTGTTCTTCATGACGATGCTGTTTTCGATTTCGCTGTTTTCCACCTTCACATCGTTGTTGAGCGCGGTGAAGGGGCCAACAAAGCTGTTCGTGATTGCCACATTATCGCCAATCACAGCCGGGCCACGCACCACACTGTTGGTGATTTTAACGTTTTCGCCCAGCTTCACCTGCGTGGAGACCGTTGACGCCTCATCAATGCCGGGGTGGTTTTCTGGCGGCATGGTGAACGGCATTTCGCCCATCACAAGCTGGTTGGCCTGGATAATCGGAATCGGCTTACCGGCGTCAATCCACCAGCCGTTAAGCATGTAAGGCTGCACCTTGCAGCCATCGTTGGTGAGTACCTGAATGGCGTCGGTGATTTCGTATTCCCCGCGTGCGGATGGCTCAATCTTGTCAATCGCCTCAAAAATGGATGGGCGGAACATGTACACACCGGCAATCGCCCACTTGCTGGGCGGGTTGGCAGGCTTTTCAACCAGTTCGGTAACCACACCCTCCTCGATTTTGGCAATCCCGAAGCGCGTCGGGTCGGGCACTTCACCCAGGGCTAAGGCTGCATCCCAGTCCGATGCCTCGAAGCTGGTAATCCAGTCCTGCATCTTATCCTGGAACAAGTTGTCCCCCAGGAACATGGCGAACGGCTCGTCACCGACGAACTCCCGGCCCGTGTTGACCGCGTGTGCCAAACCAAGCTGCTCTTCCTGAATCAGCCAGGTGATCTTTACGCCCAGGTCACTGCCGTCACCCAGGCGGCCCACCAAGGGTGAGTCCATCCCGCTCACAACGATGCCGACTTCGTCCATGCCGCCGCCCTTCATCATGTCGATAGCGTAGGTAATGAGTGGGCGGTTGGCCACTGGGACGAGCGGCTTAGGCGTGGTAAAGGTCACGGGGCGCAGGCGACTGCCAACACCAGCAGCGAGAATAATCGCTTTCATGGTTTGAACTCTCCTTTGAGTGAGGTTTGGAAATCTCTATTCATGCAGCGTAACAATTAAATGTTAACAGCAATACTGTGAATATGACAGATTTTGAACCCGCCGCAAGCCACGCCATTTTAATGGCAGGGGTTAGGCG
>CAWUJQ010000444.1:0-3899 GCA_963922445.1 uncultured bacterium
ACGCACGCCCACCTTTACGATTACCCCAAGCGAGACGAAAACGGCCACACCGTCGCGCACGCCCACACCCACCCTCACCCCAACGCAAGCAGCGCCCAGCATCAGCCGCTTTGACGCATCACCAGATTCGGTCGTGCGCGGCGGTCAAGTGACGCTGACGTGGGAGATTGACGCCGATCAAATTATTGTGGAGCTGCAAAACAAAAATCTGGTGACGCTGGATGTGTATTCACTGCCGCCGCCCGCAGGCACGCTGACGGTCACCCTGCCCGATGTCATTCAGGATTTGGCGGTGTTCAGCCTGACGGCGCGGCGCGGCGGCGAAACTGTTTCCGTAGACCGGGGCGTTGAAGTCGATTGCGAGTTCCCATGGTTTTTTGATGGCGATGCGGCGCTCATCAACACCTTGGCCGGATGCCCAATCAGCGTACCCATTCGCAGTAACGGGGCCTATCAAGCGTTTGAAACGGGCTACATGATCTTCACGCCCAACTTCAACCGTGTGTATGTGCTGTATGCGGGCAACAACAGCGGCTCTTATGTGTATGAGTTCCCCAAAGTCACCAGCGCCCCCTTGCCCGATTCGCCCCCTGGCAATCTGTTTGAACCGGAGGCCGAGTTCCGAGGGGTTTGGCTAGACAGCGACGCGCCCACTACTCGTGACTGGGAGGACGAGATTGGGTTTGGCCTTACCCCGTCCATTCAAACCACCATCCAAACGCAAAACGAGGGCGGGACCGATGCGCTGTACATCGGCACCGGGACGGGGTTTGTGTTCCGGTTAGTGACAAACCCACAACAGCCGAATACGGGAATCTGGGAAAAGCTGCGCTAAACCCGACGCTTCCTGAACGTTTACACTGCTGATTCTGGCGTTATGATAGACTTTATGTTTGTGTAGGCATGTTTTAAGGACACTTTGTAATGCACCAACGGTTTGCCTTTGTGTTGGCGTTGGCCCTGGTCGCTGCCGCTGTAGTGGCGCTCCCCGCGCAGGCACAGGACGGCGCGGCACTGATCGAGATGACTGTAGACGCGGGTTACGATACGTACTTCCGCGATGACCACTGGTTACCCGTACAAGTTGCCGTCACCAACAACGGCGACCCCATCAACGCCCGCGTCGTCGTGCGTCCAGAGACGACACGCGGTGTTGGCGGCACGTTCAGCGTGCCTATGGAACTGCCCACCAACTCCAGTAAGCGCGACCAACTGTACATCACCGCCCGTGGCACCGTCACACAGTTGCGCGTAGAACTGCTGAGCAACGATAACGACGCAGTGCTGGCCAGCCGTCAGGTGCCGCTGTCTGTTATCCAGGCAACGGAGCAGCTTTACGTTGTGGTCACGCAGTCCGCTGCGGGTTCTATTGACATGACGAATGCTCGTGCGCTGGGTACCGTCGCCTATCAGGCCAACTGGTCGATTGACGACATCCCCACCAACGCCGCCGCCCTGGAAAGCGTGAATGCGCTCGTCTTCACTGATGTGGACACCGGCGGCCTCACCTTAGAGCAGGAACGCGCCATCGAAGCGTGGGTCGCCGATGGCGGTCACCTCATCGTGACGGGCGGCCCGAACTATCAAGCGACGGCTGAGGGGCTGCGCACACTGCTGCCGCTCAACCCGGACGACAGCGAAACGCTAGCGAACCTGCAACCGCTGGCTGCCTACCTGGGCCTTGAAGACGATCTCACAGCCGAGACATCTGTGGCGGTGGGTGAGGTGATGGCCGGGGCATCCGTGGCCATCGAAACGGAGGCGGGCGTCCCGCTGTTGGTGCGCCGCTCCCTGGGTGACGGCACGGTTGATTACCTGACGCCCGACCCGAACGTGGCTCCGCTGCGCGGCTGGGAACATACCAGCGCGCTGTGGTACAACCTCGCCGTGACGCGCACGCCGGTTCCCAACTGGTCACAGGACTTCCGCGCCTGGGATGCTGCCAAAACCGCTGCTGAAATCCTGCCAGGGCTGGACGTGCTGCCAAGCGTGCTGCCGCTGTGTGGCTTTTTGGCGCTCTACATTGTGCTGATTGGCCCGGTTAACTACCTGATTTTGAACCGCGTCAACCGCCGTGAATACGCGTGGCTGACCATCCCGGCGTTGATTGTGCTGTTCAGCGGCTTGGCCTGGGTAGTAGGCGGCGAACTGCGCGGCAACGACCCCAGCATTGGCCGCCTGACGCTGGTGCGTAGCTGGCCCAATACCGAGGTCGCCCGCACTACCGAACTGATCGGCTTGCTGTCACCGCAGCGCACGCAGTACACGCTGGACGTTGCCGAAGACACGTTTATGCGCACCATTCCCAACACGGAACTCGTGGGCACCAACAGTCTGCTCGAATCCACGTTTGAAACCAGCATCGAAATTCAGCAGTCTAATGGCTTCCGTGCGTTTGAGTTCCCGGTGGATGCCAGCTTTGTCGCGGGTTTTGCGGCCACCAGCACCACCACGAAGCCTGACGTGAGCGGCAGCGTGTTGATGAGCTATCCCGACGATGACCGCAGTGTGCAGATGATCCGGGGCAGCGTGACCAACAACACCGACCAAACGCTGGAAGACGGCGTCATCCTGGCGCGTGATGTGGCGTACCGCCTGCAAGAGCCGATTGAACCGGGCGATGTGCAGGCCTTCCCGCTGTTGAGCGCCAACCGCATCACGCTGGAAGGCAACGAAATGGCCGCGCCGTCCCCGATTGGCTATGACAGTGCCCGCGTGAACCTGTCCTTCGGTTATAACCCGAACTACAACAGCGGCTACTACAACGACACGGTTGACCGCACCCTCACAGACATCCTGGGCCAAAATGTGAACTACGGCGGCTACTACAACAACCTTGACGCACGCACGCCAGAAGAGCGCACCCTGCAAGAAGAGCAGCGCCGCCGTTGGTTCTTCCTCACGTCCCTGCTGCGCGACCCGTACTTTAGCACCGGGCGCGGCGACAAAGTCTACTTCATCGGCTGGTCTAGCAATGCCATCACCAACGTAGACCTGGCAGAGCGCACCTACGATGCCTACGACACCACGATGTATGTTGTTGAACTGGAATCGGAAATTGAGCGGCCTGTGGCTACACGGGTTCGGGTTGCTGCTGACCAGTTTGTGTGGTCTGTCTTCGAGAAGAACACACTCAGCAACAGCGCCCCGGTCAATCTGCGCCTCTCCGAGGGCAACAGCATCGCCTTCCGCTACACGCCGCTGCCCACTGCCCGCCTGGACACGGTAGACGAGCTGCACTTGCTGGTGCGCTACAACAGCGGCGGCGCGGCCTCTATGCCGATGCAGTTGTGGGACTGGCAAGACGAAGCGTGGGATGATGTGACCATCACCAACAACCAGTTGATTTTGCGCCGCCCAGATGAGTACATTGGGCCGCAAAATGCGGTCATTGTGCGCCTGGAAGGCACGGGCATCTACTACGACATTCAGTCGATTCGCGTGGAGCAGCTTGGCGAATACGCCGAGGCGCAGCCAAGTTAAAGGCGATTGTGAGTTCACGCAAAAACGGGCACCTGTGTATAGGTGCCCGTTTTGTATTGCCGTCGGATGTGGTGCGTTAGGGTTAGTTGCCTGCGCCAGACGGTGTGGCAGTCGGCGCACGCTCAGGTTCGTCATTATTGTTGCTGGCAGAAGGCTGCGGCGTCGGGTCGGGTGTGGCCTCAACGTCGGTCGCGTCTGCATTGGTCGTCATCCCGTTAGCCGCTGATGCTTCCAGGCTGGCGAAGTCGAACAGGAACGGGCTGCCAGACGGTACCAGCGCCAAGCTGATGTTGTCGCTCAGGCTTTGCACGTAGGTGTACTGAATCAGGGCAGGGTTGGCGGCAATCTGCTCGCTCACGAGTGCCAACGCTTCAGCCTCGGCCTCGGCACGCAGCACGATGGCCCGCGCTTCACCC
>CAWUJQ010000445.1:0-3893 GCA_963922445.1 uncultured bacterium
GTCAATAAGTGCTGTCGCATTCCACGCATCGTCAATCACAGCCAGTGTGATGTCCTGCTTGGTAACGGCGTCATAGATAATTTGTCGCCGCTTTTGCGGGTCGGTCGTTTTGGTAATGGCATCTTCACCACAGGCGCGTCCTACTGCATCCATAAGTGCTTCGCTGTCCGCGTTGCCTGCCTCTGCAAACAAAACAGATTTACCGCGCTCATGCCAGTCTGCCGCAATTTGTGACACAAGCGCTGTCTTCCCCGTCCCACCGAAGCCGTACACGAGTACGGTTTTGCCTGCTGTCAGCAGTGCCTCTATTTCTTTCTGCTCGTCGTCTCGCCCGATGAGGCCGACATCACGGTCGGGCAGGCGTAATTCCAGTTCTGGCCGTGTAACAATGACTGCGCTGGCCTGCCGAACATAGATAGACTGCTCTGCGAGCAGTTCGCGGCGGGGTGCAGGCGGTTGCAGCGCTTGCTTTACGTCCGCAATCAGCGTAAGCACCACCTCAGACGGGCTGTCCAACCGCTCTAACAGCAGCAGCACGTCCGCGCCGCCACTCAGCGTGTTGAGTTCACGCATCAGCGCCAAACAGAACTCGTAGTCTTCCGCCGCGTCCCATTGCACGGCACGCTGCTGGAACACCGCATGTTGCTCACCGAGAAGTGCTCTCAAGTAAGTCTGCCGGGCGGGGGCTGGGTTGGGCTGTTGGCGGTTCCCTGGCAATCGGAGCCGGGGCTGCGTTGGGGTTTCTGTAGGGATGCGCGGCAGCAGGGCCTCGGCTGCGCGACTGATATGCGTGTGTTCGAGTGTCATTAGCGGCGGCTCCGTGCGGCGGTGAACGTGATATTAACGATCATAGCGCAGGCGGGGGGGCAGGGCAACGCCGTCACAATACGCCTATTATAACGATTGACATTTTCCGAATTCGTAAAAAATTTGTAAGCAGAACGTCAGTTTTTACCGTAAACTCTAAAGTGCCTATACTATAGAAATACCTCATCGTCCCAAACTAGACCTCGTGGAGTTTATTCGTCCTCATGCCAGACTTTAAGCAACCCAAACGGCGAAAAAAGCGCCGTAAATCATCCAGCGGGCAATCGGAACTGTTCGCCCCACCGAGCAACAACACCGAGGCTATGCGTCAAGCGATAGAAAATCCGGAATCCATGACGCCCGACGTAGCGCAGCAGTTGCAGTCCACCTACGGCAATCAGTTCGTCAGCCGCCTGTTAGACAAAACGCCCAAGCCGACCACCAGCACGAAAAAGCGCACCATCCAGCGCGATGTGGAAACGCTGACGCAGTCCGTGCAGAACGTGATTAACGGCAAGGTGGAGCCGTCCGGGCCATTGCCGCCGCTGCCAGATAAATCACCAAAGGATATTGTGTCTCCTGAGAAAAAAAAGGAGCTAAAAAAGCGCCCCTTACCCCCCCTACCAGACCAAAGCAAGAAGTCGCCGCCAAAGGATTCACCGCCGCCCGTGCCAGAAACCGGATCGCGCAAGCGTGGCATGGCGTTTAGTACGCCCAAAGAGCAGGAGCCGCAGACTGGCCTCGTTGATCCACAGTCGTTCAAAAAGGGCAACAAGAAGGGTGTACTCAACACCAAGGGCAAAAAGCTCACCGCCCTGGAAAGCTACGTGAAGAAATACGCCGCCATTACCGAGCAAATCGACTATGCGGTAGAAACCAAGCAGGGCACGGCGGCAGCCTTCCGCAAGGAGGCGCTGCAACTGCTGTACGAAATGGAAATCATCACAGACGAGTACCTGGACAAGCACAGCGCCGAATCAGAAGAGTCGCGCTATCAAAATGTAGAAGCGCTGGGTGCCAACATCGCCAAGGAAATTATCCTGGTTCAAGATCAGGTGAAGATCGACTCGAAAGATCGCCTGGGTGCAGGGGTTGACCTGGACGCGATGGTGTCCCCAGATAGTGCGCGCACGAACGAAATCCGCAAGAAGTACACAGGCGATACCAAGTCCATCTTCACGACCGTGCTGAAGCCCGTCTACGACTTCCTGGTACCGGGCATGGGCGACGGCTCCGTCGAGATTCAGTTTCGCATCCCGCTTGACCCCAGCCTAACCAGCTTTTTGGGCGGTAAGATGTACAGCAAGGTAGAGCGCGGCAAGCCCAAAGCCCCCGATGCAGTTAAGGCCGAGCTGCAAGTGATGTTTACGGGCGGCATCAACTTTAAGATTGGCTATCTACAGGGTGAAGTCGGCTCCTACCTGGAAGCCAAGGCCGCAACAACCGAAGAAGTTACCCGGATGCTGTCCTACGCCATGTACCGCTTCCTGCGGGAAAGCAAGGTGTGGCCGCAGTCTATTGTGGACTACATGTGGGGGGGCAAGGGCGACCCGCTTTCCAAGAAGGACGGTAAGACCTCTGCTGACAAAGCAGCGGCTTTCGGCCAGAGCGTTGAGCAGATATTTGAAAGTGACGAGAAGGCCAAGAAGTACGCCATTAGCGCGGGTGCCGTCGGTGTAGAGGGCAAAGTGGGCATTGATGGCACAGTCGGCGGGTCAGTGAAGGGCAAATCGCAGGCGCGGTTCGGCAGCCGCTACAACAAGAAGACGCTGGCCGAAAAGAAGAAAGACCCCGACCTCAAAGAGAAATCCGACCGTGGCGAAAAGATCAACTACTTCGCCACCAAGTTCGAGGGCAAACTGGGCGATATTGTCTCCGGTGCTATCGAATACAAGAGCCTGTCGTCGGAGTCGTTCAAGAGTGAGGCCGAGGAATATCAGGCCATTGTGGATCGGGCTAAGCGGGAAACGAAGAAAGACGACCCGGCGGAACTGGCCGACCACATCGAAAAGATGATTTTGGTGGCGGAAAAGAGCCGCCTAAAGCACTACGAAAAAGACCCGAAGAAGAACAAGGAACTCATCGAAAAGCAGAAGCAGAAGATCAAAATCGTCGAAAAGTCGATCCTGTATGCCAAGCACAACCTGGGTACCAGTACGCCGGGCTATCGCAAAGCGATGTTCGAGGGCAAGGCGTTTTTGCCAATTACGGTAGATGTCACGCTGGGCCAGGCCATCACCCTGTGGATTGCGCGGCTATTTGGCACGATTCCTAGCTTCGCTGAGCAAATTCGAGGTAAGATCAAGGACAGTAAGGGCAACGACGTAGACAACTCCGATAGCCCCGGCACCAAGCTGGGCAGCACGGCGGGCAGCACGGCACTAGACATCACTGCCCTTTCCACGCAGATTGCAAGCGAAGCCAGCGGTGTTGAAACCTACGGCGATATGGTCACCCAAAGCCACGGCGGTTTTGAGGGCAACCTGGCCCTGCGCGTTCAAATCATTTACGAACGCAAAGAAGACATGAAGCCGAAGATGAAGATCAACATCACCACGGAAAACGACGTGAGCTTAGTGGCGAAAGCGCTCGAAAAGATTTCTGACATGAGCTTGGACACGTTTACCTTCAAGCTGACCAAAGACCAGACGATCTGGCTGTCCGAACATCCCTTTGGCGGCAGCATGGAAGTGGTCTATCAAAACCTCGCCTTGCAAGCCTTGACGGACCTCATCAAGCAGAAGGAAAAAGAGAAACTCAAACAGGAAAGTACCAAGGAGTAATCCTTCTCAGTCAACAGGGCACGGCACAAATATCGTGCCCTTTTCATTTCGTTAGGGGCGCGCAACGGCGCGTGCGCTGCCACTCTTGAAAATGGCCCCGGCCCGTTGAGGTGCATTTCACTTCCGTGCGTTTGGCCCTCATCCCCCTAGCCCCCTTCTCCCGACCGCCGCTGCGCGGCTAGGAGAAGGGGGGAACACGTCGCTTAGGTCGTGATTTTAGCCCCTCTCCCAGTGCCACAGGCACGTTCTGGGAGAGATACTGTGTTGAATGTCAAGCGGCAATAGCGACTGATTGACCATAAT
>CAWUJQ010000446.1:0-3885 GCA_963922445.1 uncultured bacterium
CCGGAGCCACCATCGCCATGTTCTCTGCCCTTGAAGCCGGTTGGGGCCTGGATGTCGTCATCTGGGTGCAAAGCGGCGCAAACCCCTTCCTGGACGTGCTGGCCAGCACGTTCGCCTTCCTCGGCAGCAATCTGGCGTATCTCGCGCTGCTGCCGTTCATCTTCTAGTAAAAAGTCGTAAGTCTTTAGTTTTCAGTTATCAGTTTTAGACATCTTCTGATTACTCGTGAGCTTCCGTCAAATGTTATGAATACTAATGACTAATGGCTAAAAACTAACCGAAGGTTACATCTGGTCACTGGATAAGAACTTGGGCCGTTGGCTGCTGGTCGTCCTGGTCGCGTCAATCTTTGCGATTGTGGGCGGTAAGGAGCTGTTCGGCAGGCCGCGCCCGTATGTGTTCGACGCGGTGCAGATCGTCTCGCTTGCGCCCGCGTCGGGCAACGGCTTTCCGAGCGGGCATGTGGGCGGATCGCTGGCGATATGGGGGTTTGTGGCGCTGTGGTTCCACCGCCGCTGGAGCTATGTGCTGCTTGCGGTCTACATTGTAGGCATGGCATGGTCACGCCTGTACACGGGCAACCACTATCTCCAGGACTTGTTGGGCGGCGTGTTGATTGGGGGTGGGTTAGCATATGCCATCTACACTTACCGTCCGCTCATCTCCGGCGGGTGGAACCGATTGCACATCGTCACGCAGAGTTTACTCATCGTGGCGGCGGCTATCACGGTGGCAACCCTGTTACGCGGCGACGAAGACGGCTGGACGCTGGCGGGCATCACACTTGGGGGCGGGTTGGGCCTGCTATTTGAGGCTCGCTATGCTGATTTTGGCGTGTCCGGGCGGTGGGTACAGCGTGGGCTGCGCTACATCATCGGGATTGTGGCGACGTTAGTCGTGTTCTACGTGCTGGATGCAATATTCGAAGGGCTGCGTCCAGCAGCGTTATGGCGCGTGCTTCGCTACGGGGTGGTATCTGCGCTTATCCTGGGCTTATATCCCATCGTTATGATACACACCAATTTAGCGTCACGGGATCCAACATCATGATCGGCGTATTTATTCGCCTCATTGCAATTTGCACCCTCGCTACAACGGCGCTCGTGTTTGGTTTGCGTGCGGCCAACAGCATATTCATCAGCGCCCCGGAGCGGCTCCATGTTTTTGCGCAGCCCAACTGCGGCTACCCGTGCTGGAACGGGATTGAGCCTGGGGTGAGTACCCATGCCGACACCATTTCCTATTTGCAGCAGCAAGGGCTGCCCTACACCACACCGCCTACCCTCAGCACGTCTGACCAGCTCATCAGCACCGGGCACGATGGCGTTGATTTCGTTATTCCCTACCGCCAGGAGGTTGTGGCTGGTGTGTTTCTTTCTACCCCGTCGTGCCCGGCAACGGTGATCTACAGTGCGGGGCTGCCGCCGTTTATTGTGGTCACGCTGGATGGCAACGTGTTCACTGTTTACCCTGACCGGCACTTCGCCGTCTTCTTTGAGCGCAAAAACAACCGCCTCGCTGCCAAAACGACCATGTTGGCCACATCTGACCGCCTGTACGATCTGCTGTCGCGGGAGACGCTGTACGGGGGGCGGGTTGTGCGCTGGCGCGATGTTGCCGCTGACTTCCGCAAACCGTGCCCCACGGAGACCGTCCGTGCTTCCTAGCGCGATTCGGCTGGTGGGGGTGGCCGTAGCCGTGATGTTGACCCTGGTGGGTGGGCTGCGCGTGGCGTATGGCATCACCACCGAGGGGCCGCCCCCGTTCACGTTGTTAGATGGCTGTGACGGCCCGTGCTGGTTGGGCATCCAACCGGGGGTGACCAGCGAGGCAGACGCAGAACACCTCGCACAGCGGGCGGGCGCTCAAACGCAGATGTTTGGCCCGCGCAACCCCTATATCACAGTGAATTTTACGGATGCCGACCGCTCTGGCCAGGTAAACACCAGCGCAGACGGCGTCGCGCTGCGGGTGAGTGTGCAGGTGCATGACCGCTGCCCGTCGGCGTTTGTGGTGCGCTATGGCGTGCCCACACACATCACCTTTAGCGCCCAGGAATACAAGCTGTATTACCCTGCACATGGACTGCGCCTATACTGGGCACCCTCGCGCACGCTCCGGTTAGACCGCTTTGCTGTGGACATCGCAGCCAACGACGAAGTGCTGTTCGCAGGCTACAACGCCAGTGATCGCATTCACTGGGTAGAACTAATGCCGCAGTTGCAGCGCCCATGCCCCTGAGTTAACCTGCTATGATGCTACTGATTCGATTAAGCGGGGCGGTCGCCGTCACGCTACTGCTATTGATTGGCGGACTGCGCGTTGTGAGCGGTGTTGCGCGGCAGGCCCCCCCGCCGTTCACGCTGCTGGAAGGCTGTGACGCCCCCTGCTGGTTGGGCATTCAACCGGGCATCACCACTATGGACGAAGCCGAGGTCATTGCAGCGGAGGCAGGCGCGGCCACGCGCATGTTTGGCCCGCGTAACCCGTACCTGTCCGTCATTTTGCCAGATGACCTGACGCTGTTAGGCCGCGTGAACACCGACGCCAGCGGCAACGTCATTCGCATTATCATCGAAGTGGACGACCGCTGCCCCGCCGATGTTGTGTACACCTACGGCATTCCCAGCCACATCACCTACGATGGCCGCTCCTACCGGCTGTATTACCCCACCCACAACCTACGCCTGCTGTGGTTGCGCACGGCCTCCGGTAATGTGAGTTCAAGCACATTCACGCTGGATGTGGCGGCCAACCGCCGCGTCCTGTTTGCCGATTATGTGCCCTTCTTCCGCATTCCCTGGGACGACTTTGCCACCCGCCAGTTGCAAGACGCCTGTTGACTTAAACTAACACGCGTTACCTGAATTTGTGCATTGCCTATTGGCGCACTTACCGCATTACGAGCTACAATGTGTGCAGGAGTAGACTGTAACAGGACGCCAAGGCATCATGCTCAATCTATACGACATCCACGCCGCCCAAGACCGCTTAGCGGCCCATTTGTCACCGACGCCACTGGAACGCGTCTATGACCTGGGGCCAAGGGTGTGGGCCAAGCTGGAAAACATCAACCTGACGCACTCCTTTAAGATACGCGGCGCGGTGAATGCCGCCCTGAACCTCTCTGCAGAGCAGCGGGCGGCGGGATTGGTGGCGGCATCGTCGGGCAATCACGCGCAGGGATTGGCTTACGCGGCCCGGTTGGTGAATGCACCCGCCGTAATTGTGGTGCCGCGTGGCACGCCGCAGCGTAAAATCACTGGGATTGAGCGCTACGGCGCGCAGGCGATTTTGCATAATGGCAACTACGACGACGCTGAAGCCGAGGCGCGGCGCATTGAGCGCGACGAAAGGCGCACGTTTGTGTCACCCTACAACAACCCACTAGTGATTGCAGGGCAGGGCACTATCGGTATGGAGATCGTATCGGAGCTGCCGCAGGTGGAGCGCGCCCTGGTGTGTGTGAGCGGGGGCGGCCTCATCGGTGGGATTGCGCTGGCGCTCAAGTCGCTCAAACCAAACATAGAAGTGATTGGGGTGGGCACAGAACAAGCACCCGCCATGTATAACCTGTTTCACAGCACGAACTTACCCCTCTATGATGAGTCTTTAGCCGAGGCGCTGCTGGGGGATGTAGAAGCGGGCAGCATCACGGTGCCGTTGGTCAAGCAGTATGTGGACGACATCGTGAATGTGACGGAAGAGGCCATTGCCGAGGCCATGCGCTGGTGTGCCCTACACGCAGGCTGGATTGCCGAGGGCGGCGGCGCGGTGGGGATTGCAGCCATCCGCAGTGGGGTGGTTGAAATCGACGACCGCCCTACGGTTGTGGTGGTGAGCGGCGGCAATGTTGACCCACAAACCCTTCAGCGTGTATTGTGT
>CAWUJQ010000447.1:0-3845 GCA_963922445.1 uncultured bacterium
TTGAAGACGCGGGTGCCCGCGTTGCCCAAAACCCGACAGAAATCGGCGGACTGGTCCAAGATGCACTCAAGGAAATCGGTGTACTGTAGCGTGGTAGGCTAACACAGGACGGGCGCTCAAACGGAACAACGGGTCGTCGAGCAATCGCTGCGGCCCGTCCCCTAGTGACAGAAGCAGCGCCCGTCACCCTCCCCGCACCGCTTCACATAACGCATAGCCAAAATCAACCCTAACAATAGATGTTTGTCAGACGCTTACAAAACCGAAAGGCCATGCTTAGGGTCGTTGCTTGTCAGTCCCTTCCCTTTTGTGTAAAATGGCACAAGTTAACGTTATATTCATCACATTACACAAAAATATGGCACACCACGTCGAAGTCGTGTCATTGGTGAATCGAAATACTGGGGCATACAGAGGGTAACCGTATGAATTTTAGCTCGACAGACCAGCGCAACCGCATGATTGGGGTGGTGACGGTTGTAACCGTGCTGCTGCTAATCGGTGGCGCATTGATTAGTGCCATGACGCCCTGGCTAATGGGCGTGCAGGCATCCACGCAGGCCCGCCAGGTAGACGCGCTGATGCGCATGATGATGTTCGTGGGGGGCATCGTCTTCTTACTGGTACAGGGATTGGTTTTGTGGGCGGTCATCGCCTTTCGCCGCCGCGCCGGTGACGACGGAGATGGCCCCAGCGTACACGGCAACTATGCACTTGAGTTTGTGTGGACGCTGATCCCGACGATTGTGGTGTTTATTATCACTATCGCCAGTTACATTGTCTTCGTACAAACGCGGGCACCACAGGCTAACGAACTCGTTGTTAGTGTAACCGCGCAGCGCTACGCCTTCGCCTTCCAATACGAAGATGAAGCAACGGGTACCATCGTGGATGACCGCGTGCTGCGCACCTACGTTGGCCGTCCGGTCAAAATGGAGATGAACACCGTTGATGTGATTCACTCCTTCTGGATTCCGTCGATGCGTGTTAAGCAGGACATTCTGCCGGGCCGTGAAACCACGATGCGCTTTGAACCCACCCGCGCTGGGCGCTATCCGGTGGTCTGCTCAGAGCTGTGCGGTGGCGGTCACGGTGGCATGCACGCAGAAATTTTCGTCTATCCCGACGAAGAAAGCTACCTCGCTTGGCAAGACACGGTCGTGAACTGCGTCCTTAACCCGCCGGAAGACCCGGCAGCACGCGGACGCGCCATTCTGGAAGGTAACGTGGGCGGTTATGGCTGCGCCGGCTGCCACGTGCTAGACGACCTGGGCTGGAACGGTCAGATTGGGCCGAGCCTGAACGGTATCGCTGACCGTGCAAACCAGCGTGCCCTGGCCGCAGGCGATACCACGGGTGAGGAGTACATCTACACCTCAATTCGCAACTCCGCCGCCTACATCACTCCGGGCTACCAAAACGTGATGCCCGTCTGGAACGAAGAGCAGATGTCCGACGAGCGCGTGGGCGACATCACCGCTTACCTGCTCACACAGTCCGAAGTGGGCGATGTCGCGCCGCCGGAACCGTCCTGCCCGGTACCGAGCTTTGACGATGTGTTGGCCGAACACGAAGCCGAGCAGGTCGTATCACGCTAACGTTTATCACGCGGCATGGGTGGGCCACCACATTGGGCGGCCCCCACGCGTCATATCGCCGCATTAAAATTTGCATTCATTCGCACGTATTTGAGTAAGAGGACACCTCATGGCAACGATAACTGCTCCCCTGGGGCAAACCGCAGCACCCCAAAAGCGCCTGCGCTGGACGGACCTGCTGCAATGGACGATTGACCACAAGATCATCGGCCTGCAATACATTACCCTGTCGTTTCTATTCTTTTTGGCGGGTGGCTTCCTGGCGATGCTCATTCGCTGGGAGTTGATGACGCCTGCTGTTGACCTGTTTGCCAGCGGTACTGGCTACAACACCGTTTTGACGCTGCACGGCAGCGCCATGATCTTCCTGTTTATGATTCCCATTTGGGCGGGCTTTGGCAACTACCTTGTGCCGCTGATGCTGGGCGCGAAGGACATGGCCTTCCCCTGGTTGAACGCTTTCGCCTTCTGGATGATTGTGCCCGCAGGCTTCCTGTTCTTCATGAGCTACTTTGTTGGCGCTCCCGAAGCAGGCTGGACGTCCTACCCGCCGCTGAGTGGCATTGAATACAGCCCGGACGGGCAGACGATGTGGATTCTCGGTCTGCACATCCTGGGTATATCGTCAATCTTGGGCGCAATCAATTTTATTGTGACGATCAAGAACATGCGCCCCGAAGGCATGGGCTACTTCCAGATGCCGCTGTTCGTGTGGGCGATGCTGGCCACCAGCATCATCATTGTGATGGCCACGCCCTTCCTGGCTGGCGCACTCACGCTGCTGCTGCTTGACCGCGTCGCGGGCACCTCGTTCTTCGACCCGGCAGCGGGTGGTGACGTGCTACTGTGGCAGAACATCTTCTGGTTCTACAGCCACCCTGCCGTCTACATCATGATTCTGCCCGGTTTTGGTGTGCTAAGCGAAGTGCTGTCCGTCCATGCGCGTAAGCCCGTCTTCGGCTATCGTTTGATTGCTATGTCGTCGCTGGCCATTGCCGTGATCGGCTTTTTGGTGTGGGCACACCACATGTTCACCAGCCTCACGCCGCAGCTTCGCATCCCGTTCATGATTACCTCGATGATTATCGCGGTGCCCACGGGCATTAAAATCTTTAGCTGGATCGGTACGATTTGGGGCGGCAAGATTCGCTTCACATCGGCCAACCTGTTCGGCATCGGGCTGCTGTCCATGTTCGTGATCGGTGGTATCTCCGGTGTGATTTTGGCATCCGTGCCCGTAGACATCCACATGCACGACACCTATTTCGTTGTGGCCCACTTCCACTTTGTGCTGTACGGCGGGTCGGTGTTTGCCGTGTACGCGGGCCTATATCACTGGTTCCCCAAGATGACGGGCAAGATGCTTGACGAGCGCCTGGGTGCGATTCACTTCTGGCTGACCTACGTGGGCTTTTTGGGCACGTTCATGCCGATGCACTTCACTGGCGCACGCGGCATGCCGCGCCGTGTGGCTGAATATGCACCAGAGTTCACAACAGTTAACCTGATTACCAGCTTGAGCGCGTTTGTGCTGGGCATTTCAACGCTGTTCTTCCTGTGGAACGTGTTCCAAACGCTGGCCGCTGGCAAGCGCGCAGCCGCGAACCCGTGGCGTGCCCTCACCCTGGAATGGGCCACGACCAGCCCGCCGCCGTCCCACAACTTTGACTATGACCCGATTCCGTTTGAAGACCCATACGGCTACGGCACGCAGGAATCAGTAGCCTACCTGGATGCCATTGAAGCCCGCTTTGATCGCGGTCAAAAGCCAACCCGCAGCCTGACAGGTGGCGGCACCGCGCTGCCGAGTCCGGCAGCAGGCGATTAGACCAACACACACGGGGCGGTGCATCACGGGCCGCCCTTGCCCGTCCTAACAATGGCGAATTTGGGGCCAATGACAACGCACGCGCTTTTTGCCCCTGACCCACATCTATTGTTCGCACACCCCTTTATCGTTACCACAGGCATATGACCCAACCCATGACCACGCCGCAAAAAGACTACTTCGGCGATAACCTGACCCCCGCCCAACGCAAACAACGCCGCGAAGCTCGTGAAGCCAAACAAGCCCTCGAAAACAAGCGCCTCGGTCTGCTCATTTTCCAGTTAAGCTGGATTTTGGCATTTGTCGCGCTTATTGTCGTGAACTGGCAGCTTCGCTTTAGCTATGAAAGCTGGCCGCCCCCCGGTGTGCGGGCGATGGGCGTTGTACTGCCCACGCTGGCTACCGGGCTGCTGCTGGCA
>CAWUJQ010000448.1:0-3819 GCA_963922445.1 uncultured bacterium
ACGACCACACCGGTTTTCGGGTTGAGCGGGCCGGGGGCGCTGAAGCCGATGCCCGCCACGGGCCGGTCCGTCGGGATGACGCGGCGAATGAGGTCTTTGATACGTTGTATTGTTGGGTCGAAGCCTTCTTCATCGCGGGTGAGCGTTTCCTCACGCTGCAAGATATTCAGGCTGTCATCGCAGCAGGCGGCGCGCACCCGCGTGCCCCCCAAGTCTACGCCCACGATTATCTCATCAGACATACGTTCTAAACTCCGTTGGTTGTCGGTTGTAGCCATATCGTCAGGCTGTTAGAATACCACGAAGCAATTAACCCTCCGTAGGTTCGCCGACAAATTTCAACAGGAATAAACCGTATGGCGCGTGTGACCCCCGTCCGCCAACAATATCTTGATGTCAAAGCCCAGTACCCAGACTGCATTGTGCTGTTCCGCCTGGGGGACTTTTATGAAATGTTCGACGAAGACGCGGAAATCGCCGCCCGCGAACTGGACATCGCACTGACGGGGCGCACCTACGGCAATGACCCCAACAAAGTCCCGATGGCGGGGGTGCCCCACCACGCCATCGACAATTACATCCCCCGCCTGATTGAGCGCGGCTACCACGTCGCGATATGCGATCAAGTGGGTGAGGTGACCGGGCGCGGGCCAGTTGAGCGGGCCGTCACCCGCGTGCTGACCCCCGGCACCGTGATTGAGCCAACGCTGCTGCCCGAAGACCGCTCCAATTACCTGCTTGCCCTACTGCCTGTCGGTGATCCGGGTGCGGGTGAGTGGTTCCATGCAGGCGTGGCCTACGTCGATATATCCACGGGCGAGTTTGCTGTCACGCAGCTCACGGGGGATAACGTCGGTTTGTTGGTACTCGAAGAACTGTCCCGGCTGTCACCGAGTGAGGTGATTATGCCGGAAAGCTGGGCCACGACTGGGGTTACCCTCCCGCCCGGTACGCACCTCACGCAGCTCGATGACTGGCGTTTTGAGGGCGGCAGTGCCGAACAAAACCTGTTCGAGCAGTTCAATGTGCGCACGCTAGCGGGGTTCGGCCTGGTGGATAAACCCTATGCCGCCTGTGCCGCTGGCGCAATCGTTGGCTACCTGCGCGATACACAAAAGAACAGCCTGGCCCAACTGACGCAGGTTCGCCTGTATTCGACCGACACATTTATGGTGCTAGACCCGTTCACGCGCCGCAACCTGGAACTCACCGCAACCATCCGTGAGCGGCGCACAAAGGGCAGCCTGCTCAGCGTGCTAGACCGCACAGTGACATCGATGGGGGCGCGCCTGCTGCGCACATGGCTCAGCCAACCCCTACTTGACCTGAAGCGGCTCAACGCACGACTGGACGCCGTCGAAAGCCTAACCGAAAGCGGCCCGCTGCGTGCTGAACTGGACGAAACGCTGCGGCAGGTCAGCGATTTAGAGCGCTTGACGAACCGCCTGCGCGTAGGCCGTGCCAATCCGCGTGATTTGCTGGCCCTGCGGGATAGTCTGTCTGTTGTGCCAATACTGCAACACCTCATCCGTGGGATTGCACCACTGGAACCCCTGGCAAAGCGGCTTGACCCGTGCGACGAGGCGTGCGACCACATCAGCGCGGCCATTACCGACGACCCACCCGCTGTGATGAACAACATGGGCACGATTCGGGCTGGCTACGCGGAAGAACTGGATACCATCATGGCGCGCAGCAAAGGCGCTCGTGATTGGATTGCTAACCTGGAATCCGTGGAGCGGGAGCGTACAGGCATCGAAAAGCTAAAGGTGGGCTACAACAAAGTCTTTGGTTACTACATTGAAGTCACCCATGCCCAAACGCACAACGTGCCAGACGACTACATCCGCAAGCAGACGCTCGTCAATGCCGAGCGTTACATCACGCCAGAGATGAAAGACTACGAAACGATTGTCCTCAACGCAGAAGAGGAAATCCTGGATGTGGAACGCGACCTGTTCGACCGGCTGTGTGTGCAACTGGCTGCTGACAGCGAACGCATGCTGCATACAGCGCGGGCTATCGCCCATATGGATGTGTTGTTATCAATGGCGCAGGTGGCCGTGCGAGAGGGCTTTGTGCGCCCGACCCTCACCGACGATGATACGCTGGATATTAAAAGCGGGCGGCACCCCGTCGTGGAGCAGTTGTTGCAGGGCGGCGTGCGCTATGTGCCCAACGACACCCACTTTGACGCCGACTCGCGCATTCACATTATTACCGGGCCGAATATGTCTGGCAAATCGACTTACATCCGGCAGGTGGCCATTATCACGCTCATGGCACAGGTGGGCAGCTTCGTCCCTGCGGATGAAGCTGCCATCGGCCTGACGGATCGTATTTTCGCCCGCATCGGCGCGCAGGACGAAATCCACGCGGGGCAAAGCACGTTCATGGTCGAGATGATCGAAACAGCGCGTCTGCTTTCTGGCAGTACGGGGCGCAGCCTGCTCATCCTGGATGAAGTGGGACGGGGCACGTCTACTTATGATGGGCTGGCGATTGCCCGTGCCGTGATTGAGTACATCCACAACAACCCGCGCCTCAACTGCCGCACACTCTTCGCTACCCACTATCACGAACTGACGGAACTGCCCAACGTGCTGCCGCGTGCCCGCAACTACAATGTGGCCGTCAGTGAAAACGGCGATGATCTCGTTTTCCTGCATAAGGTGCTGCCCGGCGGGGCAGATCGCAGTTTTGGTGTACACGTCGCGCAGATTGCCGGCCTGCCGCGCCCGGTGGTTGACCGTGCCCGTGAACTGCTGTATCAACTGGAAGCGGACGGGAGTAACTTCAGCCTGCCGATGGCGGATGGTGCCCCGCAACCGGACGAACCACAGCAGTTCACCTTCATGGATTTGGAGAGTGGCCAGTTGAACCCGGCAGTCAAGGCGCTGCGTGACCTGGAAGTTGACAACCTCAGCCCACTCGAAGCGCTGACCAAGCTGTATGAACTGAAGCGAATGTCTGGCGGATGATAGAATCTTCTAACCCTGCCCAATTTGTGCCCAATCGGTTTAGCGCCTGCCCTGATGCCGGGTACAATGAATAAAACATTGTGGGAACATCAGGGGAGTCACTTCCATGCGCAACGCAAACGATCCATCTGCCAAGGACACCGCCCGCGAGTTGCTCAAGGCTGTGCAAGAAGCCGTTGAAGCCGACCAGACGCAAACCGCGCTTGAAACGCTGGAGCAACTGCAACAGCATATCCAAGTATGGAGCCGCACGGAGCGCGTCCAGCAGGCGAAGGCATGGCTAGACGACGCCCTGGCAGGTGAGCTACTTGCATTCAACACGGAAGCCGCACGTAACTACCTGGAAACATGGCGCGCTACTATGCCTGCTGATGACCTCGTTGCCAGTGGCGAATTTGCGACCTACGAAACCCGCGTACATGAGCAGACCCGCCGCAAACAGGAAAATATTCAGGTGCGGGGTGTAATGGCCCACTGTGATGAGCTGTTCACCAAGGCCACCGAACTCGAAGCCAGTGACGCCCCACCCAACCCGCAGTTCATGCTCACCAACTATTACGACAAGGCCGTCGCAATTGCTCGCGCTGCCCATGCCGAAATCCCCACCAGCCCCGAACTTGACGTGTTAGAACGCCGCGCCGTGCAACTCCAGGCGAACAAAAAAACGGCTGCCCGCATCTATGCAATGGCCCTGGACGATGAAGAATATACAGATGCCCTGGCCGCTTTAGACGGCCTACCTGTGGATTTGCGCGTGCCGCGCTACGTGAGCGTGACCGACGATGGCGTGACGCAGCTCACGTTCCGTGACATGGTTTCGGTCGACAGTGCCCGTGCC
>CAWUJQ010000449.1:0-3819 GCA_963922445.1 uncultured bacterium
GCGTCGGCCAAAAACTGGGCGGTGCGGTCAACCACCGCGTGATTGTCCGCACTAATCCAGCGGATGTATTGCAAGGCCAGCCAGGTACAGTGAACGGTAGACACCGCCGTCGGGCAGTCCGGGTTGAGCGCCGCCCAGCCACCATCGGCCTGTTGATAGGGCAGCAGTACAGCCACAACATCGGCAGACGTTGCCCCGCCCATCACATACCGCGCCAGCACATGATGCACCGGGCTGCCATGCTGTTCTAAAAAGTGAAGCGCGCCATAAACATCAACCATAGTCTATAAGTCTTTTCAGTTATTCGCCCAACGTTGGGTTGTACAGGTCATTATAGCTTGGTTCGCCCACGCCGGATGCTCTATAGCAGCCAAACCCGACTTGCTGTATACTAAAAATGACGGTGCGGCAACTGCACCAGAAGCGGTTCTACCCTATTTGTGGGGCAGACGCGAGCGGTTCCTGAATACGCATGGCCGACAAAGGGACTCACCTTGGCAAAACTGCTGATTGTAGACGATGACAAAACGACCGTGTCTTTACTGCAAACCCTATTGGAATTGGACGGGTTTGTGGTGCAAACCGCCGGGCGCGGTGCGGACGTGATGACAATGCTATCCGACTTTCAACCCGATGTCATCCTGATGGACTATCACCTGTCAGATATGAAAGGTGTTGACGTTTTGCGTGAGTTGCGAGGCCACAGCGATTACGCCACTTTGCCCGTGGTGATGGCCAGCGGCTTGGACGTAGGCCAAGAGGTATTGGCAGCCGGCGCAAATCAGTTTTTGGTAAAGCCATTTGAGCCAGACGAGCTGCCGACGATATTCAACGACCTAATTTCATCAGCCTAACCACGCGGCAACGGGCTAGCCTGCGCCTGACGGACTGCCGTTGGGCGCAGCCTGCCCACTTGAATGGAACCTGAACAACCGCCCCCATCTTGTGACCCCTTCTACCTTGCAAAGGCCCCACCGTCGCCATTCGCAGCTATTACAACCATTGGAGAACTTGACAACGTGGCAAAGAAGAAGTCGAAGCTCAGTTGGTACCAAGTCGACTTGCACCTCCACACCCCCGCATCCAGCGACTACTACGACAAACACATTTCGTATCTAGACATCCTGAAAAAGGCGGAAAGCCGGGGCGTGGATATTATCGCATTTACCGATCACAACACCGTGAACGGTTACGCCGCCATGATGCGCGACATCGAGCAATTGGCATACTTGAAGGAGTTGGGCCGTGCGACCGACGAAGAGGCCGCCCAACTAGACGAATACATGCACCTGCTAGACAAAATCCTGGTGCTGCCGGGGTTTGAGTTTACCGCGACGTTTGGCTTTCACATCCTGGGCATCTTCTCGCCCGATAAGACCATCCGGGAGCTAGAACACCTGCTGCTCAACCTCAACATTCCTATTTCCGCCATCGAAGAAGGCACATCCGAAGTCGGCGCGTCGTCCGACGTGCTGCGTGCCTACGAGATGATTCACCAGGCGGGGGGCATTGTCATCGCCGCCCACGCCAACGCCAATCACGGCGTAGCCATGCGCGGCATGGACTTCGGCGGGCAAACCCGCATCGCCTACACCCAGGACGACTACCTGCACGCGCTGGAAGTCACCGATCTGGGCAGCAAACGCCGCAACAGCACCCAGCGTTTTTTCAACGGCACCAAACCGGAATACCCGCGCAAGATGCGCTGCATCCAGGGGAGTGACGCCCACGCGCTAGAAACCATCACTGACCGCCGCGACAAAGTCGTGACGCTTGGCGTAGGTGAGCGCACCACCGAAGTGCTGCTCCATGAGCAAAGCTTCGACGCGCTGCTGGATATGTTCATCAGCAACGATTTTTCGCGCTCCCGTGAGTACGAAGGCGGCCAGGCCAACGACTACGTGCAAACCGCCCGCGAAGAGGGCGAGTCCATCGTGCAGTCGTTCCATGAGTTGATGCAGCGCAAAGGCGGTCACCTGTACGCCGTCGTTGCGGATGTGTGCGCCTTCGCCAACACCAACGGCGGCACGGTTTACATCGGTGTGGATGCCGACCCCAGCCATGACGTAAAGGGCGTGAACAACGTCAACGACGCGCTCAATGACCTCAACCAGGCCATCAGCCGCATGATTGCCCCCGCCCTGCCTGTCGAAATCGACACGCTGGAAAGTGGCAACAACGTGATTATTCGGGTGCAGGTCACACCGGGGACGGACGTGCCCTACGCCATTGATGACTACAAAATCTACGTGCGCGGGGAAAACGAAACCAACCTCGCCGTGCGCGACGAGATCGTCGCGTTGGCACGCCAGGGGATGCGCCCCGCCGCAGATGTTACGGCCACGTCAGAAGTGCCGGCTGTCGCAGCGCCAACACCGGAACCCATCCCGAACAGCCCCCCGGTTGACCGGGCAATCGAAACGGCGGAAGCCGTTTCCCTCACGTTTGATTTTGAAGACGAGCAAGACGACGCAACCGAAGATGCCGTCCCGGCACCACTCCGTGGTGTTGAGGCCAACGGTGCCGATGCACCCCCAACCGACGAAGAAGACGAGCGTGAAGCGGGCACGCTGAACCCGGTCGTGGAAAATCATGCGCTGCCGCCCAACCAGTTTACGCCCAAGCCCACAGTCGGCCCGGTAGCGGCCAGCTTCAACGGGAACGCGGTGCCGCGTGCTGGCGTCGAGATTATCGGCACGGAGCAGCGCAACGGCACCAACTACCACATCATGCGCGACCTGCGCAACGGCAACGTGGTGCATAACGTCACGCGGGAATCGGCCCGGCGGCTGTGGCACTACGCTATCCGCCAGCTAGAGGAAAACCCCGTCCAGCAGGGTGCGGTGGAGTGGGCCGGTGAGGGTGACATCGGCCTGTGGCGCAGCTACAAGCGCGGCAGCGATGTGCGCTACGATTTGGTCAAGCTAGAAAACGGCAAGCTGCGTGTGTTCTACGGCGTGAGCGAAGCCGGAATGGACGAGCGCTGGCAGCAGTTCCTGGAGCCAGACGAAGACTAAGCACGACATGCGTGCAAAATAACGCATAAGGGCGACTCATGAGTCGCCCTTACAATTTGAATTGACATACCGCAGCGTCTAAGCCGACACTGACCGTTAGTTGTTGACGATGCTGCTGTCCACGATGAACCTGCCGCTGAAGTTGTCTGTTTCGATGAAGGTGTTCGGGTTGATGCTGCCGTTCACCACCAATTCCCCGCCAAAGTCCCCGTCAGTGAGTACTACCCGGCTGTTGAGCGTGAGGCCCGCCTGAATGCGCCCGTTGATGATGTCACCGCTAGCGGTGCCCAACTCGTCAGACGTGAGTGTGATTTTACCTGTGTACAGCGTGACGTTGGTGTTGGCTTCTGGTTGCAGCGTGGTGATCTCCACGAACACCGTGCCGTCAACCTGACCGACTTGCTGCAAATCCGCAGTGAAGGTGCCCACAGCACACTGCCCAACGGGTGAAAAGCAGCCGTTTTCGGTTCCGGTGAAAATTTGCGTAACGAACTGGCCGTTAACGGCCAACTGAACGTCATTGTTGGCCTCGGCAGGCGCGGTAACCGACAGCACAAAAACGGATGCACCCATCACGAGTGCGACGACAACCATCAAACGAACTTGGAACTTGAACACGGGTGTGAAACTCCGATTCATCAGGTGAGTATTTTGTTACGCTATCCAGTCTATCAGAACAAGACCCGAAATTTTGTTCGATTCCAGTAAGTGTTTTGTCATGGTTGGGTGATGCCCGGTACCGGGTACCACACGTCACCATTGAACGGCTTGAGATGCCGCCGGAACCGCCTGCATGTCTTCA
>CAWUJQ010000450.1:0-3804 GCA_963922445.1 uncultured bacterium
TGGGCTGTTTGGTCACAACCATTCTAACCAAACGGATTTTTCAAATGCCCTCTAAGACGTATACCATCTGGATCAACGGTCGGGTTGATGAGGCCGACATCAACGTTAGCAGTCCGCAACCTATCGCTGTCGCTATTCGCCAACCGGATCGAACCTGTGTGACGGTTACTACCGATCAATCGGGGCTGCTCGGTGTGGTGCGCTATCTGCACGGACTGAGCCTCAGGCTGCATGCCGTTGCGGATCGGGGTTCAGGGTTTGAGTAGCCTGTTCGCAGACGGTCATGCCCTCAGCCCGAAATCAGACACATTAACGGCATGATCTATCTGTGATATAATTCACAATAAAGGTGGTGGCAGCTTCAAGGGGATTCCCTGTGCTCAGCGTATCCCCCTGTCTGGACACAACATGACAATGATCGCAGTCTCCAGACGCAAGTGTGCCGACCCACCTGGAAAAGGAGGTTTATCATGTGGCGTATCTTACACTGGACGCCGCGTGTGCTCGCCATTGGCGTGGCACTGTTCCTCAGTTTATTCGCATTGGATGTTTTCGGAGAGGAGGCGGGCGTGGGTTACATCACGGTGGCGCTGCTCATGCATCTACGGCCCACCCTCGTTCTTCTTATCGTCATTGCAATTGCATGGCGTCGGGCCTTCATCGGCGGATTGCTTTTTTTGATGCTGGGGGTTGTTTCCGTCTTCCTGTTCGACACGTATGAGCATGTCTTCACCTTTTTAACGATCTCGCTGCCGGTGCTTCTGGCAGGCATCCTGTTCATGGTCGATGCCGTCAGCGAGAAGCCGCTCCGGCGTGCTCGACAGGCGTAGACATCCAGTCCCGATTTGACTGTGCAGGTTGATCTCAATGAGTCAGGGCAGGCGTAACAGGCTAGATTCTGTCACGCCTGCCACTACAGCGTGTCCCCTGATACCCGGTAGACAACCGTCAGCGACACAGACGGTACGAAGCCCCGACGCAGTGTATCAGCGATATCATCCCCAGCGATCTGTCCGCGCTCACTGACCATCGATCGTGATGACCACATTACCACGCTTACGTCCGGTATCCACATAGCGATGCGCCTCGACAATCTCGTCCAGCGGGTAGGTCATGTCGATGACGGGCCGGATGATGTCAGATTCTGCGAAATCCTTGATGACTTCCAGAGCCTCGCGCTTGTCGACCGACATGGCATAGATCATCCGTTTGCCCCCGACAACAGACGACCATCCGCTCTGGATGAAGTTCGCTACGATATTGCCGGTGGTAACCATATAACAGCCATCGGGCTTGAGTGCGGGTTTACACGCGGCAAAAGACCGCTTGCCGACCGTATCGAAGATCACGTCGTAGGTCTCCCCACGGGTGACGAAGTCCTCCGCTGTGTAATCAATCACCCGGTCAGCCCCCAGCGATGCCACCAGTTCTATATTGCGGGTGCTGCACACGCCGGTGACATCTGCACCGAGGTATTTGGCAATCTGGACGGCATACGTCCCGATGCTGCCCGATGCCCCATTGATCAACACCTGCTGCCCGGATTCAATTCGAGCCTTATCCCGCAGAAAGAACAGCGCGGTGGTTGCCCCGTCCACCAGCGCAGCGGCCTGTTCAAATGACATATTCGCGGGTTTCAACGCCACTGAACCCCTGGCGGACATGCACTTGTATTCGGCGCAGGTTCCGGTCCCAAACCCGCGAAACCCATAGACCGCATCGCCGGGTTTGAACCGCCGAACCTGTTCGCCAGTAGCTTCAACAACGCCCGCAAACTCGGTTCCCGGTATGCGGTACCTCGGACGGGGCTTGCGAAACCCCAATATGACCCGCGTCATTACCGTGCTGCCGGAACGCATCAGCGTATCCGATGGGGTGACCGTAGCTGCATGAACACGAATTAGCACCTCATCGGCTTTCGGGTGGGGACTCTCGACCTCCCGAATCTGTAAGACGTCGGGTGCGCCATACTGCTCGCAAACTGCTGCCCTCATCATGACTCGACCCCCTCAGGTGGCTCTTTCGGCATCACGTTGATAACGACGTTACCGCGCTTGCGCCCAGTATCCACGTAACGGTGCGCCTCGACAATCTCGTCCAGCGGGTACACGCGGTCGATGAGGGATCTCAGCACCCCCTGCTCGGCTAACGCCGACAGCAACATCAGATCACCAGAATCTTCTGGTGGCGACCCGGCGGCGATACGCTTGCCACCGCGTGCAGGCAGTGCTGCCTGCAACATCGTACCCGGTCCACCGGCAACCGCCAGGTAGATGCCGTTCTCGGTGAGAACTGGTTTGCACTGTGCGAACGAGTAGGCACCCGGTACGGCATCGAACACAATGTCGTATATGCCAGTAGTGGTGAAGTCCTCCTGTGTGTAGTCAATGACGTGATGCGCCCCCAGTGAACGAACCCGTTCCACATTGCGCGTACTACACACGCCGGTGACCTCCGCACCAAAGTGCCTGGCGAGCTGTACGGCTGCGGAGCCGGTGCCGCCAGACGCACCGAGGATCAGCGCGCGCTGGTCAGGCTGAATATCCGCCTTATCACGCAGGAAGTACAACGCCGTCCCCGCGCCGAACGGGATCGCAGCCGCCTCCGCGTAGCTGAGGTTCGCCGGTTTATGTGCCAGTGTCTTGTCTGCGGGACGGCAGGCATACTCCGCGTACGCGCCGAGTGTTGTGGCGTTGATGCCGAACACCGCATCGCCGTTTTTGAACGCTGTGACATGCTCTCCGACTGCTTCGATCTCTCCGGCAATTTCCACCCCTAATATCGGTTTGCGTGGCTTACGGATGCCGAACATCAGGCGGGGGAGTGGACCGAACCCCGGCGGCACAAAGGTGAACCCACGCATATTGACATCGCCAGCAGTGACGGTTGCCGCGTGCACGCGAATCAGTACCTCGTCGGCTTTAGGTGTGGGCTTATCGATGTCCGTCAAGCACAGGACTTCCGGCGGACCGTAACGGTCGTAAACGACTGCCTTCATGATGCGCTTCCCTCGCTACTCATCGCCATCGTCTCCGAAAAGTCCACACCGCGCACGATCAACCACACAGCGAAGACCATCTCCTGGATAGCAATCGGTGCGAACAACCACGCGATCAGACGACTCCCGAAGAAGATCAAAACGTAGTTGCCAACCGCCAACACTGCGCCGATCAATCCCCAGACAGATAACCCGCGCGGCACCAGCCGACTGTTAAACAGGATGAGGTTGAGCAACACCGCCGACAATGCCCAGATCATGCCTGCACCCAGATTGAACATCCACTCGCGCGCGGCAAGCAGCAGTTCCCCCGTCTGTTGCAGGACAATCGCCTCGGTACCGCTTGCGCTCGACACTGCCTGCGCGACGCTCACCAGCATCATCAGCAGAAAGATGCCCATCACGTTACAAACGCCTTCCAGAAAACGTAATGCGGAAAAACCGAGTCCCTGAGACTCGTTGTACTCCTTGAGCAGCGGATGCAGCGACACCACGATGCCGACCACACCCAGCGCCCAGATCAGTTCAACAAACACCCCATAAATCACCTGACGCTCATTGGCGGCAATCGTCTCCAGGTAGCCCGGACGGGTTTCACCTGCGATGCCGCCGCCCAGAAAGCCCAGGAAAAAGATGGTGGAGATGGAGGCGACCGTCACCAGGATGTAGAAGATGCCGCCCCATATGGCGTTGTGCCGGTCTTGCTTTGTCATAAAAGAACTCCATTCGCTAAAAAATATTTCGTGGGTGCTCAGAGTAAGGTTCTTTGTGACCATTCTTGGTTCGTCACATAAGAACCCTACCCT
>CAWUJQ010000451.1:0-3800 GCA_963922445.1 uncultured bacterium
TTCGTCGCTGCGGACGGCTCGGTGGCGTCCTCACGCCATGCCGGGAGCTTCACGCTAAACGTGCTGCCCACCTTTTCTTCGCTGTCGAACCACAGCTTGCCGTTCATGGCTTCCACCTCGTGCTTGCACAGGTACAGCGCCAGCCCATAGCCAAACTCACTGATGATTTGCGGTTGGCGCGCCCGCTGGAACGGCGCAAACACGCGCTCCCGTTCCTTTTCCCGCACGCCGTAGCCCTCGTCTTTGATGCTGATTTGCACAAAGTCCCCTGTGCGAAAGGCTTTGATTTCGATGGGTGTGGCCATCATGCTGTACATAATCGCGTTGCGCAAAATATCGCGCAGCACCCGCGTCAGCAGCACCGGGGACGCGCTCAGGAACAAATCGCCGTCCAGTTTGGTCTGGATGCGCGAGCGGTAGTCGTGGTCTTCCGTTTCCGGGTCCAGCAGGTCGGTCTGCTCCATCTCCTCAATGAAGTCTTCCAGCCAGTAGTCAAAGTTGATTTTGCGGCGGTTGCTGCGAGCGATGTCGCGCAGGTCGCCTGTGCGCAGGTCTTCCATGCGTTCCATCTGGTCAATGAGTTCTTTCATGCGGAACATCTGCATGTCTATCAGGCGGTTAAAGCCGCCAATGCGCTTGGTCAGGTTCTCCACCGGGTCTTCCGGCTTCACGCGTGTCATGCTGTTGGTGATGATGTCGATGTGGCCGCGTGTGGCCGCAACCGTCTCTTTCACCTCTTTGCGGAAGGTGTCGATCAGGTCCGTCAGGGCTGACCAGTCCGAGTTGTCGATGACGAGCATGGTGTAAATCGCGCCCTTGTCCCCTGGCACGGCAGACGCCCAACACGGCACGTACTCCCCTTTGAGCAGCACCTGAAAGCGCACTGGCCTGCCAGATTGAATGGCCTCTTTCCGCACAGCGTTGAGCGGTCGGGGGTCTGCGGGCTTATCGGCCACGGTGTGAGGCCGCAGCAGCGTTTCGGCAGCCGGCCAGCCCTGCTCACGCAGCAGCTTCCAGTCGGTGCCAAAAGTAGCGATGGCGGCGCGGTTGTTTTGGGTCAGGTCACCGTCACTGCTGAACACCAGCACACCGTGGCCCAGGCCATCCAGCACATCTTGTAATTTGAGCGCATCGGATGCAGGCATCATGTTGGGGTCACTCCGAGTACATGCATAACAGCGAATAATCAATAAATGCAGATTACAATATCTGTGAATTGTACGTGGTTTTGCCAAATTTTGCTATTTGCGCTGCGCACATTGACGCACTACAAGGTTAAAATCGAATAGGCAGCCATGTCGGTTGGCTTTGCGTTACAATCCCTGGTGATGAACGCGGGACACGTCCCCACTCAAACCAAAGGGAGAAAAAACACATGCACTGGCGCGACGCCACCGACACCCTACTCACAGAATTTACCGAAAAAGCGCGCATCGGCATCGTCTCTGACGTTGACGGCACGCTCAGCCCCATTGTGGACGACCCGGCAGCGGCCATCGTCCTGCCGCAAAGCAAGCAGCACCTCATTGCCATGCAGCCCAAGCTGGAACTGCTGGCGTTCGTCAGTGGCCGGGCCGCGAGTGACATTCACGGGCGCGTGGCCATTGCCGATGCGGTGTATGTGGGCAACCACGGTATGGAACGGCACATGGGCGATACGGTTCAGGTCAATAAAGAGGTCGCGGCCTATCGCACGAACCTGGAAGCGGTGATGAACACGGTTCGTGACGGCCTGCTGCCTGGGATGGCCATCGAAGACAAAGGCGCAACCGCATCGATTCACTATCGCCGTACAGAAAATCCCCAGCAAACGGCGGCAACATTCAAGCCACAACTCGAAAAGCTGGCCGAAAAGCACGACATTCACGTTCACAGCGGCAAGATGGTGTTCGAACTGCGCCCGCCCGTCAAGGTGAACAAGGGCACCGCCTTCCGTGACCTGGTTGCGGACTATCGCCTGGACGCTGCAATGTACCTGGGTGACGACGTTAGCGATGCCGACGCGATCCGCGCAGCGGGCGAACTGCGGGCGGCAGGGACGTGTTTTGCATTAGGGGTGGGTGTGCAGCACGCGGGCGACACACCCGAAGTCGTAGAGCGCTACGCCGACGTGATGGCGTCTTCGGTTGAGGATGTGGCGGAACTGCTGGGCTGGCTGGCAACCGCGTTGAGCGCGTCCTGAACCTGATTGGCAAACCACTGGCGCACATCGGCCTCACGGACGTGGTCGCGCATCGCTTCGGCACGGCGGCGGCGCTCGTTGGGATCCATCGTTAACGCGTTGTGGAGCGCGCTGGCCGTGCCGTAGGTATCAAACGGTGACACAATGAGGGAGTGGTCGCCTAATTCGTAGTAGGCCCCTGCGCTTTCACTCAGTACGAGTACGCCATCCCGGTTGTTGACGAGTACACCCTCTTTTGCCACGAGGTTCATGCCGTCAGCAATCGGGTTCACCAGCAGCACATCGTAAAGCTGCATGGCCGCTAACGCCCGCGGATAGTTGTTCCCCACCACCATGCGCACGGGTTCCCAGAACTCGCGGCTGAAGTTGGCGTTAATCATGCCGGCTGTGGCCATGATGTCTTGCAGGTAGTTACTGTACTGTTCCACTTGCAGGCGACTGGGCACCAACAGCATCAGCATCTGCACACTGCCGCGATGTTCTGGGTAGCGTTCCAGCAAGCCCCGGAAGGCTTCCAGGCCGCGCAGAATGTTCTTACTCGGCTCCACGCGATCCACGCGCAAAATCATCTGCACATCGCCCACCATGCTGATGAGGTTGTTCTTTTGCAGGCGCGTTTGCATGTCCTCAGCAATAGACTCCACTTTATCGACGTCAATCGAGATGGGGTAGTCTGTGGCGTAGATTTTGCGCCCGTCGTATTCAACCGAGTTGCGACTGCCCCGTGAGTGCGCGCCTTCTACATAGAAGCGCACCGTTTGCACGAAGTTGAACGCATCCTTGCGCGTCTGGAAGCCAATCCGGTCGGAGTCCAACATGCTTGCTAACAGCAGTTCGCGCATTTGCCCCGGCAGCACCCGCCATGCGTCTGGCCCAGGCCACGGGATGTGCAAAAACGGCTGGATTTGCACACGCGTACCCAAACGCTCTCGCAGGAACTTGGGCATGATGTACAGGTGATAGTCCTGGGGCATGATGATGATGGGCCGGTCGGCGGGTTCGCGTTCGACAATATCCGCAACGGCCTCGGCAAACAGCTTGTTCACAGCCACATAGCCGTGTTCCCAGGCATCCCACACGGATTTGTTAATGCTCGGACTGCGGGGGATGTCCCACATTTCGTGCTGAATGAACCACAGCAGCGGGTTGGCGATCACGTTGTAGTACTGGTTGTAGGCTTCCTGCGACGGCTGCACCATGTGCAGCATGATGCCGCCTACGTCTTCTGGCTCTTTTGAGTGCTGCTGTGCCCAGCGGCGGTCGCCTTCGCCCAATGCGGACGCGACCCATACCACTTCGTAGCGCTCTGCGAGGGCAGCCAGCGCCGTGACGAGGCCGCCTGCGCCGCGTTCCTCGTTCAGTTCGCCCGTTTCCGGGTCTACCTTGAAGGCGTATGGCCCGCGATTGGACGCAATCACAATAAGCGGCTCTTGCATCCCTTTTGGCGTTTGGATGAGCTTGTCCTCACCTGTGCCGTTGTTGTCGTTTTCGTTGTCTGTCATGTGTGTTTAGCACCCTTTGGCTTTTTTCTCCCCTTCTATGTTAACACTATCAGGATGAGGGTGGCAATTTATGAAGGTTATAAACGCACAATAAAAACCGTTTATGAACATGAGGG
>CAWUJQ010000452.1:0-3800 GCA_963922445.1 uncultured bacterium
ATGATGCGCACGGGCCGTTTGCAGGAGCCGCCGGAATTCGATAAGGCGTGGTACCTGCGGCAGTATTTGAAGGGCGCACCGGGCCGGTTCCAGCGCAACCCGTACCTGCACTACCTCGTTTATGGCTGGCACATCGGCTACTGCCCGTCTCCGGCATTCGACCCGATTGCCTACTTACAGGCCAACCCGGACGTGATGGCAAGCGGTATGGAACCGCTGCGGCACTACACCAAGTTCGGCAAGCACGAAGGGCGTAAGCTGCCCCCGCAGTATTAGCCCTATCCGCCCACAGACTGACGCCGTTTGCGGGTCAGTCTGTGGGGATTACAGCAGCACGCGATTGCGCTCGTTCGCATAGAGGATGGCGACCATCCTGCCGCGCTTTGGCAACTCACGGCTGCTTGATAGGAATTGATGGCTGTGTGTGGCCGTTTCGCCAGTGCCGGGCCGCTTATACACATAGTCAAAGTGAATCGTGCGGTCGCCGTCGCTGTCTTCATCCTCATGGCTTTTTGTCACACGACCGTAAATGACTTTTCCCCTGCGATGTAGCTGCCGTCGCCGGAGCCGCCCGCGCACCAGAAAGAACCCCATGACCCCCGTAATCGACACCCATACGGTTGTAAACGCCGTCAGGATGGCGGGGGCGTTGTTACGCGAGGCGAGGGCCGATAGGGAGGGGGCTGTCGGGTCGTAGAGCACATCGACTGCGGCACCGACTTCTGCGTTGTCGTAGACGCTTTGGGGAACGGTGTCTTCGTCACGGTATTCGCGGTCATCCACCACATAATCGTAGATGAGCACGTAGCTGTCGCTGTCGTCGCCCACGTCAACGCGCTTGTCGGTGTAGCGGCCCTGAACGACCTGACCCGTATCACGCAGGATGATGTAATTCTGCCAGTCGCGAACCGTGAAGCCAACCAGCACCACGGATGTGAGGGCGAAGATGGCTGCAAACACGGTCTCGAAACAGCCGCCGCCACCCCGGAGGACGGGTTTGGGCCGGGTGCCGTTGAGGAAGTCAGCATTGTTGGGGCTGATGAGGTAAACGGATGATGTTTCCATGAGGGTGCCTTAGGGGTGGAATGGGTTTGGCCTGATGCCGTCCATTATGCCATAATACAGGTCACTTAGAGGCAACAGTCCGCGTGCCGGGAGCGGTAACCAAACCGTAGACGCCCCCCGCCCCCTGTGCTAGATTGCCACCGTTTGTGATCCGAACGCGAGGAACCCCATGCGTGCATCGTTGATTCTGTTGGTCGTCTTGGCGGCGCTGGTCGCTGCGGGAGTGGTGGTCGTGGCAGGGCAGGCCGTCCTGCAACCGGACCTGCCGCTTATCGTCAGTGCAGAGTTTGCCCCCGACGCCATCTCTCCCAACGCCGACGGCGAAAACGACATCACCCGCTACACCTACGAGCTATCCGCCAATGCAGACGTAACCATCACGTTCACGGGCGAGGACGGGCAGGTGTTCGCGTTCCGTGAGGGTGAGCGGCGCGCGCTGGGTGAGTACACGGGACTGTTCAGCGGGGTGGTGGACGGCTACACCCGCGAGGGTGAGGACATCGGCGGTACGGTGGAGCGTCGCCTGATGCCCAACGGCACGTATACCTGGGAACTCATGGCAGTGAGTGGTGATGAAACCGACATAGCCATGGGTACACTCGTCATCGAAGACGCGGATTCCGAGTTGCCGGATATGCCCGTATTCACGATTTCCCCACAGACGTTCTCCCCGAATCAGGACGGCATCCGGGATCGCACGCAGATCAACGTGGTGCTGGATAAGGCCGCCGACCTGGATGTGTACCTACTAACACCCGACGGCGTGCAGATTTTCGTCCCGCCACAGGTAGAAGAAACCCGCGACGGCGAGGCGGGCCGCTACACATTCGACTATGACGGCGGTGTCGATGCCGGAGCCGAAGCGCCTCAAGATGGCACATATACAGTCATCGCGTCCGCGCAGGATGCGGTCGGGCAGCGGGTGGTGCGCGAGTCCGAGTTGACGCTGGTGGATGGCGGTAAGCCGCTGGCGGAGATTGCATCGCAGGCGGTGGGCGTAGACGTGACATTTACGGTGCAGCCCTATGACGAGGCGATGCTATCTGCAATGGACGAACTCGGTGCGTTGCTGGCGATCCCTGACGATCCGCAAGATCGCAGCCGCAGTGACATCACAATGGTGGTGGGCGATGTGCTGGCGTTCAAGCTGACGGTGGAAAACTACAGTGACGTGCCGATTCGCACGCACGGGGCGCTGCCAGGTACCGTCTATCAGCAGACGCAGCGTGCGGCCACCTTTGGCGACTTTGACGAGTCCGGGGCGTGGCGTGTAGGTATCGACTGTGACACCGCCGTGAGTGACTATCCGTGGCGCTGGCGTGTTGGCGATGACGACGCACTACAAACCGTCTACGATGAGGAGACGGACAACACGTTTTACTATCTGCCGCCGGGAGAGCGAGCCGTGGTGTGGGGTGGCATTCGCATGACAGAACTCATTGACGCGCGCAATCCGCAGAACTGTTGGGCAGGCCTCATTCACGAGGATGTGGGCGTCACGGTGCAGAATTCACGGGTGGGGGCGCGCAGCATCGAACTGGTGGATATGGACGCTCCCCTTTACGCTGACGAAAACGACGGGTGATGGCTTTGCCCTCTTTGGGTAGGCTGGCCTATAATCAGGGTATGATCCTGTTATTGCGTTAGGCTAACGCCCGTGAAGCGACCTTATCTCCTGTTTGTGATATTTATTTTGGCGGCGTGTGGTGACCGTGGGCCAGAGGTTGTGGTTCCCACGGCCACGCCAGACCCATTGGCGTTTTTTGCGCCCACGCCCATCTCCCCTGGCAGGCCAGAAAATCCACTGCGCATTATGTTCCAACCGCCCACCTACGATACGGAAAACTCGACCGGGGCCACCCAGCAGCAGGCCGTCACCCTGCTCACACAAGAACTTAGCAGCCGCTCTGGGCTGGCGATTGAGGTTGTGATTGCTGACACTCAGGCAGAAATGCTGGCGTCCCTGTGTGAGTTTAACGGTGGGTCAGCGCCCTGGCTGAGTGGGCCGTCTGCGGTGTTGGCCCTTGAACGCGCCTGCGGCGATGTTGCGCTTGTCGGTGTGCGGGATGGACGCACACGGCTGGCTGGTGAAATTGTGTCGGCGTCTGGGGTGCGGCTGAACAGCTTGAATGGGCGGGTGTTTTGCCGCCTGGGTGTGGGGGACTTCCACACATGGATTTTGCCATCCATTGCAATGGAATCGCGCGGGATTGACCCGTTAAGCATTGGTGAGGTGGACGAATACACCACCTACGAGCTGCTGTTTGAAACAGTTGCTAACGGCGCGTGCGCGGCGACAGGCGTCCCGGCAGGCTTTTTGGAGACGGAATATGCGGGTGATGTGCCGCCGTCGCTTATCGTGACGGACACCATCGACGGGATGCCGTATGGTGTGTTGTTCTATCCGCCGGAAATGCTGCTGGGTGACCGGGTTGCCCTGACGGACGCCTTCATCGAGATTGCGGGGGCAGAAGCCGCTGACACAGGCGACGGGCCGATTCAACTGGAGCCGGTACTTGTAGAAGTCGATGGCGACCAACTCACGTCACCGCAGCAGGCGCTGCTGGCGCTCATGGGGGCGGACAGCGTAACGCCTGCGACGGAAGAAGACCTGGCCGATGTGATCGACTTTATGGCAAATGTCGGGATTCAGTGATGGGGCGTGACCTCGCGGTGGTCATCGTGACGTGGAATGTGCGTGAGCTGGCGTTGCAAACGCTGCGCACACTATACGA
>CAWUJQ010000453.1:0-3794 GCA_963922445.1 uncultured bacterium
GGTTGGGCAATCGTGACGGACTACACCGATGACGACTACAATCGCCCGCCTCCGCGTGCGGTACGGCAGGCCGTGCAGAACGTCATGAACGCCGGGTTTTAGGCTTCTTTTGCATAGTCTTCAATGCGCGGCTCGTTGGTGTCATCAAACCCCATGCGGCGCAGGTCAGCGGATGTAACAACTTTGGTGACCTCGCCGTGCATCATCTTGAACACATGGTAGATCAAATCCAGGTGGATTTGCTGGAACTGCTTGGCGATTTCCGAAATGCGATAGGCATAAGCAAACACCTGCTGGCCGTTAGCACCATAGCTGGGCAGGCGGTGCATCATGGCACCATTGGCCAGGAAGGTATCCCAGGGGGTGTGGACGCCGAGGTAAGCATCGACTGCATCCGCAAACATGTGCCACAGCGTTTGCGCCTGACGGGGGCCATCTGGCGCGAACACACGCTGTTCGCTCAGCGGCGCGTCTAGCGCCACTTCCAGCACAGCCAACAGATCGAGATAGTAGGTGTTGAAGTCCGGGTGAATTTGCTTTTTGCGGCCTTCGATAAAGGCAAAGATGAGCGATTCGTAGTCGTATTGCTGCAAGGTAAAGCCCTCTCGATCTTAACGAGCGTTTGGAGCGTTCCCCTTGATCCCTGTGTTCACACACAGTGTAATCTAGTTGGTACGGTGTGTGGTTTAAATTCGCGTAAAAGCTCAGTTCGCGTTAGGTGGTGTAGCCTCAGCAGGCAAATAGAGCAGCACAAATTGCAAGTCAAGGGGCACACGTGGGTCTGGACTGAAGCTCGGTTCAATCGTAGGTTGTGCGGCGATGATCGCGTCAATGAGATGCGTGTTGGTGGTTTCAATAAAGTAGGCGTGATTGATGTCGGTGGATGGGTTTATAAAGATGGCGTCGTCATATGTGGTGCTATCCTGAGCAACAACAACCAGGTTCTGCGAGGCATTGTGTGTGAGGTAACTCAGGAACAACGGGGGCCGCTTGGCCGGAAAGGTGGCGGTCTGCGTGATGAGGTAGATGTGGGTGTTGGGGGGGAGTGTCGCGGCGCGCAAAACGGCATCGTCAGGGTCGGCGTAGCTGTGGATAACCCGCGCACGGATGTTCACCTCATCAAGGTGGAAGCCGAAGTAATAGACGACCTGCGCCATTGCCAACAACACCGCCAGCGTCCACGTAACCCACCTGCGCCCATTACCCAGTAGCTGTGCCGCCCACCACGTTCCCAGCGCGATTAGCATTGCAATTGCGATCATGACAACGGTATAGCGCGCCGCGTGTTGCGGGTTCCAGATGAACAGGCCGACCAGCAGCGTTGTCACGAGCACCCACAGCGCCGGGAAGGCACCCAACGCCCGGCGCTGCCGCTCCGTCAGGGCAGCCGTCAACCCGATGAGGAAAAACGGTTGCGCAAACAGCGGCACAATGGGATGAAGCCCACCGTAAAAGCTCCACCCATCGGGTTTAGCCACATAGAGGCCAAACGCATCGGCCAAGTTGTGGTGGATTGGCTTGAAGCGGGTTGCGTTCACTGCTTGAGGCCAGTTGGTAACGCCTTCGCTGGCAAGGCGGGCAAATAGCGGGTCTCCGTTTGCGAGCCAGGTGGCGTAGAGGGGCAGCGCCAGCAGCACCATCACAAGCAACATCCAGGCTACGCCGCGTAAGAGGTGCCCAAGGTTGATCGTGTGGCGGTACTGAAACACGATGATGGCAATCCATAACAGGAGTATTGGCGCTTGCAGGATGCGTCCGCCCTCGTAAAGGTAAGTGATGAGGCCCAGCATGATTCCCGCCAGCGCCCAGTCTTGGCGTAGGCCGTGCTTGATGCCCCGGATGGCGAATGCACCCGCCAGTACGGCAAGCGTAGGGTCATACAAGTTGAGGATCGCAATCCGAGAAAAGTGGACGTGCATAGGGAATACGGCCAGGGCCAACGCCGTAATCATTGGCAACTGGTGTTTATCAGGATAGAGTAGACGGGCAAACCAATAGACTGAAAATACACTCATGGCACCATATATGGCCCCCGGCAGGCGCAGCGTGAACAGGCTGTGGCCGAATAACGCGCTGCCTATCTGTTGCAAGTAGGGATACAGCAGCGGATAGGGGTAGCTGTTGGCGCTGATCTGCTGCAACAGGGGAAAGTCCCGATCCCACATGCGTACGATTGGCTCAATCGTTTGCATTTCGTCAATCAGCACACGCAGACCGCCCTCCAGTTGCCATAAGCGCACACTCAACGCCAACAAAAAAATTGTGCCGAGTGCAAGGCGCTCCCAGAGCGGAATGTGCTGCCAGCCTTTCACGAGGGCAACGACATACGGAGGGCGCAAGCCAGCCATACCCGCGCTAAGCGTCGCCACCCCTCCCACCAGCACAACAAGCTGCGGCCACTCCGGCAGTGAGACCGCTAACGGAACCCCCACAGCCAATCCCAGCAACACCACCCCGCCGCCAGTCAAGGCAATGTCAATTCGCTGGAATGACCAAGTTCCCCTATTTGTGGTTGATGGTATGAGTGGCACCGACTGCGTTGAGGGATACTGGCGGATTTGGCGGCCCACCAGCAGTATACCGCCACAGGCCAACACCGCACCCGGTACCCACAGCCAATCGATCCCCACAAGTAGACGCCAGTGCGGGGCCAGACACACCGAGGCCGTTCCGAGCAGGACGAGAGCGGCCAATGTAACACGCTTTGTGGGTTGTGCTTTCATGTGGGATTGGGCTAAGCGGCTGGCTCGCTTGGTCACGTCCGTTTGGAAGGGGGGAGTGGCTGTCGCAATTACGCCGGTTCAACTGTACAATGTTGCGGATTATCTCAACTTAATGATGCCAACATTATACACGTACTGAGACACACTATGCCTGGATTTGGACATATTACGTACACCGAGGTGGTGAATCAGGTGCGCGATCACGGCTGGGAGATCGAATCACAGACGCCGGATGCAACGATTATCACCAAGCAGCGCGGCGCACCGGGTTTCATTGCGATTCCGTTGGCGCTGGTGCCGCTGGTGGGGCTGCTGCTGGCCACCGCCTGGATTGCGCTGCGCGGCTCCATCAATGTGACGATTGAGCGCAAGCGCATCACGGCGCGGGTTCACACACCCACCAACGAATTCGACATCGAAGATCAGGACGACCTGGATATGTTTTTCCATGATTACAGCTACCGGGGCAGTGTGGGCTATACACCGGTGATCTTCGCGGGCGGTGCGGCCATCTTTTTGGTGATTATCCTGTTTCAGTTCACGGTGGGGGGCGCTTAGCCGCCCGGACGGGTGTTGTTGGCGATGCCCAGGATGTCGCTGGTGGCGTAGATTTCCACGTAGCGCACGCCGTGAATATCACCGATGTAGATCGGGTCTACATTGGCGAACCAGTGCTGCGTTTGTGGGAAGCGCTGGCGAAAGCTGATGTAGTTCAGAATGTAGTCCGATGAGGTGATGGTGTCGCCGTTCAGGTTGCGCGTGGAGGCAACGCGAATGCACGGTTCGTAGCGCTGCACCAGGGTTGGGTAGGCGGTGGCCACTTGCAGGCCGCAATGTTGACTGCCAGTGTAATGCGCATTGACGAAGTCCTGCACGAGGTAGGTGCCCTCACCCGCGCCCATAATCAGCGCGTATTCTGCGAAATCGCTGCCGCCGCCCAAAACGGGATTCAAGTAGGCGTACTCGTCGCCCAGGTACCACAGGCCAAAGCCAACCAGTATCGCGGTTGCCGCGCCCCATGCGGCATAACGCCATCGCGCGCCGACCTTCGCCCGGCGCGCAATGACTCCC
>CAWUJQ010000454.1:0-3782 GCA_963922445.1 uncultured bacterium
CGTTTGACGTAGTCGGCGGCGCGGCGGGCAAACGGAGTCGGTGTGGTTTCCATAGGCGGGTGCGGCCCTGTTGGTATGCGGGTGATGCGGCAAAACATAGCAGACGGCCAGTTGATTTTACAGAGGGTTTACGCCTTCATCGAAGGGTGATTACATTTGCCTCGCAAACTGTAGGCAAATCAAACCCTACAGAGGAGCTACACAACATCATGAACATCAAAGCAATTGTCATCCCGTTTGTTGGCGCTGCCCTGCTGGCTGGTGCCGCTCTCGTTGGCGCGCAGGACAACACCAACCCCGCGCAGCCGCCCGTTATCGAACAAGACGGCGACCGTCCTGGCCTGCGTGACCGCTTTCAGCGAGGAAGCGCGCCATTTGATGGCGAAATGGCCGCGCTCATCCAGGAATACACCGGGCTGGCCGGGCCAGAACTCCTGCGGGAAATCCGCAACAACGACGGCACGATGGCGGACCTCATTACGGCTAACGGCGGTGATGTAGACGCCTTCATTACTGAGGCTGTTGCTTTGGTGGAAGCCCGCATTGACGAAGCCGTCGCCAATGGCAACATGGATGCAGACATTGCAGAGGACATCAAGGTAAATGCAACCGACCGCGTTACCGAATTGGTGAATAGTGAGTGGGAACCGCGCCGCCGGGGCGGTGAGGGCCGCTTCGCCGGTGAATTCGAAGCAATTGCACTGGCAGAGGAGTTCACGGGCCTGGAGCCGCAAGCCATCCGTGAGGCAGTTCAGGGTGGGTCTACGCTGGCTGAGCTAATCGAAGCCAACGGCAGCGATGTAGACGCCTTCGTGACGGAAGCGGTTGCGCTGGCCGAAGCCAGCCTTGACGAAGCGGTGGCCAACGGTAACATGGACGCTGAGCGCGCCGAACAGCTCAAGGGTGAATTGACCGAACGCATCACGGCGCGCATCAATGGCGAACGCCCGCAGCGCCCCGCAGCGGCGGACTAAGCGCGCTCACGCTGCACCACACAACCATAGCCGTGATTGACGCGCCGGGGGTTAACGCTCCCGGCGTTTTTTGGTTTAATAGTGCACAACGCTCAAAGACGTTACAATTACGAAACCTTTCAGTTTCTTTACGCCTTTCACGTTGCAGTGAAATATAATGTAAGGGAAGTGAGGCAAGACTACGCAAAGTGAGCGTATTATGAGGGCTACCGTGAGTGTAAAAGTTTTATGGAACCAGAACGCATCCGTCATCGAGATTTGTACGTCCAGTGCGCCCTGGTCCTACAATCAGGTTGAGCGCCTATTAGACCCCGTCTACGGTTTACTGGATGGCACAACAAAACCCGTCGGGGTGATTGTTCGCCTGGCAGACCCACCCTACATTCCGACGGATTCGATTAGTGCCTATCGCCGTTACCTGAACCAGCGCATTGATGAAGTGGTTGCGACGGTGTTTGTGGGGCCACAGTCTATGATGTTGAATGTGCTGTTTGGCATTATTGAGCGTATGGCAAAACACGAAAACAACTACTCCGTTGCCCGGACGGATAACCTGGAAAATGCCTACAGCATCGTTCAGGGCTGCCTGAATCAATACCAGCAGGCGGTTTAAACGTCCGCTATTTTGCGCGTGACCACAATCTGGTTCACGCCCATACTCAGCGGTGTAAACATGGAGCGCGTCATCACCTGCACAAACGCCGGGAAGCCAAACGCGGCAAACTGAAGCGTTTTCGGGACCAGCGGCAGGTAGGGCACATCCCATAGGCCGTCGCCAAACTGCCGGATCACCTCAAAGCCGTTCGCCTCACTCCATTGACGCCACTGCGCGGGCGGCTGCACATTGATGTGCGTTTTGTCCTTGCCGATGGCGTCCGTCTCATGATCTTTAAAGCGGCGCAGCGCGTAGTCCGGCTGCGGCGTGGCATACAGGAAGACGCCCCCCGGCACCAACAGCCGGTTTACATCGCGAATCGAGCTTTGTGGGTCTGGTAGATGTTCGACCAAATGCAGCGCCACCACCGCCCGAAACGTGCCCGGTTCAAACTGCGTGCCGATGTCCGCCACATCCATCTGATGGACTTGCGCCTTGGGCGCGTTAAGGCGGGCTTGCTCTACGCTGTAATCAATCAGATCAATCCCCACGCTATCAAAATCGCCTTGCAGCAGGCCCAGCAGATGGCCCAACCCACAGCCCATTTCTAACAGGCGTTCGCCGCCGGGCGGGGCAAAGCGCTTGACGAGGGCGGCATAGTAGCGCCGGGCAAACCAGTACATGCTAAAGCGGCCCAGGCCACGGTCGGCATAGTTCCACTTTTCAAAGTATTCGCGGGTGTAGTGTTCGGTGGGTGCTTGGGTCATGGTGGTGGATTGAGTTTGTGTTAGGTAAATGGGTTATGGGTCGGCCCTCACCCCCCGGCCCCCTCTCCCAACCGCTGCGCTGGGAGAGTTGTTGCGTAAAGTCCCGCTCCCAGTGTCAAAGGCACGTTCGGGAGAGGGATTTAGGGTGAGGGCTAACAGTTGTTACGTATACGCCTCCAACTCCACGGGCGATACATCTTTGGTCACGTCGTACAGGTCAAAGCGAAAATCCGGCAGGGTGAGCACACCATACGTGTGTGACGTAGACCGCATCGACTGGGTGGTGTACAGCGACCCCGGATTGATGACGCAGCCCTGTTCCACACTCAGGTACATGGGCACATGCGTGTGACCGGTGACCATCACATCGGCCCCGAGTGAACTGAGCATCATGTTGAGCAGCGTGTCACTGACGTGGGCTTCGTACAACCCCCAGATGTTGTTCCCTGGTTTGCCATGACACATATACACGTTGAAGCCCTCGATTTCCTCATGGATTTCGATAGGCAGGGTCTTCAGGTAGTCCTTGTTTACCTGCGAGATGTCGTAGGCCCACTCGTCATGGTTGCCGCGCACCGTGGGGATGCCCCGCTCACGGATCACGTCAACGACTGCGTTGGGGTTGGGGCCGCGTCCGATCAGGTCACCTGCGCACAGCATGTGGTTTACCTGATGCTCGTGATCGAGCCGTGTTAGTGCTGTTTGGAGTGCTTCATAGTCGCCATGGATGTCTGATATAATCCCGACTTTCATCCTTAAACTTATCCTAGTCTTCACGTAATTGGGAACATTATAACATCGCCCTGCCAAACCTACATGCATTAGCTGTGAGGGGTAGGGGAGGCTTCAATTGCTTCTGCTATATGTGATATGCTAATACATCAAAGCTGTACAGAACGTCGCAGGCCAGGTATGAAACAGTCCGAAAAAGTCACCAGTCGATACAGCTATGACGTAATGATCTTCGAAACGTTGAATCTGCGTGGTATGCAACGTATGTGGGGGCGTAAAATCAACGATCTCGCCTTTGCCGATTTCCTCAAGAAGTTGCAGTGGGTGGCCAAGAAACGCGGCAAGCGTGTTTACCAAATCGATCGCTGGGAAGCCACCTCAAAGACTTGCTATGCGTGTGGAAACAAGAAAGAGAAACTCGGCCTGCACGAGCGCATCTTTGTGTGTGAAGAGTGCGGTCATACGTTAGATCGTGACCACAATGCGGCATTGAATATCAAAAAGGTTGGGACATCGACCTTTAGCCTAGAGGCCGTCAGACGGGATCACGATCAACTCGTCGCCGCAGCCTTGTTCGAAGCTAGAATCCCACTTTTTTAGGTCTGGGGGTATGTCAAATGTCATTTCGCTTGGCGGTTGCTATAGGGTGTCTTTTTGGGGTAGTGACCGCCGAAATAGCCCGCGCTCAGGACGTATGGCGGTGTGGGCCGCGCC
>CAWUJQ010000455.1:0-3758 GCA_963922445.1 uncultured bacterium
GTTTGCCCGGCAAGTGCCGCAGGTGCGCCGCTTTACCGGCATCGACATCAGTGAGGCGATGCTGGCCGAAACCGCCCGCAACTTTGCGCCGCTTAACATCAGGCCGCAGCTTTCTTGCCAGAGCATTGATGACCTGCACTTTGCCGACGACACCTTCGATATGGCGATGAACGCCCACGTCCTTGAACATCTCGCAGACCCATCAGCAGGCTTGCGCGAACTAACGCGCACGCTCAAACCGGGCGCACCGCTGCTCACACTCACGTCGCGTTGGTGCCCGTTTACCGCGTTGCAGCAGGGCTGGTGGAACTACCGCCCCATCCCGTACCGCCGCCTGACCGCGATGATGCGCAACGCCGGACTGGTCAACATTCACACGGTGATGCTGTCCCGCACGCCGTGGGTACGCGATATGAGCCGCGCCGTAATCGCGTTTAAAGCGTGAGGCACAACCCCAACCGGGGCTGCATGTTGGATGAAGATACCAACCGAACAGCAGCCCCTCACCCGCTTGCAGCCCCCACAGGCAACAAAATCTGCACGAATCGCTAACAGTTACCGCACATTTCAACGGTGATTTTGGGTTTCCCGCGAGTACACCTACCCATATAATTATCTTAATAAAAGTCAAGTTGAGTGTACCAAGAGCACGGTGAAGCACCGCAGACCTACCCCAATCGACCATCCACGCCTGCACTTGATGTTCATCAAAGTCAGCCTCCCGCTCGTCCTGCTGCTGATCGCCGTCTTCGGTACAGATGCCCACTACCCCCTCACGCAGTGGCCCATGTATGCAGGGGTCGGGATGAACGCCCCCGCCAACGACATCAAAATGCGCGAATACACTGTCTACTATAGCGACGACACTCGGCTTGTGCATCAGGGCATCATCTATGACCGCTGGGACGACTTGAACCTATTTAATCGCCTTGAAGATGAAGACGCTACAACCCAGGCCCGCGCCGTACAGGAAATTGTGCGCGGGGTCGAGCGACACAACAAAGACATCACATTAGACGGAGCCGTCCCGGTAAAGCTGGAGGTGTGGCAGTTAGTGTGGCCAGTTGACCTGGTACGCCCGCCTTACGTTAATACTGACGCGCCCCCGGTCTCACGCACGCTCTCTGCGGCCTACACGTTTGAGGAGTAGCTCATGCTTGCCAGACTGAACACTCACTATGAAACGTGGTTCCAGGCATCTGAGCCAAACGCCGCTGGCCGCCTCGGATTCTGGCGCATCCTGTTTGTGCTGATGTACCTGCGCTTCGGCGTGTTTGAGACCACCAAAATACCCGCTGTGGCCTTATGGCAGCCGGTGGGCGTGTTCACCTGGATGGATGCGCCCCCACCCACAGCCGTCATTGATGCGTGGCGCGTCCTGCTGGTGGTGGGGCTGTTTATGCTGCTTGTTGGCTATATGGGGCGGCTGGCAACACTGCTGGTGCTGGTGAGTGGCGGGCTGCTTGATGTGCTGCTGATGTGCTATGGCAAAGTTGACCACGGCACGATCATATTCTTCCATCTTGTTCCCGCTGTGATGCTGTTTTCGGTTTGGGGGCAAACCTATTCGCTGGCCGCCCTCCAACCCGACATCCCCACCCAGCCCCATGACGGATCATGGCGCGTGGGGTGGGTGCTGCGCTACATGCTGGCGGTTATGGCTGTACTGTATGCCACGGCGGGCATACACAAACTGTTGGGCGTTTGGGTGACGGTTCCGGGCGTCGTATCAAACATCGTCTTGCACGATGCCCTGACCGATCTCGGTCAGGGACGGACACCCGGCCCGCTTACACCGGTCATCGCTTTTGGTGCAGACTATCGCCTGTTCAATGAGTTCCTACGCTGGTCAGTCATCGCCCTGGAGACGCTATTTCCGTTAGCGCTTATCAATGGTCCGTTGCGGCGGTTGTTCGTCGGCAGTGCCATCCTGATGCACGCGGGCATCTACTACGCCATGGGGTGGTCTTTCACCTATCATATTGTGTTCTTCGCGCTGTTCATTGATTGGCAGCGGTTGTTCGATGCGCTCCGCTTGAACGCGATTCGTCTGCCGCACATCAACCGCCTAACCTACCATGCCCTGGGTATTACCCTGACGGCAGCGCTGTCTATCGGGTGGTATCACTCACCCGTCCTGCTCAACACCCTCAGGCAAGTCGTCACGCTAGATGCGATTTTCGCTGTGGCCACCGTTGCTGGAATCGTCGTGGTGGCATCCGTTGCGTTTGAGGCGGTCTTGTGGGTATCCCGCAAACAACATCACCTGCAAGCCCCACAAAACCCAACCCCACTACCAACCGAAGCACCGCCACAGGGCATCCACGCTGATCAATCGTAGCTCTACGCCCTACTGACCGCTCAACTCGCGCAGACGGCGCAGGTCGTGCAGCAGCACCCGCCCGCGCCCAAGTTTAACCGTGCCCTCGCGCTGCATTTCATTAAGCGTGCGCGTGACGGTCTCGCGGTTCGTACCGATGATGGCGGCAAGATCGTCGTGGGTGATGTCTACGCGCAGGGTTTCTTGCCCCGGTGTGCGCTGGTCGTAGCGCAGGCCCATGTACAGCAGGGCTGCCGCCACCCGTTCGAGCGCGGTCTTCAGCGCCATAATGTAAAGTTGGTACTCCGTGTCAATCAGGCGCTGACCAATACTGTTCACAATCCGGCGGAGAATGCGCACATCGTTGAGCAGCAAGCGCTCCACATCCGCCTGATACATCACACAGATGAGCGAGTCCTCCACGGCTTCCACATAGCAGCCGAGCATCGTCTGCCCGATGACGTTCATCTCCCCGAACATGGCCCCTGGCTGGATAAAGCCGCGATGCAGCATGTTGCCGTCCGGGGTAAGGTGATACAGCTTCACCCTACCTGCGGATAGCATGAAGATCACCTCTGCCGACTGGTGCGGGGAGTAGAGCAGTTCGCGGGCGCGTATTTCCTTGACGGGCGCGACCTCGCTAAAGGCTTTGAGTTCGGCTGCGGTCAGGTCTGCGAAGATTTCGACGGCGTTAAGGCACTGAAAGCGCAGTGAGGTCGAGACGGGCACGGCATCCATGAGCGGGAGTCCTTGTTCGGTTGGCGTTGCGGCTAAGCGTAATCCTACACCCGCTCCCGGAACTGTGCGCTGTGTCACAGTTCTCATTTTATGCATGCACTTGGTTTTGGGCGGGCAGACACGGCGGTCTGCCCCTACATGAGCCTTTGTGGTTTGTAGGGAAACATCAGCGTGTGCGCCCGGTATCTGTTCGTATCTGTTCACGTATCCATGAGAATGATTCGGGTTAGGGCAGCAGCGGACGCGCCGTTGCACGTCCCTACACACCCCATGTGAACCGTAGGGACGCCATATATGGCGTCCGCCGCAAAAAATTACGGCAAGGTGAATAGATACCACGCCCGATAACCTAAATACGAACGTGCTCGTGGAACACCGTCAGGTCACGCAGCAGATAGTCCGGTTCGGCCTCCGCAAGCGTCTCGTATGTATCCGAGCCGGTGGCGACCGCTGCCACATGCGCCCCGGCAGCCCGCGCCGCCGCAATGTCCATGAGCGTATCGCCAATGATGAGCACACGCACCGGGTCGAGTGTGCGTCCTGCCAGCGCGGAGGCCCGCTCAATCGCACGGGGTGGCAGGTCATTGCGGTTCGGGGATTCATCCCCATACGCGCCGAACGTGAACAGGGCCGGGTCGTAGCCGGCGGCGCGCAGTTTCAGCGGCGCAGACGTGTACACATTCCCTGTAACGATGCCATG
>CAWUJQ010000456.1:0-3757 GCA_963922445.1 uncultured bacterium
TAGCGGCACTGCCTGCGTTTGCGCTGCTGCTTGCCGCCGGACTTGCCCTGTTGCATCGGGAGCGGTGGGGCCACTGGCTTGCATCACTTGTATTGGTGGTGCTGGTCGGGGTACAAGTCACCGCACGGCCTGCACTTATCCCCCCCAAACCGGACTACGACGGCACGGTAGCGCAAGCTGCTGCGGCCCGTGATTCGCTGGCCCCCATCATCACGGATATGGCACTGCGTGACCCGGTGCGTTACTACGCCCCACGCTACGATTTGACGGTGGGGCCGTCCGTGGATATGTCGTGGCGCGATCACAGCGCCGATGAGGTAACGGCGATTGCAGACGGGTTCGCATCTGCGCCTGTGGTGTGGACGGTGCAGCCCGTCAATGTGGCCAAGACGTGGTATACCGTGGCGGCGTTGGGGGCGCAGGGGCGCGTGCCGCAATACGCGGCCAACGTCGAGAATATGGTGATCTACAGTTGGGCGCAGGGTGACGGCGATCCACTTGGGTTCACGTTTGAAGGCGCTGCCGAACAGGTGATTGCCACATATGAGGGTGACATCGGCACAGAGGTCGCGGCACAGGCAGGTGAGGCGGTGTGCTTACCCCTTCAGTTGAGTCGTGATGCGGAGGCGGTTGTGTTTGTGACGCTGGTGCGCGGCTTTAACGAAGTCATCACGGAGTGGCAGGGCACCCCGGACGCTGAAGAAGCGTGCATTGAGATGCCAGTAGACGCCGGGCCGGGTGACTACGCGGTGTATCTGTCGCTGTTTGCCGCCGATGGCACACGCTATCCGGTCATGCACGGGGAAGTGTGGTGGGGCTGGTGGGTGGTGAGCCACCGCTTAACCGTTGTTCCGTGATGGGTGCTTTTCACCTTCCAGTGTCTTCATTAGCAATCCTTCGGTTTACTCATGAACAAACTGCACCTTAAAGGCCCGCTTTGTTCAGTTCATCCTTTAAGGCGGGCAGCCGCTTATGCTCTTGGCGCAACTCAGCAATAAGCGTCTCCCAGGTTTCAATCTCGTCTAGCTGATCGTAAGCCTGCTGCACCTTTGCCAACAAACTCGCCGCTTGTTGATAGTTGTCGCGCCCTCGTTTGTCGATATGTTGACGCGCATACTTGATGAACACCGGAATCGCCCGTTTCGGCGTTGCGCGATAGGATGCATCGGCAACGTCAAGTTCGAGTGAGCGTCCGTAGTAGGTGTTGCCCCTAACCTTTGGCAGCGTATCCCACGCTAGTGCCCACTCACCATCATGGAGATAAACCTGCGTTAGCACGGGGTATTCGCTGCGGTTGTCTAAATCGCGGATGATCTGCGGACGCAGGTCATCCCACTGGCCAAGTGCCTGCGCAATGGTTTTCAACTCACCGTAGTTCTGTACGCTGGGTCGTTCCGCCATCTGCCGCTTTTGCCAGCGTAGCAACCCTTCTTGATTGCCATTGGCTCGGTAGCGATCTAGCAGCCATCTGGCCAGGTCGTAGTCATATTTACTGGCCAGGATATCCTCTGCAAGCTGCTGTGCCTTTACCTCCTGGCCGCGTTCCGCCAGCAGATTGAGGGCACGTTTCTGTTCAAAGGCACCTTCCATGTTATTTTGGATAACATCAATCGCCTCGTCTAAGCGGCCAAATGCCAATAACTTCGCCGTTAGCAAATAGTCCATACCATATCCGTACAAGCGGCCAATAAGCACGTCTTGATCGACCTCGTCAAGCATGTCCAGCTCAGTCAGGAATGTAATGTAGGCTTCTGCCCCCCAGTTGCCTTGATACCGTTTCATTTGCTGGTCGCGTGCTGCCTCTACGCGCTTGCGAATGGCCGCGATGTCTTCACGGTGGGTGAAGCGAAGGATAAGTTCGGGCATATCGTCGCTCAGGCCATATCCCCCCATTTGCATATCCCAGATGAACACCCCCAACAGCGCATTGAGGATGGCGCGCCGTTCGTCGTCATTCTCATCAACGGCTGGCTGCGTAAGACATTGCTCCAGGGCTGCGGTCACGCGGTAAAGGCTGTCGTAAAGGTCGTCATGCGGGTAAAAGTAGCCTTCATCCATTTTGGCGAATTCTTCCAGAATAGTGCGGTACACTGCCGCTGCATGAGGCCAGTCGCCCCGTTGCGACAGTCGGTCGGCAACGGAGGCTGCCTGATTCATGGCCCGGCTCGGCGCAAAATCCTGTCCGTAGCCGTCATCGTAGACGTAACCCACAAATGCATCACGCAACTGCTGCCGCACACTCAATGTATCTAGCGGCACCTGGCCGGTGACGACTTCGTTCGGGGTTGGGCTATCCACAATAGTTTGCAAATCAGGGTAGCGGGTGACCATCAGCATAATGATGTCTATCAGGTCTTCTTTGCTGCGTTTGAGCAAGCCCTCTTGCAATGTTTGGCGTGCCTCGAACTGGTCGGGCTGGTGCAAATAGGTTAGCAGGAGTGCAACGACGTGCTTGCAGTCGCCGCCCCAGTCATACTCACAGTTACAGCGTGTCGCCACAATTCCAGTCTTGTCCAACTGCGCCCAAACGCGATACGGTTCAGGGTAAGATCCCTGACACAGGGCTTCGATCTCATCGCCTCGCCTGATGGTGTTTGTCACAGCATCGGTGTTGTAGTAGCTCTCCCCGCGTGAAAAGCTCTGTCCACTGGCACGGGTTCGTATCTGTTGAAGTGTAATGTGAGGTCTATTTGCCATGAAGTTGCCTGCCATGAAACGCGCAAATTTGCGGCTGATTATAGCATTGCCACGCCCTTAAAGCAGTGTATCTGTCACTGTTTGCCGCCGATGGTATGTGCTATCCGGTCATGTGTGGGGCGGGGGGGGGGGGGGGGGGGGGGGTGAGCCATCACTTAACCGTTGTTCCGTGATGAGGCCGCTGCCGTTACAATACAAGCAAATACAGCGCTACAAATAAACCATGACGACACCTACCCAAATCAACATCGACTTGAAGACGGTATTTAGTGACATCGACTGATATGCTCAATACGACAGACACACGACTCAAGCCACTGACCATCGGCAATATGACGATAGGCACCCCGCTCACACTTGCGCCTATGGCCGGACAGACCAATCACCCGTTCCGGCGGCTGGTGCGGGAGTTGGGCGGGTGCGGGCTGGTGTGTACGGAACTCATCAGCAGCAAGGCGATGCACTACAAGGGCAGCCGGGAACGCACCTTCCAGATGTTTGACTGGACGCCGGACGAGCAGCCGTTTGCGGTGCAGTTATTTGGCAACGACCCGGCGCAGATGGCCCACGCGGCGCAGGTGGTGGTCGATCACGGCGCGGATATTGTGGACATCAATATGGGGTGTTGGGTGCCGAAGGTCGCTAAGAAGGGCGGCGGGGCGGCCCTGCTGCGTGATGTGTGTACCGCGCAGGCGGTCGTGGAGGCGGTGGTCAATGCGGTGGATGTGCCCGTGACGGTCAAGGTGCGCAGCGGGTTTGAAGAAGGCGAAACAACAGCGGTTGGCTTTGCCCACGCCGCTGAGCAGGTGGGCGCGGCAGGGATTGCGGTTCATGCACGCTATGCGTCGCAGGGGTTTGGCGGCAGCGCAGATTGGTCAGTCATCCGTGAGGTAAAGGCGGCTGTGCGAGCCATCCCGGTGATTGGTAATGGGGATGTGTTCACCGCAGCGGACGCGGCCCGCATGTTAGACGAAACGGGCTGCGACGGTGTGATGATCGGGCGGGCGTCGTTGGGGGCGCCGTGGGTCTTCCAGCAGATTGAACACGAACTGCGCACAGG
>CAWUJQ010000457.1:0-3743 GCA_963922445.1 uncultured bacterium
TCCCCGGTGTGGGCTACATCATCCGTGAAGGAGATGGCTTCCGGTTTGTGCCGAACGCGTTTTAAAGATTGCGAACGCAAACGGGGCACCGAATGTCTATCCGGTGCCCCGCTGCCCCCTTAAGTGATGTGCCAATCCCCTACGAGTGACGTGTCGTTATGGGTAAGCAACCTGATTATTGCCCGCTTTTCCCGCTTCTGATTCACGCACTTGGACGGGTTCTTCTAGTCGGTTCGGGATCACAATCACCGGGCGGGGTGACAGGCCAATCACCTGTTGGGTGACGCTGCCGTATAGCAAGCGGCTGAGGCCGGTGCGCCCATGGGTGGTCATCATAATGGCGTCGTGGTAGCGGGCTTGGTCTGCAATGACGGTGGGCGCATCGCCTGTTTCTGCCACAATGAAGACCTTAAAGCCCTTGTCACGCAGCGGCTTGGCTATCGTCTCCAGGTAGTCCCGTGCTGCTTGCAGTTCGTCTTGCAGCAGGCGCGTCACGTCGGTGGCGGTATAGACCACAGGCAGCGGCATCTCCGTGGCGAAGTAGGCGCTTGGGATGCGAACGACCGAAAGCAGGCTAATGGTAGCCCCTGCCGGGAGCAGTTTGGGGGTGTAGTCAGCTGCTTGCTCAGCCAACGGGGAACCGTCCAACGGGATCAGTACGTTTTCCATCATGGTGGTGTTGCCTCTCTGCTAAACAGCTCTATTGGGTTGTTGAATCGGGTATGCCGCCTACGGCGGTGCTATCAGCTAATGATGTTTATTAATGCAAGGTTAAACGCAACGCGCCAGGGGCAACAGTGAAGACTATCACCGTGAAAGCGTGCAGTCCGTCACATTACGGGCAGGCGTCGCCCCTGTTGGTGGGACTGTTGGGCGGTGCGTAGATAAATTTGCACGCGTATGCCGTCCGCAATCATGGGGTAAGTTGCAGCCTCACCAGCTACAGCCGCTATGAACTGCTCCACCACCCGCCCGGTTGCCAGCCGTCGCCCGTCTGTAGTTGTGTCGTCCGCTGGGAAGGCGACCGGGCGCAGCGCGTCGTCATTGCGGGTGGCCATGTGCAGCGTGAACCCGTGGATGTAGTCGCGGGTGGAGTTGTTGAGGATGAGTGTGCCGTCATCACCGTAAAAGGCCCAGCGATGGCCACTGCCCAGGTAGCTGTGCGCACTCACCGTGACGCTGGCCAGCAGGCCGTCATCAAGCTCCGCTGCAATGTGATTTACCGTATCGCCCTCACGCGGGTCGCTGGGTGCTTTGCCCAGGCGTGCTGTGATGTAGTGAACCTGCTGCTGTGCGAACCACTCCAGGTTGTAAAAGACGTGCGGCCCGAAGTTGTACAGCGTACCCCCGCCTTCAGACTGCGTTTTCCAGTTCGTCAGGTGGTTGCGGTTGGCGTAGGTTTCTACATTCCAGTTGACCTCGATGTGACGCAGCCTGCCGATAGCGCCGTCTGTGAGCAGGTTACGCGCCGCCTGCCACGCCGCAATCTGCGGGAACTCGAAGTCAACGGCAGCGACGACGCGCTTAGCATCGGCGGCATTTAAGATTTGCTGTGCCCTCGGCACATCAATGCCCAATGGCTTTTCCAAAAATATGTGTTTGCCCGCCGCTGCCGCCGCGATAGCGATTTCAGGTTGATGGACGGGCGGTACGGCAATCGCAACAAGGTCGATGTCATCGGCTTCGATGAGTTCGCGCCAATCGCCGTAGGCCCGTTCGACGCCGTGCTTTTCAGTGATGGCTGCCGCCCGCTCCTGCGTGGAGGCGCACAGCGCAACAACCTGTGTGCGCGGGTTCGCCTGGAAGACGGGCAGCAGCACATGCTGGCCATAGCCAATGCCAATAATGCCAACGCGATACGTCACAACGTCCCCGCTTTCATGAGCTGCTCGGCGTCTACCTCGCCGTAAGCCTCTATGCCGAATTCATCGAACAGTTGTGACCGGATGGTTTGCAGTCGTTCGCCGTACTGCTCAAGCACGTGAGGCTGCCAGTAATGGCGTACTGAGTCAACAGGCGGCGGCGCTGGCTCAATATCACGCATGGACCCGATCATAGCTTTGCAGGTCTCGTCGCTCAGCGCGTCATTGCGGTTGATGTGCAGCACGGCCTCGGTGAAGTGCGGGTGCAGGCTGGCATTCTGCCGCTTGACCTGCCGCCTGAGCGCGACATTCACGCCTAGCAGCCGCAAAAACGAGCCAACCGTATCGCCGTCATAGCGCTGGATGATGAGGTTTTCCCGGCCAAAGCAGTCTGCATGGGCGCGCAGTTGACGTACATATTTGTCCGCAGCCAGCCGACCGTCTACAAACTGACCAAATGCGCGGGTTTCCCGCTTGGCGTACAGCGCTTGACGGTAGGCTGAGGCCAGGTGCGAGAACACATCACGGATGTACACCACGACCTGCACCCGGTGACCCGTAAACGCATCCCGGATGGCGGCCATAGACGCCGGGTTGCGCGTCAGCAGGATGAGGTCTTCACTGGATAGCACGACTTTTGGCTGTGATGCGCCCGCCACCACATCGCGATAGTGGGCCAGCACAGCTTGCGCATCATAGTGGTTGTTGGCCCAATCTGGTTTGAGGAAAGCCCATGCAATTTCGTGGTGGCCGGGCGATTTGCACAGCGATTTTGGATAGAGGACGCCGTTCCGCTGCAACTGCCGCCGGGAGGCAGCAAACTGACTTTGCAGCGTGGTAGTGCCGGTCTTGTGGAAGCCGACGTGAAGGTAGACCTGCGCAGGATTGGGCATAGGCACTCGGTGGCTGTGTGGTGAACGTTGCTGAATAGCGCGAACGCATCATAACAAATATGCTATCATGCTCACAGCACGAACCCGCCGATGGTTACACGACTATGACTGACTCCCCCACGCCGCTTCAACTCACCTTTTTGGCCCAACCGCCACTTGTCGGGTCGGGCGGCTACCGCATGATCCTGACGATGGCCGATCAACTTCATCAGCGTGGGCACAACGTGACCATACACGTCAAGGACGACAAGACGTTCGCCAATGAAACGGCGCTGCGCCGCTTCCTGGCGGATCACTTTTTTGAGACGCAAATCAGTTTGCGGGTGGGGCACGAGCGCTTTGCAACCTGTGATGCGCTCATTGCCACGTACTGGGAAACGGCGTACACCGTCCGTGAGCAGGTGCATTTGGCACGGCGGGGTGCATACTTTGTGCAGGACTTTGAGCCGCTGTTTCATAAATCGGTGGCGGGCTACCAGCGTGCAGAGGCAACGTACACCTTCGGGTTGCAGCATATCACTGTGGGGCCGTGGCTGACGCATAAGCTGCGCACGGACTTCAACGCGGATGCCAACGCCATCGACATGCCGCTGAACCGTGACCGCTATCGCCACTCCCCTGACCGCGACCGCACGGTGCAGCGGGTGGTGTTCCTGGCGCAGCCGGAAAAGCCCCGCCGCCGTTATGAGATGGGGCTTGCGGCGCTGGCCCGCGTGCATGAGCGTTACCCGGAGGCGGAAATCGTGCTGTTTGGCTCGGCGGCGATTGACAGCGCAGCGGTGACGTTCCCGCATGTGAACCGGGGCTTGATTGTGGAACTAGACGACCTGGTTGATCTATACAACAGCGCGGACGTGGGAATCGTGTTTTCGATGTCGAATCCGTCGCGGATGCCGCTGGAGATGATGGCGTGTGGCCTGCCTGTGGTGGAATTGGATACACACATTAACCGGGTGCATTACGGCACAGGGGAAATTGCAGTGTTGGC
>CAWUJQ010000458.1:0-3742 GCA_963922445.1 uncultured bacterium
GAGAGGTCGGCAACGTGGGTGCTGTCGTTGTGGCCGCTGCCTTCCACGACGCGGGCACTGATGCGCACATGCACAATGCCGCCGAACAGCCTGCCGTTTGCATCTTTGAAGCGCCAGTTGCCATAGGTCATGCCGGGAGTGGTGGGCGCTTTCATGTTGACGGTGACCAGCGCAACGCCGCCGACGGGGGTGTGTGGCAAAGCAACCTGAAAGTTGTCGGTCATGGGGTTGCCCGTCACATGCACCAGATGGAAGCCATCCCTCCAGGGGACGTTGCCCGTGTTGCGCACGGCCCACGTCTTTTCAAACGCGCTGCCCACTGGAATCACGGTGTCATCGGGAATGGTAAAGTCCAGCACGAATCTGCCGTCCGGCCTGCCCTGGAATTCGCTGGCGGGCTGGCTTTGGATGATGGCATACACGGGGTATTCCCCAAATGCGCGGCCCTCGTCGTCGTGCAGGTACCAGTTTGAGCGGTAAGTTCCGGGCGTCAGGGGCGCAGTCAGCTCAACGGTAACATCCACGGCTTCGCCGGGTTCACAGGCTGGCAGTTTTTGCGAGTGTGTGGCGGTCATCGCGTCGCCATCGCTAAAGCGCAGCGTAAAGCCATCGCCCCAGGCGACATCGCCGGTGTTGCGTAAGCGCCACGTTTTGACGAATGGGGTGCCTGTGGCCAGGGTTGTGTTGTCCGGGATGGTGATGTCATCCACAAAAGCATAGTTTGCTGGCATAGGGTGCGGCCTCTCGGTGCGTTAGGTCACTGTGCGTAAGCGTACATTAGCACAGGCGAATTATCCGCGCAAAAGGGCCACTTGCAGCCCCCCGGCAGTGGCTCACTCCTGCCGGGGTGGAAGAAGGGGGTGTAGCGTGAGTTAGGACGCGTCGTTTGGCGTGAGGTGCGCCCGATACGAGAAGTAGCCCGGCGGCAGTTGGATTTCCATGACCACCTCCCCGTCCGGCGTGACCTCTACAATGGTGTTGGGCTGCCCAGAAAAGTTGATGATCGTGTTGCCATTTTCCAAACGTTGAGCCGACCCCATAACTGCGCCGTAGTACGGGTCTTCCCCCTCTGGCACGGGCAGGGCATAAGACCAAACTAGCTCGGCAGTTTTGGCTTCAACATCAAGCTCGTATTCGACCACTCGCGATTGGCGCTGTTCATGATAGACGCCATTGTCGTAGATCAGCATCCGGTTTTCGCCAACAGTGCTGGCTGTGTGCTGGAACGAAAATCCATCAAGCGGGTCGTTGATATAGGTGAAACTGTCACCGCCTCGGGGGTCGCCCGTCAGTCGATAGATGAGGTCGCCCGTTTCTCTATCGATTTTGAGGACTTCACTGGTTTCGCGAACGGACACAATAAAGTTACCGTCTGTGTCCAAATACAGGGCGTTTGCATGTGTGATGTCGACGGTCTTGCCATTTTCAACGAGGATATGCGCGCCCACCGTCTCAATCACCTCGATGGGGTCGTAATAATCCATCAGCGACCACTCGCGCACGAACTCGCCTTCCGCGTCTAGCTCACGGATCACCTGCCACACGACCTCACATTGACGCGAACACCCATACTCACGCAGATCCATCAGGTTATAGTCGGTTTCAAACAACAGGTAGTTGCCATTTTCCAACAGAATCAACTCGTGGCCATCTACATTGTTGCCAACTGTGACGTCTAGCTTGATCGCCGTTGTGCCATCTGGATTTTCCAGATAGAAGTTACCTGAGTTGATGGAAAAGATGTCGGCTTCCTTGATCAAAAACCGCGAGGGAATGAGTTCGAGCGGACTGGCACTGTAATATGATCGCTGACCAGTATCATGCAACCGATGGTTATAGGAGAGGTACGACGCCTTACGCACGTAGGTGATCTCGCCCGTTTCCGTATCGATCTCCACGATGTAATTCCACTCAGACCCAAACATGGTGAGCCAACTATCAAGCGTAGCGAATGCAAACGCGGTGAAGGTCAGACGGCCTGGGGTAGCGTTTTCATGCGCAATGATATTGATTTCTGGGAAGTCATCGGGAAGCGTAACGGCGGCGCTGGCGGTTGCCATGTGTGGCTCCAGTGTGTTCATCCACAAAGCTGAAAAGACCGATACTGCCCCGGCCAACGTTAGTAGGATCACGGCAGACGCAATGCTCAAGACACGAATCAGTCGCTTATAGAAATTGGAAGACAGCATAGCGAATTGGATAACTCCGTACTCAAGGAAGGTTAATCAGGGATGAGAAAACTAGAGATAACGTTAATTGATTTCCGAGGGGCTGTCAAGCAAACGTAAGGCAAATTAACAATCGCCGTCTGCTATAATCACATGAGTCAGAACAAAGCAGGAGAGACGATGACAGACTGGCATATGATTGTGGGGTTGGGTAACCCCGGCAGGGAATACGAAAACACGCGCCACAACATCGGTTGGATGGCGTTAGACGAACTGATGAAGCGCTACACCATCCGGCTAGACGAAACGCAGCACAAAGCCGCCTTCGCTAAAACGACAGTTCGCGGCAAGCGGGTGTTGGTCGTGAAGCCGCTCACCTATATGAACTTGAGCGGGCAGGCGGTGCAGCCGCTGGCGTCCTTTTATAAGGTGGAGCCAGAGCGCATTCTAGTCGTCAACGACGACATGGACATTCCGTTTGGTGTGCTGCGCCTGCGGGCCAAGGGCAGTGCCGGCGGTCAAAAGGGCCTCGCAGACATCCTCAAGCGCATGGGCACGGACGAAATCGCCCGGCTGCGCATCGGCATTGATCGCCCGCCGGGCAAGATGCCTGCACGGGCGTGGGTGCTGCGCAAATTCGAGGGGGACGACGCGATTGACGCTGCCCGATTAGCCGACCGTGCTGCCGACGCCGTCGAGACGTGGCTGGCCAGCGGTATTGAACTGGCCATGAGCAGTCACAATGGCAACAGCATTGACGACGCCCGCGTGGGCGTGGTGCTGCCCAAACCGAAAACACCCGTCAACGAAGAATAGCAGCCTAGCAAGGGGGTTCTCATGTCATTTGAAGAAGAATACTTTGACGTACTCAAGTCGATTGAAGCGGGCATTGTGCGGGCCTATGCCGCCATGCCAGAATCGAAAGACCGCCACGCACAAAAGGCGCTCAAAAGCCTGATACGCTATTACACCGCCGCGCTTAAAGAGCGCAAACCGCCGTCAATCAAGCTCAATCCGCAGGAAAAGACCCACCACGATTCGATTAAAGCAGCGCTTGAAGCGCACATGAGCGCCGACGGCCTATTCGCAGAGCAGCGCATGGTCACGGTGGAAGAAGGTGTGCAGTGCCTCAAACGCATTCACCGCTCCGTGGAACAGATGATAAAGCTGCACGGGCTAAGCGGCAATGCGTACCTGGAATTCGTGAAGGACTATCAGAACAAGACGCAGGGCAACTCGTAGCCATCACAGCGGGTTGTTCCCGGCACTTTAATCACAACCAACGACTAAGGATAGACCATGCCCCATCTGTTTGAACCGCTTACCCTGCGCGATGTCACCTTCAGGAACCGCGTGGGCGTTTCTCCCATGTGCCAGTACAGCTCACAAGACGGCTTTGCCACGGACTGGCATCTGGTGCATTTAGGTGCGCGGGCTGTTGGCGGCGCGGGCATGGTCATGACGGAAGCGGCGGCGGTTGAACCGCGTGGCCGCATCTCGCCGCAGGATTTGGGCATTTGGCAGGACGAACACATCGAGATGCTGGCCCGGATCACGACGTTTATCAAGTCGCA
>CAWUJQ010000459.1:0-3738 GCA_963922445.1 uncultured bacterium
CGATGGGGATGTGACCTCACTCACCCGCGATGAAGCCCGGTTGCTGGGCGATGCCCTGCGGGGTGGGGTGAGCGCTGCACCCCATGATGATTACAAGCAGATGGTGAGCGAGGGCATTGTGAAGACTGCCCCGCAGTTGGGTAGCCAGTGGCTAACCTACACCCTCACCGCATTGGGTGAGCGGATTGTGCAGCAGTCTATAGAAGACCTGCACACGCTCACAGAACGTCACGATAACACATCACATCGTGACATCTCACCTGCCGATGATAGTCACGAATTTATAGCGCAACGTGACACTCCACCTGCCGATGATGACAGTCACGAACTTATAGCAAAACGTGACACCCCACCTGCCGGTGGTGGGGTGATTGACCCCACCGAAGACCTGCCCACCCTGCGGGATGCTATGCACACCCTGCTAGACAGCGTGGGCAGCGGGCAGCCGGTGGCACCCTCGCTGGTGGAGCAAGCCACCGCGTACCTCGCTCACTTAGAATCGCTGCACAGCAAGCATGATGCCACCGGGCGCTACACCACTAGGCACCCGGATGCAGACAAAACGCCCATCTACTGGCAGCAGCCGACGAATCGCAAAGCACCCATCTACACCCACGAGATCACCTGCCCCTACTGTGGGCGAGATGTGACCCTGCACACGCATTCACCGAAGACCCCCGGCGTGTGTGAGCGGGAAGACTGCCAGCGGCAGCACACGCGGGCACTCGCCCGTGAGCGCAAACGCAGACAGCGTTCACGGGGTAAGTCACATAATGATACAAAAACGTGACAACTCACCTGCTTGTACCTGGTCAAATGATAGCAAACACGAGAAATGCGGCGGTAGCAAGCCTCAGCTTGTTATTCTACTGTGAAGCAAAATAGACGATTACGGATTCGGTGATTGGTCGAGTGAGCGCAATCCAGCTTTTGTCAACGGCTCGGAGAACTCAAAGGTGGACTTTAACGTGTTCCACACAATTACCGCGTTGACGATCAGATTGAGATAGTTTGTCTGGTTGAGACACTCCCTCTAGAAAATTTTTAGCGATTTACCCGCAATTGACTGCACAGAAGGGGGTGTTACAACATGTGAGGGAAATTTTTCTGTATGTCACTCTAAAGGACGATTGACCTGTACCAACCCACTGCTAATTGCCATAACCGCTGCCTGCGTGCGGTCTTCGACCCCAAGTTTGTCGATGATATTGCTGACATAGTTGCGGACGGTTCCCGGTGATAGATGCAATTGATCGGCAATATCCTGATTGGATGAGCCGCGCGCCAGAAGCTCTAACACGGACAGCTCGCGTTCGCTCAGGCTATCGAATCGCTCAAGCTGGGGGGTGGTGCTCTGTGCAACGCGGTGGAATAGCTTGCCTGCAATCGGCGGCGAGACATGCGTGTCACCGTGTACGGTACCCCGAATCGCACTGACCAACTGCTCGCGGGGTGTGTCCTTCAGCAGATAACCATCCGCGCCACTGCGAATCGCATCGAAGACCCACTCATCGTGATCGTAGGTTGTCAGCACCAAAACCCTGACATCGGGGAACTGCGTTTTTGAGGCACGGGTTGCCTTGATCCCATTCATGACAGGCATCTTGAGGTCCATTAGTACAATGTCTGGTTTGTAGCGTTGAATCTGCTCCAATGCCTGTGCGCCATCATTGGCAAAACCGATAATTTCAATGTCCGTTTCCCCCTTGAGCATGGCATTTAATCCCTCACAAACGACGGTCTGGTCGTCACAGATCAACACTCGAATCATGCTCCCACCTCACTGCTAAATGTCACTGATGTCCCTTTTCCTTCTACACTATGGATGTTGGCGTCGCCCCCAATGAGTGCTGCCCGTTCCTGAATGCCACGCAAACCAAAGGAGGCCCCCACATCCAATGTCGTCATATCAAAACCCTGCCCATTATCCGCTACAGACAGCCTGAGTTCGCCATCAACCTGTTTTAGATGAATTTCCACAGCGGTCGCATCCGCGTGGCGCACAACATTCTCCAGCGCTTCCTGCGTGATACGATACAAACACTGTTCTAATTCCTCATTCAGGCTGTCTGGAACATTATCGAACGTGAGCGCTACCTCCAGGTTATCACGGGCGGCAACCTGCTTAACCATATTTTCCAGCGCCAGCCGAAAGCCCATCTCCTCAAGTGGTGAAGCTCGTAGCGCCCGGAGTGCGCGTCGTGTCTCGGTTAGCCCAGAGCGTGTGTTTTCAATCGATTTTTGCAGCATGACGCGTGCCTCATCGGGTTCGGTGTCCCAAAGTGCTCGGACTCCCTCAAGTTGAATAGCGAGTGCGCTCTGAGTATGTGCCAAAGTGTCATGTAACTCGTGTGCAAGGCGGTTACGCTCACGGCTGGCGGTGAGATGCTCCATTGTTCTGGCATAGTGCATCAGTTGCGTGTTGGCTTCGTGGAGCGCATCACGTTGTTTTTGCTGTTGGGCAATCAGGTAGGTGACAAGATAGCCAATCGTCCCGAGGCTGGCGAACTGGATGACCATAACCAGCAGTCGCACTGTCAGGTCATTAATCGGGCGACCCGTGGGGAAGAAATAGAACACGCTGACATAGGCAATATTGAATGTTAAAACCCCGCGTAGCCCATACTGCCACGCTGTTAGAATGAGTGGCAGGTAAATAGAGGGTAGCCGTTCGCGGTTCAGCAGCAGCAATACAGACATACTCGGGCGACCCTCAGGGCGGATGCTGCGTGGGGCAACTATGCTGAACATCTGGTCGGATCCAATTGGACCCAGTGCCGCCAGTAGTATGCCGATGGGAAGATACCAGCGCCCCAGCCGGTCGGGCAGCCCCGGTATGAATAGATAGATCAACAATACGAACCGATCTGCAAGGCGCAGCACCATATAGGGTGCAAAGTCTATCGACGTGTTGCGCTCTACCATATCCAGCAACAACGCGGCGACCTCTGCCAGTACCCACAACAACGTCAATACCCGAAAGATGAACAGCAGACCGGGCTGTATGTATTCCCGTTGTTCGAGTTGAGATCTGGCTTCCGGTGAAGTGAGCGTTAGTCGCATACGGCATCTCTGGCAAAGGATAATGTCTACTACCCTAAGGGTAGCACGGGGGCAGCAACGGTTCTATTCCTGTGTGTCACTCTCTGAAGATGAGATTTATCAAGTCTGTAATATGACAATTGTCACATCACCATGGCTATAAATATCACATGTAAGTTGTGGCGCTGCACACTGCACGATCTTTCGTGGGTTTGGTCTACTTGTGTGGGTAGGAGATGTACTCACAACCAACGTGTTGTCAATGACATGGAGAACTTAACCCGTGAAACGAAAATTCAGATTTTTTATCAGTTTGTTGGTGTTTTTGTCACTGCCAGTTATGGCAAACCCGGCGCAGGCACAGAACAGTGTTCGTATTTCAATCGCCGTCCCGGATGACGTGGCAGAGGTACTGGAAAATGGTGTTCTCGCACAATTCGAGGTTGCTAACCCCGGTGTTTCGGTTTATATCAATGAAACTGGCGGCGGGAGATTTGGGGGCGGTGGTGGTGCATCATCAGATGTTACGTCCTATCTGGACAGTGAGTTAGAGGATGTGGCTGAAGCTGACGTGATGCTAGTCAATGCGAACGACATCACAGTAGAGTCTACCCGCGCTGGTTACTATCTAGATATGACACCGCTGGTCAGTGTAGATGCTGTTTTCAACGCCGCAGATTACTACCCGACGATATG
>CAWUJQ010000460.1:0-3736 GCA_963922445.1 uncultured bacterium
TGTGTAGAACACGTTGCTCGCAGAATCATTAAAAAAAAAATACGGTACCGTCGGCGCACTGGCAACCATTGCAACCGTGATGGGCAGCTTTGGTATGGGGCTGATTGTGATCCGCGATGTGGCTCGCCATCCAGAAAAGGCTGCGCATTACCTCACTGCCACCCTGTTCATGCAAACCGGGCTGGTCACAGGTGCGTTTATCGTGATGAACACTGCTGCATGGCTGCTCGGTTACAGCGGGGCCATTCGCGTATTTACTGCGCTTACCGGTATGGCCCTCATCGTCGATATTTACGGCAACATGTGTTCCGATCAGCTTCTTGCACAGGAGCGCATGGTCACGACATCCGTTGTGGAAGCGCTGCACATCGTGGTGCGAATCGGATTGGTGGCGTTGGCGTTGTGGCGTGGGTTTGATCTGCTTGGGCTGTACGTGGTGGGGTTGGCAGCGAGTGCCTTTCGCTCTGTATTATTCTGGGAGCGGCTTGCACGGACGGGGGTGCGACCAGCATTCCCGCTGGATCGCCCGTTGGCGATGCTGCTGTTTACCAATAGTGTGCCCCTGGCTGTTTCGGCCATCCTCACACTGATCTACCAACAAGTGGACAAGCTTATGTCCACGGCCTACCTGACGGAAGCCACCACGGGCTATTTGACGGCAGCGTTTGTCGTCATCACCGGCGTGATTGAACTGCTCAACGGCACCATTCTGATAGCCACCTACCCGGTCATGTCACGCTACTACGAGGAAAATCGTGGACTGTTCAACCTGATTGTGGAAAAGCTGGTGTATTACACGCTGCTCGTGATGTTGCCCGTCAGTCTGACGCTGAGTGTGTTCGCCACACAACTCACCCTGCCGCTGTTTGGCGCAGCCTTCGCCCCAACCGCGACCGTGCTGCGCGTATTAATCTGGTATGCGCTCGTGGCCATGATGGTCAATGTGTTTGCCCAGGGCATGATGGTGCAAAATCGCCAACGCCGCCTGCTGATGCTGCGTGTGGGCGGGTTGTGTATCAACCTGACGCTGAACCTTACCTTGCTCATCGGTTTTAACGCAGGGGTTATGGGGTTGGTCTACGCATCGGTGGTTGCGGAGTCGGTTGTGTTGGCTGCACTGCTGTGGGACTTCCGGCGCAACGACAGCAATACAGCGGCATGGCTTGGACGAGTTGTGCAGCCTGCACTGGCAACTGCTGTAACAATGCTCACCATGATTGCTTTGGGTCGGGTGCATTTTACCGTGGGGATTGTCGGTGGCATCCTGGCTTACATCGTCATGATCCTGCTGTTGGGGGTGCTGCGGGATGACGACTGGGATTTGCTTTATCGCCTGGTCGCAGCGATGCCAGGTGGCACGTTTGTGAGGCGCTTTTGGAAGCGTGATATACCCGTCAACGCTTCGTAGGCGGCTTGCCTGCCTGGAACAACCGCAGCCACTCGTCTACTTCTGATGGCGATACGTACACGTTGGGGTTTTCCTCTTTAGGCGGTGGAGCTGGACGACGCAACTGGTCGGCAAAGTCCCTTGAGCGTAAGCCCCGCATGCCCCGCTGCCGTGCCGCTGAAAGCACGCGCTCATCAGAGGAGACAATAATCCAGCCCTTGGTATCTCGCGTTTTGCGAATGCGCGCCAGCATCACGTCGTCTGCCTCGCCGGGACGTGCCGCAAATACCACTTTCACCGTTCCGTTAGACAGCGATGACCGTCCACCGGGCATCCCATGATCGAAGATGACGTGGCATTTTTTGCCTGTCCGCGCACAAAAGGAACGCAGCTTTGTCACCAGCTTGGCTTCGTCGTGTGGGTCGTCTAGCGAAATGTCGGGGAGTTGGCCAATCAGGTTGTGGCCGTCGATTAAGTAGGGCATGGCATTACTTTTTAGCGAATTTTATAAAAGTTTAGCACAACCCAGCACCAATTACGGAAGATTTTCGTGAGAAATGCAGGCTGTTGTGAGGGGTGGTCGCCTGTGCTATAGTTCGCCCGGTAAAACCTTACAAGAAACTGCGTGCAAAGAGGGCGTTATGCGGGGTCGTTCCATCGGCTTTATTGCGATGAATGTGGTGGTTAGTGCCGTGGTGGCTCTAGGCCTGATACAAGTCTTGCCATCTGGTCGTGAAGGGACGAGCTTTGTGCCGGTGACCATTGAAATTCTCATAACACCCACTCCCGATCCCAATGGGGACTCCACGCGCATTGCAGCAGCCGTAGACGGCACCGTGTCTGCACAGGTGGCCACGTTTGAAGCAACGGGGGCGGCGCAGATTGACCTACCTCCCGGCTTGCTAGACGACGAAGACGGTGCTGCCGCTGGCAGTTCAGCCGATAGCGCCGAAGTCGCAGCAGCCAATGCTGAGGTCGCGGGGGATAACCCTGACCTGCAAAGTACAGCTAACGCCCTACCTGATGGTTGTATCTTGCACGTCATTGAAGATGGTGACGCGCCATTTATCGTTGCAGAGGATTATGGCGCCAACGGGTTCACGCTGATGGCCATTAATGGTCTTACAGAGGAGGACGCGGTGAACCTGCAAATCGGGGATGTCATTATTGTTCCACTAGCCAACTGTCCGGTGGAAGCATTCCTCGATCCAACCGAGACGCCAACCGAAACGCAAACACCAAGCGATATCCCCGAAGTTAGTTCCACACCCACGCCAACCGAAACGAGCGAGGCGACTGAAGGTCCCACGTCTACATCTATACCTGACGCGACTGAACCACCCACGGACACTCCCGAACCCCCAACAGCCACGCGCACGCCAGTTTTGGCCCCAACAGCCATCAGTGCCCAGGTCGAAATCGTTGAGGTCATTAGCCCAGGGGACATCACTGCCGAGGGTATACGCATCATCAACAATGGCGCTGTCGTCGACATTACCGGTTGGGCTATCACCGATGCACAGGGGAACGAATTTGTGTTGCCGGAGCAGCGGCTGTTCACAAATGGCAGCATCACAATATTTAGCCGGGCTGGCGATAACACTCCAATTCAACTTTTCTGGGGATTGAGTACGCCGGTTTGGGGCGAGATAGATGATGTGGCCACACTGACCGATGCCGACGGAAATGTTCAGTCGTCTGTGCGCATTGGCAACCCGTAAGTTGACCTAAGCAGAGGTGTATATCTCGTGTCCTATCTATCCCCTGTGGAACATGCGATTCGTCAGGCAATGAAAGACGGCCTTTTTGATAATTTGCCCGGTGAGGGTAAACCGCTCAACCTGAATGGCGATTATGACCCGAATACACCAGAAGACCAGCGCATGGCCTATAAAATCATGCAGGATAACAACATCGCTCCTGATTGGATGATGATGCGCGCAACACTTGACCAACAGCAAAGCCGAATTCGGCGGGAGCTAAGCAAGGGATTTCGGGCTTATAAGAACACATTGCGTGATGCGGATCGTCATGGTGATATCGGCAAACGGAGCCGTGCCAATCGCACCTGGGAGCGCCTGTTGGTTATGTTCCAAGATGCCATTGACCAATACAACGCCTATGTACTCACGTACAACCTAAAAGTGCCCCCCGGTTTGACGCAGCTTCCCGTTATGTCGCTGTCCAGGGAACTTTCGAACATTAAGGAATGAAGAGTCGGCAAATCCACTGTTGACGGCTCGTTGCCCCCGGTCTATCCTTCAAAGCGTTGCAACGCCCCCATCGTCTAGCGGTCCAGGACGCCGCCCTTTCAAGGCGGAAACACGGGTTCGAGTCCCGTTGGGGGCA
>CAWUJQ010000461.1:0-3726 GCA_963922445.1 uncultured bacterium
AAAGGCGGCGGTTCCCGTCGCTGTTGGGTACAGAAAGGTTTTAGGAGACTATGGACAACACATCAGAAAAAACGCAGTGGTATCTTGCAGAGGTCGTGCTTGAGTTGAAACCGGATGCTGCCGACAAAAGCCTGATCTTCATCAACTGGATGCTGGTGAACGCCACTGGGCCGGATGCTGCTTACGACAAAGCAACGGAACTTGGTGCTGAGCAAAGCACTCACGACCCGACATTACGGATAAACAATAAATCGGCCCAAACACGGTTCCGTGGCATACGGAATCTAACGCCCATCCACGGCCCACTCGAACACGGTACCGAAATCACCTTCGATGCGATTACGGATGTCAGCGAGGAGCAGATTCAGAAGCTAGTCACTGAGAAAAGCGAACTCAGCGTCTTCCTGCAGAGGGATGATGAACCCGACTGGCCCACAGCCGAGGAATACGGGCTGTAATCCGTCATCCCCCCACGTTAAGAACCGCTTCGTCCCAGTAGGCGCGGTTGAGGCCACGCGGCTCGTTCTGCGTGGCGTACAGGAACATCGTCACAGTGGTGCCATTCACCTGCGCACTCGTGCCGATGTTGCCCCAACTGTCATGCGGCGCAATAAACTGCGACCACTCCACGGAGCCGCTAAACGGGTTCGTGCCGCCATTGGGATCAATGCCCACGCGCATCCGTGCGCCTGATGACGGATCACTGTTACAGATGGCCGGTTCCGGGTCGCAGGTATGCACCCACGCCCAGGCACTCGCCTGCACCAGCGCGTCTTCGGGCACGGTCACCTGCTGATAGACCACCGCCGTAAACGTGCCGAAGTCTTTTTGCAAGTTGAGCGACAGTTCTCCGCCGCGCACTTCCGGCGCAGTGCGGTGCGGGAACCCGGTGGGGCGCAGGTTTTGCCAGTCGAAGTTGCTCGGCTGGTCATAAAAGGCGAATGACCACGCCGCTGGAATGTTGAGGTCGGCACTGCCGCGCCCGGTGTACGGTCCCTCAAACGACGGGTCTGTGAGGTAGTTCGTGGACGGGTCAACAGTCGGTGTGGCCGTCGCTGGAATGGGCGTGGGGGTTTCCGTGGGCACAGGCGGCCCGCTTTCCACGGGCAGCTCGGACGTGTTGCCTGTGACAGTCACAAACTCGGCTGCCCCGCTAATCCAGCCCTCGCCGCCCTCGTAGCGCACCTTGTACCAGTCGCCGCTCGTGTTCACGGCCAGGATTTCTGCCGTGTCGCCCTCGGCAAAGCCGCCGATGGGCGGCTCAAACAGGATGTTGGGGCCACGCCGTACATTTAAGTTAACCTGTACGCGCACGGTCGGCACAGTGGGGCCATCGGTGGGCGCAGGTGTGAGCGTGGCTGCTGTTGTAATCGGCACGTCGCTGCACTCGCCATAAAGCGTGGTCGCGCTGGCGTCAAGCCAGCCTTCGCGCCCTAATGACGTGCGTACCTGCCAGTACGTGTTGCGTCCGGTGCGCCCGATGACCTCGGTGGTGGTGCCTGCATCTAATATCGTCACCTCGTCCGCTTCGATGTCCGCCGAAACGCGTAGGGCCAACACCTCATCGTTGACGGCGCGGCACGTCGGTTGTGGGGTGGGGGTGTCAATCGCAGCGATGGCTGTACCCGCAGGTGTGGCCGTGCGCGGTGTGAGCACGGCATCTGGTGCCTGACCTGTGGCTACACCCTGCGGCAGGGGCGGCTCATCCGGGGCGATGAGCGTACACGCGCTGACGAACATCAACACAACGACGGATAGTTTCAGGCAGTGGGACATAACAACCGTGGCTTTAACTCCTGTGGCACCTGCTACGACAAAAAGACAATATCATACGGGTAGATGTGCATTTGCAGCGACGTGCCTTGCACGTCCATGACCTCACTCAGTTTCAAAAAGTCCTGCTGGCTGACCACGAATATCCACGGGTCTTGTTCATCAAAAAAGCCGTCCAAGTTGAGCGTCAGGTCGTCATCCGTCGGCAGCGTGTTGTGAGCGTGGTCGTGTTCGATGCCGTGCCAAAAGCGCGTCAACATGCTGTGATGCCAGTGGCGCACAATCCGCCGGAACAAATACGGATACAGCACTTCATCCTGGTATAGCTTTTGCAGGCTGGGCAGTTGCACGCCATCGGCGGTGCGGTCGTGCAGCCACAGGTCATCCTGAGCGCTGTCTTCCTGCGCTTGCTTGGCGGCTTCCATCAACGGGATGCGAATGGCACCCGGCAGGCCCATATAGAAGAACGGGTACACCGCGCCCTCACGCAGCAAACGGTGATTCACACTGGCCGTGATGTGCTGGCCCACCTCCTCGCGGCTTAACCGGGAACCATCTGCAATCGGTGGTGGCCCGGCGAACACCCACCCCAACGGACGCCCGTTGCGCTCTACATCATTGGTGATGATGTAGCCTGGTATCGCGTCTTGGAACTTGTCTTCCACCTTACGCCCATCAATAATCGCCTCGTCAATCCAGGTATTGCGGCCCCAGCGCCTCCACTTGACGTCGGTGCAGCCCAGGTAATCCAACACGATGTTGGTGGCCCGGTCGCCCAGGTGCTTGGGCTGCTTGTGACTGCCGCCGCGCGGTTTGGGTACCCCCGCTGTCGATACCTTATCCTGGAGTTCACGCGGGGTGCGCAGCGACGGCGGGCTGTAGTGCGTTTCTGGCGCGTCAATGGCTTGCAGCCGAATGGTGACCACGCCGTCGTCGTCCTTAAGTTCCTCCTCGAAGCGTTCGCGGTTGTCTGTGTCGATGGTGGCCCACAGCGCCGGATTGTTCGCTTTGAACTTGACCGAGTCGCCGTCCGGGGACAGGCCGACCACGTAATACACCCCTTCGATTAACGTATACATCTCAGTTTGCCCAACGCTGCCAAGAATAAAATTCGTATATCTATCGCTTATTTTAACACGACCTGCCCCACCGGTTTGCCGACGATTCCTCTGCATCTCTGTTGCAAAGTGAGCCATTTAAATCGCGGTGACGCCGTCCCCGCCCCGCTGCAAAGGATTTTCACCCTTTGAATCCTTCGTTTCGGACGCGAATCGTCCGAAAGGGCAAGCTTTTGTCCACTTTTCTCGAAAAGTGGCGGGTTTGGGCAGCGCCCAAGCCACAGGCATAAGCGATTGCAAAAGACCGCGTTTACCCGCCGCCCGGTTGCCAAAAACCTAAAGTGTGCAATATACTCCTGCAAGATTAACCGGACTTATGCACCCATTCACAACGGCACCCAGGGAGGCTTTGCATGCAGGGCAACGGCAGCTTTCGGCTGATCGTGCGTCGAGGACCACAGCCTAACCAGACTTACGATCTGAACAAAGACATCGTCACCATTGGCCGTGACATCACCAACGACATCGTGATTAACGATCCGGAGGTGAGCCGGCATCACTTGCGTTTTACACGCGGGGCCGGTGGCTACACGATCGAAGACTTGGGCAGCACGAACGGCACCTTTATTAATGGCCAACGCATCACCGGGGCCAAGCCGCTAAACAACGGCGATATGATCGGCCTGGGTGAAACCGTCACCCTGGGCTATGAGGCGGTACGCGGGGCCAGCGCAGGCGCGCCCGAAGAAGGCGGCGGCTTCCAACCGACCGTGCAGTCTTCTGTGCCGCAGCAGCCCCAACCGTCACCATACAGCCAGCCCCAACCGGAACAACCGCTCTACCAGCAGCCCCAACAGCCGCAACAGGGACAGCAAGGACAGCAGCAGCAGGGCCA
>CAWUJQ010000462.1:0-3721 GCA_963922445.1 uncultured bacterium
GCCCGTGCCGCCCTCATAGCCCGTCAGGTTGATGACATCGGCACCGGCTTTGGCCACACCGACCGCGATAATGCCCACACCCGGCACAACCGGAATCTTGACGCTGACTTTGCCGTTCGGGTTGGCGGTGTGTAACTCGTCAATGAGTTGGGCCAGGTCTTCAATGGAGTAGAGGTCGTGATTATTGCTGGGCGAAATGAGCGCCACACCGGGCATGGTGCTGCGCACCGCCGCAATCTGATCGGTGACTTTGAACCCTGGCAGGTGACCGCCCTCTCCGGGCTTGGCACCCTGCCCGATCTTGATTTCGACAAATGCCGCGCTGTTCAGCAGCTCAATGTTTACACCAAAGCGCCCAGACGCCACCTGCTGGCCGCGATTGCGGTAGTAGCGGCCCATGATGTCCGCCATTTCACCGCCTTCGCCGTTAACACACACGATGTTCAACTGTTCAGCGGCCTCGGCATACGCTTTGTAGGCCAGTTCCCCCTGTGACCCGAACGACATCGCGCTAATGAGCAGCGGCATGTCATAGTCGTTGATGGTCAGGTCAACGTCAGCAGGGTTTACGTCGGCGCGTGGCTGCTCTTTAATCCCCAGCAGATGCCGGACGGCAATCGGATGCTTGTCTTCCAGCTTAAACAGGTGATCGGTGTATTCTTCCAGCGTCATTTCGCCCTGCGCCACCAATTCAACCTTCTTCCACATCTTCGGGTAGAAGCGATCCGGATTGCCGAGCTTATTCCGCACTTCGCCGCGCAGTTCGGCAGCGCGCTTTTCAGCATCTTCACGCACCATGTCCCACGTTAGGCCACGCCCCTCAGAACCGTAGTAATTCGGCGTCCCGAAGATGGACGCAATACTGGCGGACATCCCAACTGAGCTAAATGAGTGTCCATATCCACGCAGTTCGTGGCACCCAATCGTCGAGGTGACCTTCTGCAAGCCCTGTGTTAGCACCTTCACAATGGTACTCAACCCCTCAATGATATCGTGAGAGGTCAGGTCTTCCTTGGGTGCGCGGGGTGCCAAGCCTAATCCGACCGCGTACAGCGCATAAGGCACAATGGCATTGGCCCCCATCGACACGCACATGGCCAGGTCGTGCAGGTCGCGCAGCGCGCCAGACCGCAATATGATCCCGGCCTGGCGGCGCAAGTTCGGGGTGTACTCCGCCGTCCGCAGCGCGCGATCAACCGCCGCCGTCGCCATCAACGGGTCAATCCACAGGCGCTGCCCCTCGTACACGCCGCTGTCGTCCAGCACAATAATCTGCGCGCCTTCCAGTACCTTCTCAATGGCTTCCATCTGAATGCGCTTGATGGCTTTTTCGATGCCTTCGCCTTGTGCTGCACTGGTCGAAAGCACAGCGAATTTGCCCTCAAACACATCCAGGATGTCTTCCAGGGTCATTGTTCCGTGGCGGCTGGCGACCTCGCGCATGTCCTGCGCCGTGCCGACATCCAAGCCCCCCAGCACAAACGGCGTTTCTAACTGAACGCGCAGTGCGTCTTCTTGCGTGCCCTGCTTGGGCTGCGGACGCACACCTAACACCACCTGGCTCGAAAACTGCGCGGACTCGCGCACGCGGTCAATCGCCGGGTTGGTCACAACAGCCACCGTCTCCTTGAAGAAGTCGGTCATGTTCACCCGCGTCTTGCTGATGGCAGCCAGCGGGCCGTCCCAGCCCAGGGAGCCAATTTGCTCCTTGTTGGTCTCGGTGATGGATTTCACCACATCAACGTGGTAGCGCTCCCAACCGAGGGCGGCCATGGTGTTGGTGTTGATTTCAGCCGCGTTTTGCTCCCACGGGCGGCCCGCCGAGCCGGGTGGGGCGACCTCCGCTTCCATCTCAGCAACCGCAACGGGTGCGGGTGACTCCGCATATTCGTATTCATACCCATCTTCAGAAGCAGCTCCGCCCTGGGGCAGCTTGCCGCCGTGCCCTGTCGTGGGAGGGGGTGGCGCAATCGGCAGGTCACTCAATGACCAGGCCCGCAACTGCGTCTCTGTACCGCCATTGTCCCGGCTAATGTCGCGATACTGGCTGTACACATGCCGTTGAATATCCGGGTATTCCAGCACATCAATGTAGCGGCCAGGGCGCACGCGCAGCGCGATCTTTTCGCCCGGAGCCAGCGGCTTAGGGTCGGTAATCATCGCATCCAGCGGATAAACACCCCGCTCTGACGACACAAAGTATTCCTTCTCCGTAGCGCCGAACCAAAGCGGACGCAGGCCAAGCGCATCCACACTGAACACGGCAATGTCGCCATGACGGGCAGCAACCGCCGCTGGCCCCTGGGCAAACGGCCCAAACGACTGGCGCATCTCCTGGTACATCTCGCGCAGTTCTGGCCTGGATTGGATCAGGTCGTGTTCGTAGGGCGGGAAGACCAGTTCCATCGCTTCGATCAGGTCAAGGCCGTAGTTCACGCACAGCGACTGCACCACGCGGTCAACATCCTGCGAGTCGGAGTTCATCGGGTCTAGCGGGATGCCCAACATCCCGGCTTCCATACGGAAGCGGCTAATCGTGTTGAACTCACCGTTGTGGCCTAGCACGCCAAACGGCTGCACGCGCTCGAAGATGGTATTGGTATTTGTGCTGTACCGCGCATGGCCCAGCGTAATCGTACTGGCGAAGTCTGGGTCGCGCAGTTCTGGGTAATAGCGGCGCAAAATCTCCACCGTTCCCTGTACCTTATACACCGCCGCATGCGACGAAATCGACGGGAAGTGGACGCCAAGGTCTTTTTCGATGCTTGTTTGCAGGTCAAACAGCGTGCTTTCCAGGTTTTCTGTCGGTACGCTGCCGTTCAAACCACAAATTTGCCAGAATACCGGCTCTGTGCGCTCGGCATTGCGACCGAGTACACCGCTGTTCACTTCACCTTCTTTGTCCAGCAGAATGTCGAGTCCCGCTGCGCTGATCGTGCGGCAGATTTGCTCAACAAGGTAGTGAGCGCGGGTGCGCGCACTGTAGGGGATCATCACATGCGCAACCCAGAAGTTGCGATCCGTCGCGAGGGAAGAACGCAAGCGGGCCTGCGACAGGCGCTTCGTCCACAACTGGCGCGGGATGTCTACCATGATGCCAACGCCGTCGCCTTCACCATCAATTGACCCGGTGCGGTGGCCCATGCGCGCCAGCGCTTCAATGGTGCGTTTGACGTTGCCGTGGGTTGCCTGCCCGCCTTTGCGAACAGAACAAATGAGGGCGCACGCATCACGTTCGCGCCGATCCTCAATGTGCAGGTTCAGGTTGTTGTCTTCAACCAGCAAGTTATTTGTCATAATAGAAATCGTCTCCAGCCGTCGAATTCGCACAACACGCGGGGGTGCCATGTTTGCGTACAAAGTGAAATAAAGTTCTTTGATATGATGCGGATGACTAGAAGGAATTCACGCTCTTGGTGTGAATCCACAAAATTCCAGCTTTTGAGTTGTATAATGATAGCAACGGTTGTCAAATGCGGAATCAGACGACCTGCAAGAAGTTACCCAAAGCACGATTAGGCACACTACACAAATTTCACCAATCGTTTGATTCATCTGAGGAATAGACTTAAGGCTACACTCATCAAATTCTAAATGCAAGTGTTACCGCAGCCAGCAGACGCTGTCATGCTCGGCAGAACAGAGCGCCCCGCCGAGCATAACCGTTTGTGACACTCCCCTCGCAATAAATTGCGGGGGCTTCTATTGCACGCACGCTCTA
>CAWUJQ010000463.1:0-3717 GCA_963922445.1 uncultured bacterium
GGTCTTTTTAGGGGCTGTTCTCTTGGGTACCCTCGTCCTCCAACGAGCGGGGCGGCGTGGGTGGGGCAGTTTTGTTGGGGTAGGGGGTGCGCGTAGTGGCGGCTTGGCGGGTGCGGTTTGGGGGCAGATGTTGTGGCAGCGCTATGGCCTTGCAGTGAATTACGGGTTGGGTATTGGTGTTTATGTGGTGATGCTCAGCGCGGCGCTTTTGTTGACGCTAATCAATTTGAGGGATTGGTCAGGTAGAGCGAGACGCCCTACCTGACCGCCCAAAATTAGACGTGGCTTTCGATGTACTGGATCGCGTCGCCAACCGTGTTGATTTGCTGTGCGTCTTCGTCAGAAATTTCGCTGCCAAATTCCTCCTCAAACGCCATGATAAGTTCAACAAGATCGAGTGAATCTGCTTCAAGGTCTTCGCGGAACCGCGACTCGGTTTGGATGCGCTCTTCGTCTACACCCAATAGATCAACAACAATTTTTGTGACGCGTTCTTGAATGTTTTCTGTCATTACCCTGTCCTCCCAGAACTGCGGGGCTAGTATCAATCTAAGATAATCGGAGAGATTATACTGTTATTGGTAGCACCCGCCAGTGCAAGTCGTCAAGGGGAGTGGGTGAATCGGGGATTAGATCGCACGTATTTGGTGACAAAATGACCTCGTCGGACATATGACAGATGGCCTAACCCTACTTTGTGGCAAAGCGCTGATAGAGGTCATGTAGCTGCTGAGCAGACTGTTCCCAGGTGAATTGCTTAACGTGTTGTAACCCTCGCCGACGCACATCGCTGTATACTTCTGGATCGGAAAGTAGCCTTTCCACATGTTGTGCAATGGCCTCAGCATCACTAGGCGCGACCATTGGTGCGACATCACCTGCAACTTCCGGCATAGACGACACGTTAGACGTTATAACGGGTGTACCGCAGGCCATTGACTCCAATACTGGTAGGCCAAATCCTTCGTATAGTGATGCAAAAATAGACACAGAAGCACCTGCGTACAGAATCGGTAAATCAGCATCATCAACAAAACCAATGAATTGCACGAACGTTTGCATGTTATGCTTTTCGATTGCTTCATACACTTGATCTTCTAACCAACCCCGCCCGCCTGCGATAACGACCTGTAGGTCAAAGCCGCGCTGCCGCAACTTAACCAAAGCCTCAACGGTTCGTGCGTAGTTCTTGCGGGGTTGCACCGTGCCCACACTGAACAAATACGGCGTGTCATTGATGCCGTATTTATGACGAACTTGAGCTTGCAACGCCGGATTATCTGTCGGGTGGAAGTGGCTGCTGACGCCACTGAGCAAGACGGACACCTTTTCTGGTGGTGTGCCATAAATCTCAATAATGTCACGTCGGGTGGCTTCCGAATCTGCCAGAATGTGGTTAGCCGTAGCAATAGACTTCGGCACCACGCGTGACAAATAGCGACGCAGGCGCGGGGCAGCGGTTTCTGGTGTACGCAGGAATGACAGATCGTGGACAGTTAGCATTGTTCGGGTATTGGGGCGGACGGGTGGCAGGACAAAGTCAGTGGCGTGGAATAGGTCAACATCACCCGTGAAGCGTTCTATTGGCATAGAAATATTAGCACGGTGCCAAAGCCGAGCAAGCCACTTGGGTGTTATCTGCGTTGGGCACCACCTGTAATTGGCATGAAGAGAGGTTGGACGGTCTGAAGGAGTAGCACCTGCTACAAACAGGCGATAGTCTGTTGAAGTGTCAAGGTGTGAAAGTGCGGACACCAACTCGCGTACATAACGCCCAATACCCCCACCCTGCTCATGTGCAGGCGTGTAATCAATGCCTATTTTCACGATTTAATCGACTTCGTCAACGTCGCTGTAGGTCCAGTAGCGGTTCGCGAAGAAGTTCCACAGCATGACCACGACAACAGCAATCAAGGTAGACCCCAATGTGCCAACTTTTGCTTCGGCGGCTGCTGTTGGCACATACCCTTCGGAGATGCGCTGCGCAATATACACAAACGACGGCAGCAGCCACGCGCCAATTGCCCGGTGTGTAAATGCAACCCACACATTACGGATAACCAACCCAATCATGTTGATAAAGGCAAACTGCGCTATTTGACGCTGCACAGGACGCGAGCGCGAATCTGGATACGTCCAAAAGCGATTCCAGAGGAAGTTACTGGTGATGGCGGCCAAAAAAGCAATGGTAATAGCTGTATTGACCTTAATATTTGTATAGGGGACAACTGGCACCAAAATTGTCGCCTGCAATATCAGCAGTGTGCCGAAGTCAACTACAGTGCCAATGACACCAACAACAGCAAATTTGAGGAAGCGCTCAACCTCCTTCGATTTACTGCCGAATAGACCAGCAACGCCAAGAATGATCTGATTAAGTAAGCGCCAAGGCTTGGTTGCTGCCCGAACGTAAAGTGGGTTTGCCGCATCAGTGTGTGACATAAACTAAAGCTCCACACGGTTGAAATGAGTCCGCTGCCTGTGCAGGGTGGCCAAAATGCCTAGTGAAAGACCAATAAAGATAAACAAGTTGTTGACGTAAAGGTTGTCGGTTAAGCTGTGAACGGCTAGGTAAGTCCATGTCCCTAGCAGGCCAATCGCGATGTGGCGCACAGTTTGAGCTGGATGGTATCGCAATCGCCAAGTAACCCCGTAAAACACAACCCACATCGTCACGTAGGCCAATAGCCCAACAAAACCCGTCTCTGCAATGACGTTTAGATAATAATTGTGTGCGTGCCCAAGTGGCTCATCCCAGTTGATGAGTTGATACACCGGATAGACGAACTCATAATTGCCTGCACCCACACCAAGCCAGAAATCACTCTCGGCCATCCTGATGGCCGCCTGCCAGTGGGCTAGGCGCTCAATGTTAGCGTAGTTGGCCGTTGTGATCTCGACGCCACGGGCATCATCAAGTGCAGATATATCCAAAACAACGCTCTGCAAACGCGCTGCGATGGCTTGTGGCACCAAGTCCGCGTACCAAGCGACAGTAAGTAGGCCGAGTCCTACAAAAAGCAGCATCACACTCTGCCACAAACGCTGCGGGAATGCTACCGTCATCACGCCAAACGCAGCAATAAAGCCTAACCATGCCCCCCGGCTCCAGGACATGAAAAGGGCCAACACAATCATTCCGGCTGCCGCCGCCACAATAAGTAATGTCGCAATCTTGAGTAGGCTCGGCTTACCACGATGTTTCCAGTCAACCCAAAGCGCGATGAAATGATTGAGGGTTGTTGCAATGGCCAGGGGTGCGATCAACCCCATGAAACCACCAAATGGGTTAGGTTGGCCAAACGTGCCGAATGCCCGAAAGAAGCGCCCGACAACAACAAGGTGTAATGCACCACTCCCGCCAAAGAACTGATAGATGCCGATTACCGCATTCGCAGAGGCAGCAGCGATGAGCAAGTAAACAATCCAGCGCCAGCCGTAACGCTGACTCACAAACATCACTAAGCTGATGAGGATAACAACTTCAGTCCACTTGATGAACTCAGTCAGCCACGCTGTTAGTGAGACGGCTGTGAAGGCTGACAGCCCAACGGCTACCACAAAACCAAGTACAGGTAGCTGAAGCAGCGATATGGGAAAGTGTGGTAGGCGTCTGTTGACGATGATGTAATGGGCAAACCAGAGAAGCAGAAAGACAAACAGCAGCACTTGCCCAATCTCTGCGGGCATACGAGTTGCCTCTGTGAGGATCAGTGC
>CAWUJQ010000464.1:0-3692 GCA_963922445.1 uncultured bacterium
AAGGAGCTAGGACTATGAAACGTATCTTCGTCGTAAGCGTTGCCCTTTTCGCCCTGATTGCATCTGTGGCTGTGCTGCACGCGCAAGCCGGAACGATTGCCTACGGTCAAACCGTCACCAGCACCCTCTCTGCCGAAGCGCCGCAGGGATTGCACAACTTCAACGGCACCACCGGGGATGTTGTGGTGATTTACGTGCTAGGCCATGACCCGGCCCTGATGCCAAGCGTTGCGCTGGTGGGTGCTGCCGGGCAGTTGGCTTTCAGCGATAGTGACCCGCTACTGCAACTGGACAACGCCGCGCAGATTATCGCCCGGCTGCCCCAAGATGGAGCCTACAGCATTATCGTGAGCAGCCCAAGCGGGGCGGTAGGCACCTATTCGCTGGCCCTGCGGCAGCGTCCGCTGGCCGTTAGCATTGCCCTAACGGAAACCACCACCCTGACTATTCCCCAGGGCGCACCCCGCCAGCAATACAGCATCACTGCCGGGCCAGCCCCCATCCCTGTCACCATCGCCAGCCAAACGCCCGACTTTACGTTTTCCGCGACCCTGAACGACCCCGACGGCCAGACGTTAGCCGTGGTAGCAGGCGGCGTGCAAAGTGCCTCATTCATTATTCCGGCGGGCACAGGCATCTATGAGCTGTCCCTCAGTGCAGCAGACCCCACTCAAGCCGGGGATGTTCAAGTGTCACTCACGGGTGTGACAGCCGAAGGCACACCTGCTGTAACGGGCACACCGCTCCCGGCCAATACCTGCGTCCTGACGACAACAACAGGCGCGAACCTCCGCCAGGGGCCAAGTGTGGACTACCCAGCGAGTGGGGCGGTCGTTGCTGGAACGACACTTATTGCCACCGGGCAAAACGGCGGCTGGTTCTATGCGAACTACAATGGCCAGTTGGTCTGGATTGCGTCATCAATCGTCAGCGCGCAGGGGCCGTGTGCAAACCTGCCGTTTGTTGCCGCACCCGCACTTGTCGTGACGCAGGAAGTTACACAAGCGCCGACACAGGCCACCGTTGAAGCAACCGAAACCGTGACGGAAGTGACGGAGACAGCGACTGAAGCGACGGAAACTGTCACTCAAGTCACGGAGACAGCGACGGAAATCGTCACCGAAGTGACGGAGACAGCCACCGAAGCGACCGAGGCCCCCACCGAACCGACGGAAGCAACCGAGGTACCGACAGAGCCAACCGAGGTGACCGTCGAAGCGCAGGTTGCCCCACTGACCGAAGAGGCCCCCGCACCTGTCACAACGGAAGAGCCTGCCGGGTAGCTGCATCACCGGGATGGGTCGTGGTCGGCCCATCCTCACCAAATATAGGCCATTTGTGAACGTTTTTCGGCTTGCGATTGACGCCAAAACCCGTATATTGATTCCAGCAATACTTTTCTGAAAGGATACTTGTAACACATGAAAAAATGGGTGTGCGCTGTGCTGTTGGCTGCGGTTGCAGTCATGGCCTTTTCAGTAACGGGGGCTGCCCAAGCCCAAAGCCTGAGCGAAGGTTGCGAAAGACTAGACAACGGTGACTTCGATACCATTGGAGAAACCGTCGCCCTTAGCTTCGGATCGCTCAACTACTTTGAGGGTGAACTGATTGTGATTAGCACGTTGCAGTTGGAAAACCCTGCCACGCGCTTCACGGCCCGCTTCGAAGGCGTTAACAACGCGTTCGACACCACCATCGAAGCCGACCTGCCCGGCCAAGTTCAATTCACCGTCCCACAGTCCACGGGTGTATTCGTCACGGTGCGCCCCGTCGTGGTTGACGAGAACTTTGCCCCAATCGGGATTATCTTCACTTGTGTGCCTGCTCCTGTCGATCAAGCAGAGGCCGAGGGCTACATCCAGTTCAACCACAATGATCAAATCAGCGTGACGGCTTCCGAACGGCCCCGGCTCACCGTGCAGTTTGGCAACCGCAGTCAGGAACCGCTCCTTAACGCTGAAATTACCTGCACGGGCGGCACCATTGACCGCATCCGTCGGGATGGGCCGTTTGACCAGACCACCTTTAGCCCGGCAGAAATCACATTTGGCCCAGGCATCACCATCCGACCGGGGCAGAACTACAACATCAGCTTTAGCGTTGTCCCTGGCGGCGAGGATAACATCTACGAGTGCGTTTTGACGGGTGACAACCTGCGCGGCAGCGCGGTACGTGACAGCGTCGTCGTGCTCATCCGCTAGGCGAGATTGTTGTTGCTGTGGGCAGTCATCTGGCTGCCCACCCCCACGCTAGTCTGGCGGTAGGCCACAGTCTGCAATTACATAGAAGATTCACTTGTCGGGGCAGTGGAACGATGCTGGTCCGGCTTGATGCTTTGGGGTCGCGTGCGGAAAAACGTCAACGCAACAGCAACAGAGAGCAGGATATTGATGGCGTACCAGATCGCGAAGAAGATCACAGCCAGGGTCATGTCACACCCCCCGTCAAAACAGACACAAGTCTGGACAACAGATTCGGTTGATCTTTCAGTACATCGCGCCATGCTTGCCTTGACCAGTCCGGGACATCGGTCGGATATTCAACCTCCCCACCCATCTCCGTCAAGACGTTGATCGTGGCATAGAACAGATAAGCGTCCTTGCCAAAAAGGTAGCTGCCCAACATCACACAATTACCATGATCGTAGTACTCTGTGCCAAATGGGAACGCCTCGTTGTACAGGCCACCCTTGTCATCAACAAACCGGACATCAAGGCCTGTACGTTGACGTAGCAAACTGAGGACTGCATCTGCGGAAGGCAACCCGTTCTCGAATTTAACTTTGCCACCCTGCTTCATTGGCTTGTCACCTTTTGCTCGTGCACAAACTGTTCAGGCTCACACTCGTACAGAATTAGCTTTTATAAGAATTGTTCCTAGCCCACCGATCTAAGTCAACGGGACGAATTATAGTCACGGGTACGTTGAATCCGCCTTGTCGCAAGGTTGCGACGCAGAAGGTTGTGCAACTATTCGTCATCAAATTGTACTTGGCCTGTGGCCCCTCAACCATTTTGTGTGCAAATGCAAGCATATTATCGGCTCTTACGGTAGCAATCTCAACTCGTCTAACGACAAATGCGCTTGTATTGTTACTAGCTCGCCTGATTAACGACGGAATTCTCCCACTAATTTGATTAAGTGGGTTAAGGGGATTCACATTGTTTGGCACATCACCAAAAACAAGCTCAAACCATTGAATTTTGCCGTCCATGCCTTCGATGCCAATCTTATTGTGTCCTGGTTGAAATCGTTTGATGTGAGTTATAGAAGCGATTTTGATGATCCTGATGGTGATATCCCTTTAGAGTCATCAAGTCAAACGAACGCCATTGATAATTTTGAACACTACATTACCCCCGACTGCTGTATTTTAACACAAACCCCAACCGCGAATTCGCTTCGTACAAATTCACCAAACTGCACGACACACCCGCCCGCCGCCAAACAAATCCCATCCATTTCTTGGTCACTTTGACCGAACACTATCGCTTGCCGTACCGCCCCTTTTGTGACAAACTCTCCCATCACAGGACACACTTGGTAACGTTTGGAACTTGACATTGTCAACGACCACCGACTCAAAGTCAGTGGCTTGAAGCCAAAAGGCTGAAAGCCCGTGTTGACCAGCCTTAGCCACGCCGAAAGGCCATGGCTCCGTTACGAACGAATACATAGGCACTCCGGGGTGA
>CAWUJQ010000465.1:0-3683 GCA_963922445.1 uncultured bacterium
CCAACTTTATGCAGAAGTACACATCATGTTCATCCTAATGCGGTTATCCATAAGCTCTGATCTCTGTTGCGAGGTGCAGTGTCCACGCGCACCTGAACTCTGGCCTCTGACTCTCGGCGGCGGTTGGCGTAGACACTCAACACCAGCCGCCCTCTAAGGGGGTGTGGGGGAATCCCCCGCGCTGTCTTTCGATACGCGAGCAGTGAGTGGTCCAGGCGGAACACTATGTATCTGCGAGAATAGCCTCAAGCTGCTCAATAAGATCAGGCAGGTTTTGAGTGACCACCGCCCATACGATATCGTAGTCCACGTTCAGGTAATCATGTACAACGCGGTTTCGCATACCGACGATGTTGTGCCAGGGAATGTCCGTGAGGCTATTGCGTGTTTCCAGCGTGACCTTACTCGCTGCCTCGCCCACCACTTCCACCGCTCGCACCACCGCGAACCCCAACACTTCATTATCTTCCTCCAGGGACTCGCGGGTTTTGCCATCAACAAAAGCCCGTGCCCGCTGGGCAGCCCGCAGCATATCCGTGAGGCGGTTCTTATCCAGTTCGTTCATAGACCACATATGCCTGCCGCTGCACCTGGTCGCGGAACGTCTCGCTCAAGAAGCCGGGCGTATTCAGGTCCACGCGGCGCCCAAGGATATGTGTGAGTTCGTCCTGCATCGTGATGAACTCCCAGCCCGGCGCGTGCCCCGGTTCAAACTCCACCAGCACATCAATGTCACTGTCCGCGTTGAAGTCGCCCCGCAGCACCGACCCGAATAACGCCAGCTTACGGATGTGATGCTGCTGGCAGAAGGTATGAATCTGTTCAAGCGGGAGTGTGTTTAGCAAAGCGGCTGTCTCCTTGAATAGAAAATCACCGGCGCTGTCGTCCGGGCGGTAATTGTCGGCTCCGTCTGCGCCTGTTTCGCCGACGAGCGTCAGGCCGCGTTGTTCAGCAGCCTACCCCACTGCGTGATGACGCTATACGTCAAAAATCGGCTTGACCGTGACCGTTGTGCTCAGCGTGACGGACTGAAATGTGCCTGTTTTGCCGTAAGCGCCCTGCCTGACAAACTGACGATCTTCGCCCAGCGTCCACACCTCGATCGTCTCGTGTACCGGGTCCACAATCCAGTATTCGCCCACGCCGTGCTGCTCATACGCCTGATACTTTTCCTGGCGGTCATACTTCGCTGTGCCAGGCGACAAAACCTCTACCACGAGGTTCGGCGCACCGACGATACGCTTCTCATCCTGTTGTGTGATGGCGAGATTATCCGGCTTGATGTACAGCACATCCGGCTCAAACACGTTGTCGTCATCGAGGCGCACTTCAATCGGTGAGTCATAAGCTTTGCCACCCACCTTGCGTGCAATCAACGCCAACAGGATTAGGATTTCGCGGACGATGTCTTGATGCTTCAGGATAGGGGGCATACCAATAACGACCTCGCCGTCAATGAGCTGAATCAAGTCGTGTTGTGCATACTCGGGTAGCTGGTAGTAGTCAGCAGCGTTGATGCGCGTGCGGGTGGCGTCTACCATCACGTTTCATCTCCATCACTTGTGTTGCTTGATTATACCATCTCAGGGTGATAGTGCAGCGGATGCCCCGTCGGGCGCCCTACGGGCGCTGTCAGAGTCCAGAGTGCAGAGTAGCAGCGCTTAAGATAGGGACGCCCCCAACAACAAACGAAATCCGTGATGAAAATCCCTGACCTCTGGATACTCACCACTACGAATTACCCCCGTCGCCAGCGAAGATGAAAATGAACCACCACGCATCACGCGGAGCAGATCGCCCTCAAGAAGGTTGTCTTCAACCTCAGTGTAGTCTTCGCGCCACACCGTCTGGCACCAGTCGTAAACATTTCCGCTCATATCAGCCACGCCGTAAGGATTCGCTTCCACTGGAAAGATACCCACAGCAGCAGTACGGTCAATCCCTGTACTGACTACATTTGCCTTTTTTGCGTCGAACATGCTGCCGTAGGGGTAGATACGCCCATCCTCCCCACGAGCCGCTTTCTCCCACTCACTTTCTGTCGGTAGCCGAATCGTCCAGTCCGCTGGCACATCTGCAAGGAGGCCAGCGGCGCGGTAACGGGCATCCAGCCAGGCGCAGTAGGCCACCGCCTCGTACCAGCTCACCCCCACCACCGGGTGGTTGCTAATGTGATGGCGAGCATCGTTCCAGTAGCGTGGTGCTTTCCAATCGTCTTTTTCTTTGTGTTCCCAGCCAGCACCTGTCCACCACTTACGCTCGGCGTAGCCACTATCAGCATTAAAGACAGCATATTGGGCTACTGTCACAGGATAGCGACCGACAAAATAAGTTGGTAGTGTCACCTCACGCCTAGGTGCTCTTATATACTTTTCTTTTCTGTCGCCCCCCATCAAGAATGACCCAGAAGGAACTTCACACCAACCGACATCCGGTAATCTATCTGTGCGTAACCCAACTCCAAGGCGATTGTCGAGGTCTAGCACACCAAGCGCCCTACCCACACCTGCTCGTGAACGCGGGTCCGGGTCATGGTCAACATCAGATAGGCGCAATAACCATGCCTGACGCAGTTTTGTCATTGTTGCTTCAGGCGGAGGATTTGCACCACTACGGGTGATGCACTGTGCAGCCACTTCTGGTTGTGCGTCCATCAGCCACTCGACCACAGGCGTCGGGTCGTCACTATACAGACCAGCTAACAGAATAACAGCTTCCTCCCAGTTGGTGCGCTCCCACCATTTGTCCGGATACCAGATTGTTTCCGCTTCCAACCGCCCGGCTTGGATTTCAATGTCCATGTAGAGGGCAGCGAAGTATTCCTGCAACAACTGGTGGGTGAAGCGTACCTGCTCACCGATGTCGAGCAGCGTTGCGCTACCCGCAAGGTAGAGCAAACGTTCACCCAGAATATCTTCCACATCTGCTTGGGTTAGCACGGTTAGTGCGTTGTTGCCCTCTTCATCCGCCTCTGCGCGACGCACCTGCATCTCGTAGGCTACAATTGCTAACCCTTCCTTAAGTGGTGCCTATTCCACTTGAGGTACCAGTTCGCGCTCTAACAGTGTTTCCACAAAAGTGCCAAACAACTGGCCTCGGTTATCTGGCAACTTGCCTTCCTCTGCATAAACACTTGTTAGCATCAATAACATATATGGGTTGCGAGCCAGAATCATCAAGCCAGATGGTTTCTCGCGTTCATACAACCAGACATCCCACTCTTTCCATACGTCGGATTTACTCACTCTCGATAGTGCCTGATTTAACCAAAAGTGAGCCTCAGCATCTGCAAACTCGACCTCTTCTGCCCATTTCATAAAGGAATGATAGCGCTTACGTGCCTTCTGGCCGGCCAGCTTCCAGAACAGGTCATTGCCCCGGTCGTCGCCCAGGTAGCGCCCGGCAAACTCCCGAATGCGAAGGGGGTCCAGCGGCGTGATGTTGATCTTGTCGAAGCCCAGGTCCAGCGTGTAGTCCAGTTCGCGGCAGCTCACCACCGCCAGCAGGTCCGGGTACTGTTCAATGAAGCGCTGCACCTGCGGGTACTTGGCACTGTGCTGGCTGGCGGGCAGCTCGTTGAGGCCGTCCAGCAGCAGGGCGGCTCGCTTTTCGTGCAGCAGCCCGTCTAAGCTTATGTTCCGCAGTTGTGGTTCAGCCAGTCAAGGAGCGGCGGAAGGTCGAGT
>CAWUJQ010000466.1:0-3677 GCA_963922445.1 uncultured bacterium
CCGCTCAGCGGATTGGTGCGCGTTTGCGGCTGCGCTTGCTGCGTCGGTTCCGGTTGCTCTTGTTTTTCTGCTTCTGGCTGATTCAGGGTGCGGTACAGCCCAAAGCCGCCTTTGACAAAGATTTTCGACAGTTGAAACGCGAAACCGGCAATAGCCCCCGCCAGTTCACGCCCCAGTGACCGCAACTGGCCGCCGACGGTATCTGGATTGTTGCGCTGGTTGTTGTCATTGCGATTGGCCATGTTGTCTCTCCCGTAAGCGTAAATACATGGAGCGAATCTATTCAAGGGCATTCGTGTGTTTACGCGGCCACGATATTGAGGGTTCAGAAATTAAGTGGGTAACCAGGGGTTTTTGGCGGACGCGCAGAAGCGTGTCCCTACACGGTCACAGATGCAACCTGTAGGGACGAGGCCTGCCTCGTCCGCTGAACACCACAACGCATCGTTCCCAGATTATTTTTCCAAACGTCAATATCGCGGCCCTACAATCTCGTTTCTAACCATGTAGGTAGTAAGACAGAACGCACCCACAAATAGATCATCCACCTATATATCCACTATACCATGAGCGTGACAAGCGCATACATTAACGCGGCTTTCATTGTACCGCCCTTGGGCCTATGTAAGAATGAAGGCGTAGCCTAAAGGGTAGCTAACGCATATGATTGAAACCGAAAACCTCAGTAAACAGTTTGATGACTTCCACGCAGTGGACAACGTCAACTTGCATGTGGAACCGGGTACCGTGCTGGCTTTGCTCGGCCCCAACGGTGCGGGCAAAACGACAACTGTCCGTATGATGACGAGCATCCTGGCACCCAGCAGCGGCACCGCCCGTATTGCCGGGTATGATGTCGTCACGCAGCCGGAGCAAGTACGGGCGCATGTGGGCGTGCTAACGGAGCAGCACGGCTTGTACGAGCGCATGCGCGGCCTGGAATACCTGGACTTTTTTGGGCGGGTGTATCACTTAAACGCAGACGACCGCAAACAGCGCGCACTTAACCTGATGGAGCGCTTTGGCCTGGGCTTTGCGCTCAAAAAGCGGCTAGGTGAATACAGCAAGGGCATGAAGCAAAAGCTGGCCCTGGTGCGGGCGATGCTCCATAACCCGCCCGTGCTGCTGCTGGACGAGCCGACATCGGCAATGGACCCGCAGAGCGCCAAGCAAGTTCGTGACGCCATTTTGGAACTGCGCCAGGACAGGCGCACCTTCATGATTACCACGCATAACCTGCCCGAAGCCCAACTCTTGGCCGACCGCATCGCGATTATTCGCAATGGGCGCATCATCGCGGACGGCTCGTTTAGCGAGCTATCGCGCACGTTTGTAGGCACCCCGCTGATGGAACTGCGCGTGAATGGGCAGCTTAACGGCCTGGCGGGTGACCTAGACGAGATGGTCACGGTAGAAAACACCGGCCTCAACTGGATACGCTACCGCGTGCCCGACCCCAACACGACCAATCCGCAGGTGATTAACAAGATTATGGGCCTGGGTATGGAGGTGGTCACCCTGGCCCCGGTATCGCAATCCCTGGAAGATGTTTACTTGAAAGCCGTAGAAGAGGACGAAGCAACACATGGCCGAGACAACCGTTAACCGCCCGTCGGTGGGCGCACAGCCATCCATTGAGCGGACGGCAGGCAGTAGCAACTACACCTGGCGCACGATGATGGGCAACGCGCTGATTATCACACGGCGCGAAGTGATCGACAGCTTTCGCGACTGGCGCATCCTGACGCCGATTCTCATCCTGACGTTTTTGTTCCCGTTTGTGGCGACGTTTGTCGCGCAGCAGTTCTTTGACTTTGTGCTGCGCTACGGCGGTGACTTCGCCCTGCTGGCGGAGCGGTCGATTCCGTTTTTGCTGATGATCGTCGGCTTCTTCCCGATTTCCGTGTCTTTGGTGATTGCGCTGGAAACGTTCGTGGGCGAAAAAGAGCGCCGCAGCCTGGAACCGCTCCTCAGCACGCCCATGACCAACACTGAACTGTACATCGGCAAAACCCTGGCCGCGATGATCCCGCCGCTGGTGGCCAGCTACGGCGGCATGACGTTCTATCTGACGCTGCTGGTGGGCGGTGACCTGGCATGGCGGCCCGAACCGATGCTGATTGTGCAAATTTTTGTGCTGACCACGGTGCAGGCACTCGTCATGATTACCGGCGCGGTGGTGGTGAGCAGTCAGGCGAACACCACCCGTGCGGCTAACCTGCTGGCCAGCTTTGTCATTATTCCGATGACGTTGGTGATTCAGGGTGAGAGCTTCATCATGTTTATTGCGCCGGACGCCGAGTCGCCCTACGGCATTTTTTCACTGTGGCTTATCGCGTTTGCGATGCTGGTGGTGGTGGTGATGTTCTTCCGTGTGGGCAATACCATCTTCAACCGCGAGGAACTGCTGGGCCGCAACGTGGATGAGATCAACCCACGCACGATTGCCCGCCGCATGTGGCGCAGCATCATTGCCGCAGATGAAGACATGACCCCCGCGACGAGTTTGGTGGACTGGTACCGGCGGGCAGTGCCGCTGGCAGTGCGTCACCTGGGCGGGGCGGCCTGGGTGACGATTGGCTGGTTCGCGATTGCGTTTATTGGCGGCATCATTCTAGCGCAGATTCCCGCATTTCAGTTTGATATGCCGAGCGAAGTAGAAGCCCTGCGCGACAACGGCACGCTCGACTACCTGCTGGATACATCTGTTCAGACGCGGGCCTACGTGTTTATCGTGCTGAATAACCTGCGCGTGCTGGCGCTGGCGCTGCTGTTGGGCATGTTCAGCTTTGGCGCGATGGCGCTCATCGTAACGCCAGCCGTGTTTGTGCTGCTGGGCTACCTGATGATTCAGCTTTACGCCGCCGGGTTCGATATGACGATCTTTTGGGCGGGCATCCTGACGCATGGGGTTGTCGAGATTCCCGTGATTGTATTGGCGACCGCCGCCGCGTTTAAGTTCGGGGCCGTGATTACGCGCCCGCCGCGTGGCCAAACCGTGGGCGCGGCGTGGATGAACACGTTTGGCGACACGGTCAAAATTTGGGCGGGGCTGGTGATTCCGGGTTTGCTCATTGCCGCTGCGCTGGAGTCCTTTGTGACGCCGCGTGTGTTGGCGTTTTTGATCGGCGGGTAGTGTCTGTTTAGAAAGTAACTGGGGTTTCTGGCGGACGCGCCGTTGCGCGTCCGCTGCTTGCCCTCGCCCTCCTAATTTATAGCACCGCCTGAATCGTGTGCAGCAGTTCGTCCTGGTCAAAGCGTGACTTGACCAGATAGGCATCGGCCCCGGCTTCGAGTCCGGCTTCGCGGTGTTCGGGTTTGTTCAGCGATGTAAGCAAAATCACCGGGATGTGGCGCGTGGCCGGGCTGTTCTTCAGCCGCACTGTGAGCGCCAACCCGTCCAGGCGGGGCATTTCCACGTCGGTAATGATGACATCGAAGGTGTTTTCCGCAATGATCGAAAGCGCTTGGATGCCATCGTAGGCCACCATCACGTCACAGCCCGCCGTTTCCAGGATGTTCTTTTCCAGCGTGCGCGTTGTGATGCTGTCGTCTACCACCAGCACGCGCAAACGCTGCGGTTCGTCGTCCACGTGGACGGCGCTGGGCAGTTGACGCCGCGATGTGGGCAGCGTTGACCCGGTTGCCCCGCGTACCAGTTCGTTCGCGTCCAGCAT
>CAWUJQ010000467.1:0-3669 GCA_963922445.1 uncultured bacterium
CGCAGGGCGGCCCGGCTGCGCAGCTTGGCCGCCAACCGCCGGATTTCCTGACGAATTTGGTTAATTTCCTCGTCACCGAGCGCGGTGAAGGGCACATCCATCACGTCGTCTTTGGGATCGGGATCGGTTTGGGCCATGTTTTCGGCCAGGGTGGTGCCGGCGTAGTTGTTGATCTGCTCAGATAGGCCCTGCGCGTTTTGTTGCAGCATCTCGCGGATTTCTTCGCGCTGCTGTTCGCCCATGCCCATCGCTTCAAGCTCCTGCATCAACTGCTCAATCATCTCTTGCAGTTGGCGCATCCCGGCTTGCTGCTGCATCCGCCGCTGCATAGAACGGCGGTCGCGCATGTCGTCGCTGTCGCCCATGCCGCTCATTTGCGCCATCTGTTGCAGGTCGCCATCGCTAAACGGTTGGCCGTTAATCATCTGGCGCAGCAGTTGTTGCAGCGCTTGCATGTTGCCCATCAGCGATTGGAGCGCGTCTTGCAGCTTTTGCTGGTCTTCACCGGAGAGGTTATCCGGGATGTTTTGCATGGGGGGCTTATTTGACGCAAAAAACAGCGGAAAAAAGTAGTCAAACGCGTTACTCTTGTTGGCATCTTTAATGAGGGTGGCACGGAGTGCCTCGCGGAAGACGTTACGATCCTGCGAGCCGATCCTGTCCACGCTGTTGAGCGCGTCTTGGGCTTCGGCCAGGGAAATGCGCACCCCTGACGCCCGCATCGCCCGCACGAATTCGATGATTCGCTTGTCCATGTTTGCTTGTGCCTCGTTATAACGACATGGGGTTGATGGGGGTTAGTGTATCACGTTTTGCGGGCGGCCAGCCACAACCTCACCGAATGGACAGGTGGGCCGTTGCCGTGACACAAAAGGCAAGTTAGAGTCCAGTTATGAATTTTTCGTAAAACTGTTGCCTGGGGGTTGGACAGATCATTGAAACCGAATTATAATTACAAAGAGTTACGGGATATATGAGGTTCACGAAAAAACCTATGGAAACCATCCTCATTTCAGAAGATGACGACATGTTGCGCGACATTTGGGAGCGGGCGTTAACCAAACGCGGTTACGCCGTGCAAACCGTGACCAATGGCCAAGAAGCCATTGACTGGCTGCACACCAACCCGCTGCCACGGGCTGTTGTGACGGACTTCAACATGCCCATCAAAGACGGCCAGGCTGTAATTGAGATGTTGGACGAGTTCGACCCGAAGCGGCAGGTGGTGCGCGTCATCATTTCGGCCAATCACAACCTGCAACATGCTGAACTAAACGAGCGCATCGACCTGCTGTTGGTAAAGCCCGTGCGCATCCGCGATATTGCGGACTTCGTGGAGCGGCTCGTCGCACGGGCGTAGGCCACCCGTTGTGCCATCACCCGCTATTTTGTGCTACCCTAGGGCGATAGCTACCGACCTAGGAGTGGTGCCATGTCGAAGACCGTTCTCATTGCAGAGGACGACAAAGATGTGCGGTTGATGCTGTACCGCATGTTCAGCAACCATGACTATAACGTGATTACCGCCAAGGACGGGCGTGATGCCATGCGCATTTTGCGCGAAGAGGGCTTCCCCGACTTGATCCTTGCCGACCACAATATGCCCGGCCTAACGGGGCTTGAACTGCTGCAAGAAGTGCGCAAGCGTGACCCCGACAAGGCTGTGAAAACAATTTTGGCCACAGCCACTCACATGCGCACCTCGGATGATGTGCGGGCGGCCATTGACCACGTGGATTTAATGTTGGCCAAACCGTTCGACTACGACAAGCTTATCCAGTTGGTTGAGCGTTTGTTACAATCTGAGGCGTAGCGTTTGGGCGCGGTTCGTACTCGGCCAGTTCCGTCTGTACGGAGGCGCGCCCGTAAACCAGCCGGACGTACCCCACCGTTAGCACCATCCCCAACGCAATCGCCACCAAACCGATCAGCCCCGCCTCCGGGCCAAATGCGCCGCCCGTCCACATCGTGGGGCCGCCCTGCTCAATCGCAACCACGGTCACATCCCGGTCTAGCCCACTCACCGGGAAGCCAAACACCACCCCCTGAAAGAAGTTCCACGTCAGGTGCAACCCAATCGGAATGGCCAAACTGCGCGTGAGCAAATAGCCCAACCCCAAAAACAGCCCGGCAATAGACAGGTTGATGTTGCTAATCAGCGTCGCGTTGGGGTTAAGGCCGTGCAGCAGCCCAAACACCACAGACGAGATCATCCAGGCGAGCCACACCGCCCCCCGTGTGCCAATAACGGGCACGTTCAAGCCCTCGGCTAAGTTCAGCATCAGGTAACCGCGAAACGCCACTTCTTCCCAAATGGCAATACCCGTGAAGGCCAGCAGCCACACCACCAGCCCCGACGCAAACGCCCCGCCCGTGCTAACAAACGTGCCTGTGACCTGCACCCACCCCAGCGACCACTCCACCAGGAAGATGAGCACCATCAGGGCCGCGCCCAGCCCCGCGCCAAACAGCAGGTCGCGCCACCAGGTGAGCTGCGGCAGCCACAGGCCATAATCATCGAAGCTGCGCCGGTCAATGTAGCGGCTGAAGACGGGTAACAAGCCCACAGCCACCACCGTGGAAATGAGCGCATACCAGCCGGGTACCAAAATGGTTTGCAGCAGTTGGCCCAGGTCTTCCTGTGAGAACTGAGCCGGGTCGTTGACGATTTGCAGCAGCAGCACACTGCCGATAATGGCCAGCCCCAACTGCACCAGCATAAAAACCAGGCCGCCGTAAATCAGGATGCGCAGCCACGCGCGGGCGCGGCGTTCTGTCGCGTTGTAAAGTGGATTCTTCATCGGCTGTGTGCCTTTACCTCGGTTGCGTTCGGAATGCCGCTCATTTTACAGGAGCGCGCCCACCAATGCGTTGTTCCCAGCCGATTCTTAGGCGTTTGTCATTACGTTAACCCTAAGGGAGGCGATTGCCATTGATTATTTGTGCCGGGTAGATCGTACACTGCGGGCGCAGTTGCGTTAACACGCCCCACGGCTACCGCACCACGCAGGCTCCAAGCATTGCGCTTGCATCTACAAACCATTTAGCAAGCATAATTCAAAAAGGTGATTGCAATGCTTTGCAAGGTTATGTATACTAAGATTGCGTAATGAAACTTAATTCTGGAGCCGGACATGAGCAACGTTGGCGCACAAATCAACTGGTACATCCCGCAGCGCGTCGTTTACATTCGATGGGACGCGACCGTCACTCTCGATACCATTGAGCAGGTGAGTGCCGCCGTCAGAACCCTGATGGATGAGGCCACAGCGCCGTGCCACATCCTCAACGATGCCCGCGATGTTGCCAGCTATCCGGTCAACGTGATGGAAATTCGGGGGGTGATGACGTTCATTGACCATCCCAAGCTGGAATGGCTCATCTCGATCACAAGTAACCCCGTTGTCACCTTCCTGGCGGACATCGTACCCCAGATGATTACTAAAACGCGCTCCAAAGCCACCATGGACGTGGACATTGCCCTGGACTTTTTGCGCTGTGCCGACTGTTCACTGGACTGGTCACAAGCCCTGATGTTGGGTGCGTACAATATGGTCGAATCGCGCCCCGCTTAACGGCTGCGAACGCTGCGCCACAGCGCTTTGACGGCTTCAGGGTCAAGCGGTTGCAGTGTGCCAGGGGTTAACCCCGCCAACGTAATCGGCCCCA
>CAWUJQ010000468.1:0-3664 GCA_963922445.1 uncultured bacterium
AGCAGGCCCCCGCACCCACGCAGGCTCCGCCCACGCCCCCCCTACAACCGCCGCCATCTGCCAACAGCCTGCAAAACCATGACCTGGGCTGGGAAATTGCGATGTCTGAGCTAACGGCGCTCGGTGTGGTGCCAGAAGGCGGCTCGCTCATCTTCCAGGAAGACCGCGTATTTGCGAATGCTGCTGGGTCGGGCTATGTGGATTTGGCCGCGAACTCGCCGTTTGCCGATGTGGTCATGGCCGGTGAGATCAACTTTAACTCTACCTCCACCGAACTCGAAACGTGTGGCCTCACCGCCCGCATGACGGGTACCCCGCAGCGCCTGGACGAGTTTTTGATTGTGGGCACCACCAACCAGGGCTTCGCCTACCTGCTAGACACGCAACTCCCCGAAGACCAGGGCATTTTCACCTACGGGCCGATTGGCTACGACAGCACGGAGCCGCATCACTTCCTCTACATTCTGGTGGACGGCGAAGTGACGGTTTACCTGGACGGCGAACTGGCCGTGGACGGCTTCCCGGTGACGGATCGCAGCGGGTTTTATGGCCTGGGCATGGTGTCCGATCCCAATTCGGTCACCAACTGTGAGGCGCTCAATGTGTGGGTGTATCGGGTGTCGTCCGGGGCACAGTCCTGTGAGATCATCGCCAGCAGCACCGTCAACCGTCGCAGCGGCCCCGGCACCAACTTCGCCATTGCCGGCCAGTTGCAAAGCGGTTCCATTACGCAAGCTGTGGCGCAAACCGAAGGCGGCGATGGCTTCACCTGGTACGAGCTAGACGACGGCTCGTTCATCCGTGAGGACATTATTCGCACAGAGGGGGCGTGTGGCAGCCTGCCCTCGTCGTAAAAGGTATACTGCGTGTAGGGGCAATATGCCCCTACACGCTATCCGAGCGTTTCAACCTGGCGAGCAACGGCCTTGAGCTGGTCGAAGCCAATCGGTTTGAAGAGGACAAGATCGACCTGATCGGCCAGCGCGTGACCTTTCCCTACGTCCCCCGTTGCGATGATGAGGCGGGTTTCAGCAAAGCGTGGGTTAGCTTTGATGTCTTTCAGAATCTGCTCGCCGCTAATCCCCGGCATATGCAGGTCGAGTACAAGTAGATCGGGCACCTCACCGGCCAGCCGATCTTGCGCCAGTTTGCCATTTTGCACAAGCTGTACCTTATACCCCACCTGTTCCAGGGCAGCTTTAAAGATAAAGCCTTGGCCGGGGTGATCCTCAAAGATCAGGGCGGTCATTGTCATGGTCATTGCTCCAATATTTCGCGAATGATGGCTTTCAATTGATCGAACTCAATGGGCTTGATCAGAACGGAATCAACGTCATCTTCAAGCGTACTTGCCAGCGTGGAATCGGCGGAGGCGATAATGACTTTGGTTTCGGTGAGATGCCCTTGCTGGCGTATCTTCTGTAGAACTTCTTCCCCAGTAAGCCCTGGCAAATGCAAATCCAGCAAAACGAGGTGTGGTGTCTCACCTTCCAGATGCTCCACGGCGGTTTCGCCGTCGGGCGCGAGGGCCGCACGCAGGCCCAATTCCTGCAAGGCAGACTTAAACACAATCCCTTGCCCTGCGTGATCCTCTACAACCAGTGCGAGCGCTTTTATGTTCATGCTAAATTGCCCCTTCAGGTTTTAAATCTTTAACAGTAACTGGAAGTGTAACGGTAAAAGTACTGCCCTCGCCAGTTTTACTCTTAACTGCCACCTGACCGCCCATTAAATCAGCAAACTGCTTGACGATAGAAAGGCCCAGGCCCACCCCACCGTACTCACGGGTATCGCCTTCGTCTACCTGTGTGAATGCCTCGAATATTCGACTGACTGCCGCCTCATCAATGCCGATGCCCGTATCCGTTACATCAATCGCCCATTTATCACCCGGCAGGCCGTAGGCGTGCAGCGTAATGCTACCTTCCTCGGTGAACTTCAGGGCGTTTGTCACCAAATTATTGAGGATTTGCCGGACTTTGTTTTCGTCTGCGGTGACGGTTTGCGGAAGGCTGTCTTCACAAGTGAAGGTTAGTTCGACGGACTTCTGGTTGCCCTGGGGTGCCATCTTGGTCACGGTCTCTTGCAGCAGGTCACGCGGCACGAGCGCGGTCAGCTTTAGGGTGGCGTCTTTGCCACTGGTTTCCCAACGGGCTTGTTCCAGCAGTTGATTGACCAGCACCGTTAGTTCATTGGAGTACTGCACGATGTAATTGGCAAGCTGGCGGTGGTCGTCTTTGATGTCTTCCTCTGCTGCCAGCATCCCGCCCATACCCAGCACTGCCCCTAACGGGGTGCGCAGCTCGTGGCTAACGCGGGCCAGCAGGCTCGTTTTGGCGGCACTGGCGGCTTCAGCGAGTTTGCGCTGCTCTAGTAGGTTGGTCGCCATATTGTTGAACTCATCGGCCAGCACACCAATTTCATTGCCGGGGAAGGTGGCACTGTCGTCAACTTGACCGCCTTGGCCAATGCGCACCGCGTCCGTTTTCAGGCGGGTGATTGGTGTAACGATCTGGTTCGCCAGGTAAAGGGCAACCGCAATCGAGCCGACAACCGCCAGGGTTACCCCACCCAGGACTATGTTACGCGTTTGCTCGGTGGTTGTGACCGCACTGGCCTGGCTGGCATCGAAAATCGCCTGCTCTCGCTCCAGGATGGCAGCCAGAATATCAGTATACTCGCCCTCAGCGTCTTCGGCGACTTCTTTTTGTTCTACGATCTCGTCGGCAGGGGCACCGTCTTCGGCCAATTCCGCTATTTCCAGGCTCTCGGCCACCATCGCCTCAACCGAGGTGCGCAACGCCTCAGCATCTGCGGGACTGGGGGCCAAGGTGTCATAGGTGTCTAACCATCCCTGTAGTTCCTCTAGCGCTTCTTCAGCCTCGGCTTCTTCGCTTTCGGCCTCATCATCATCTTCCCCACTGAGTAATGCAGCACTCAGCGCTTCTGCCTGAATGCGAAACGCCAATGTGTTGATGCGATTGAGTGCGACCAACGCTGGTGCGGCAGTATCCGTCAAGGTTGTCATCTCGCTCAGGATTTGCGCATTCGAGCGGAAGCTCACGAAACCAACGACTACCGTGAACAAGACGATCACACCAAACGCGAGGACAAACAGCCAACGTAACGATAAAGATTTCATGGACCCTGACCCTTTTATTAGACAACTTCTTAAACAGCGTACAATGTAATACAGCGTAACGCAAGTTAACTTATCGTTACGTTTAGCCGGTGGTTGTGCTAGGCGATTGACGCGAAATATGGCAGACTGGTACCTATGGGCGGGAATACCAGGGCACTTATGTCTACGATTCGCTTGCGTCAAATATTCTTCATTTGCTTGCTGGGCTGGGTCGTCCCAGCCGCAGCCCAGGATGTGCGTCCGCTTGACCTGAGCCAGCAGGCCTACCTGCGCTCGGATAAGCTGGGTATTACATTCGTTGCGCACACCGATAACCTGGGCCGTGACGCGGATGTGCGCTATCAGCAGGCGCTGGAACTGGGGGCAGGCTGGACGCGCTACCCCATCTACTGGCGTGACATTGAGCGTGCCCAGGCGCGCTACACCTGGGACGCCTACGACCGCCTCGTCAATGCCGACCGCGCCGCTGGACTCAAAACAAACGCGATTCTGCTCGGCACGCCCAGCTTTCACGGCGGGCAG
>CAWUJQ010000469.1:0-3657 GCA_963922445.1 uncultured bacterium
GCTGGGGCGTTTCTTCCGGCAGGCGGCCCCGCTGACGGGGGTGGCGTTGGCCATGCTGGGCGGGTTGTACTGGCTCGTACCCACTCAGCCTGACGATTTACTTGCAGCAGTGGGGCTGTACCTGGCCCTGATTGCTGGCCTAACGGTGCCCCACACGCTGGTTGTCACCTGGATGGACGCTGTACAGGGCGTGTGGCGTCCTGCGCCTGCTACCCCGCCTCGGCAACCGTCACTGGCGCAAAGCCCTGCTCCACAAACGCAATGATGTCATCCATGCGGTTGCGGCGGGTGTACCAGTCGGTTTCATGACCGACGCCGTCTTCAATCCACACGGTGAAGTTATCACCTGCCACCGCCTGGATGCGCTCTGCACTGACAACGGGAATGACCGGGTCTGCCGTGCCATGAACCAACAACACCGGGCGCTCGCTAATCATGGTGGCGGCCTGTTTGGGGCTGCTGTCGTACACGTTGTAGCCGGTGTACAGGTTCATCCACAAGATGACGAGGTCAGCGGTGGGGCGCGGTGGAAAGCCATACATCTGCTGGGCGCGGTCGCCCACCACGTCCACCAGGGACGAGTACGGGCTGAGCGCGACAATGACCTCAATTTCCGGGATTTGCGCCGCAGCGACCAGCGCAATGCTGGCCCCCATCGAAGCGCCCATCACGCCCACATGGTTGACTTCCGGCTGCGCGAGTAGAAATTCGGTGGCGGCGCGCACATCGGCCACTTCTGCAATGCCCATTGTGCGGTAGGCCATTTCGCTTTTGCCGTGGCCGCGTGTGTCAATCATGAGCGCGCCGTAGCCCGCTTCATACATGGGGGGCACGTTGGGCAAAAAATGAGCGCGGTTGCTGCCCTGCCCGTGCAAATAGATCATCACCCGGTCGCTGCCCGGCGGGGGCGGCACATACCATGCGTGGATGTCGATGCCGTCAATCGTGGTGAGCGTGTGTTCCGTTGGCGCTAACCCGTACTCAGCCGGCGTCCAGAAGGGCTGGCTGCTGCCGGGGGTGACGAACATGAGCGCGTACCACCACGATAGGCCGCCCAAAAACAACACGACGACCGTCACCACTGCAAAAACTGTCAAATTAACGCCTTTACGCATTGCCTGTCGATTCATCAGTCGTTGACCTGAATAATGATCACGCTGATATTATCCTCGCCGCCGCGGGCATTGGCCAGGGCCACCAGCCGATCACAGGCTGCTTGCGGGGTGCCCGCTGCCACCACGATGCGCTGCATCTCGTCGTCTTCGATGTATTCCCACAGGCCATCACTGCACAGCATGAGGTACTCCCCACTGTTGAGCGCGCGTTCTGCCACATCCACGCGCACATCTTCGGTGATGCCGACATTATTCCAAAGAATGTTGCGACGAGGGTCGGTGCGGCGCGGGTCAGTGAACGGCGGGCGCTGGGTTTCGTTGGACATAACATTCCCTTTTCATTACGGTTTGTGTGTCATCTTCAGTGTAATGCAAGACGTTACCCGCAACAGGAAAGTTCCAATAAAATCACGCGCTTGTCATGCTCGCGGCCATGCCATGTCACGGAATGTTTGGATCTCGAGCAAGTAGCCGTCTGGGTCGCGCAGGAACAGGTGATAGATGTTGTAGATGGGGTTGAACGTGGGCGGCTTTTCGATAGTGACACCGTTTTTGAGAAGATGACTGTGCCACCGATCAACTGCACCGTCCTCGTTCATAACAAGTGTGAGAATCACATCCTCCGTGAAGACCTTTGTGCCGTTACGCGTGCAAAAGCCCATAAACGCTGTTTCGGTAACGCGATAGATGCAGCAGAAGCCTTGATCCAAGACCAAGGGCAATAGCATAACGTTTTCATAAAACTCACGCGTCCGTTCCAGGTCACGCACGTACAAAAACGTGACTTGCTGGTTAATTGGCAACATACCAAGCTCTCCAGTGGTTATTGCCTTTAGTGTAGCGCGGAATCACGCGGTGAGGTAGGTGAGCCAGCCAAGCAACCCAACAAACAGAAACAGGTACAGCCACGCACGGGTGTGCGCATATGGGTGACGGTAAGGTCGCATCGGGTTTTTGCCCTTTCGTAGGTGAATACGGTTGCATCCAACCTAACCGTAGCGGGTGAGGCGGTGCTGCACGGCAACCCCACTTTTAGCCAACGCTCACCTGACGGCGCTTGACAATTACATTACATTACGTTACATTTAGGTTGATAATCAGGATTTATAGGTAGGTTGTGATGCCAGTTGAAATCTATCAGACAGATCGATCCATATTTGAGCAGCATTGGGTGGGGGATGTCACCCTCAAAGACATCGCTGAGTCGCATCAACGCATCGCAGACCTCGCAGACGCTCAGCGCGTGCCACACTACGTCCACATCATCGTCATGACTCACCTAAAGCGCTTCCCCCTTAATGTGCCGAGTGTCCTTGGGGTCATTCACGGGTACAGCGCATTTGAGGCCGCCTTTGTTGTGGACTGCCCCAAAGCGGTTGCAATTGCAGGCAGCGTACTGCAACAGATGATCCCTGCGAAGCACATTTACTTCTATGCCGATGTTGATAAGGCGAACATGGCCGCCGGGACGTTTTTATACAACCTGGAGCAACAGGCACGCGCCTAGCCGCGCTGCACCATCTGCCGGTAGCCTTTGTAGCCCTGCAAGCGATGCCAATCGTAGGGATCATCACTGGCGGCCAACCCCTCCATCAGCCGCCGCATAGACGGGGGCACATCCACGCCGCCGCCCGCTGTTAGCACCACCCCCGTGAATTCGGGTTCGTCGGTGCGTGACCACACATGCCACCCTTTGCGCGGGTGCAGCCTGTAGCCGTATTCGCGCAGCACACGCCGCACTGTCCCTTCAAAATCTGACGGGGGCCGCATTTGCAGCCGCCAGCTAAACACAATGTCATCGGCATAGCGGGTGTACCTGCCGCCGCTGTGCGCCGCGATGTTGTACAGGCGGGCGTCCATTGCCTTATTCACTAGATTGCTCAACGCGGGACTCGTCGGGGCACCCTGGGGCAGCGCGCCTAGGTACGTCGTCAGGTTGGTGAGCAACTGCACCTCGTCGTCGTTGAGTTCCTGCGGGTACCCGTAGCGATTGGTGTAGCTGTGCCAGTATTGGCGCACCTGGTAGCGCTTCGTAGACGGAAAGAAGTCCTGAATATCTGCCGTGATAATCGTGCGCGCTCCGGCATGGGGCCATGCGTGGTCAGCAACAGACATGCCCTTGCGATAGCCAACAGTGGCGTGATGGGGGCTGTCGCTGGCGAGCAAATTCGCCAGGATGGTGTGCTGCATCGCTTTCAGGTCTACGCCCGGTTCAGCGAGTTTGCGGCGGGTGCCGTCTTTTTTGGGCGTGGTAAAGTGCCGGTAGCGGTAACGCGGGGGCAGCTTGCCGCGCAGCAGCGCGTCGTAGGGTACCTGACGGCTGTAGTCGGTGGTGAGCAGGTAGCGCAGCCGGTAGAGCGGGTCTTGAATGTACTCGTAGCGGCGCGGCTGAATGTTGGCCCACATCTGTTGCAGCGGGTAGTGGAACAGGGCGTTGCGCTGCGGGTAGGTAAGGAAGTTTGCGAAGAAATCTAGCATCGTTATGTCCTGTGTGCCATTGTATTGACCTCACCCCAAACCCCTCTCCACAGGAGAGGGGCTT
>CAWUJQ010000470.1:0-3655 GCA_963922445.1 uncultured bacterium
ATGACGCGCTCGCTGGCGCGGGCATTGGCCCCGAAGGTACGCGTTGTGTCGATTGCGCCGGGGCTGGTGAACGGCGAATATGCACGCAAACTTGACCCGGTGTGGTTCGAGGAGCAGACGCAGGCCACCCCGCTCAAGCGGTTGGCGCTGGCAGAGGATGTTGCTGTGGCATGTGTAGCCACGGCAACCCACCTGACGTTTACGACCGGCAACATCATTCATGTGGACGGCGGACGCCCGTTGACATAACCCGTACAAGGGGGACGATATGAGAATAGCGGTTTACGGGCTGAGTTGGTCAACGCATGTGGTGTTGGCCCTGCTGCTTGTGCTTGAAGAGCCACTGATTTCACTGTTTTCAGTCGGTATGGTAGCCGCGACGATTGCGCTCACGCTGCGCCTGAGCGGGTTTTGGCCTAGGGTCGGCGCTGTAGTGGGTGGGTCGCTTGTCATTCTGATTTTGAACTTCGTGAATGTGTTTGGCTACGGCTGGGTGTACAACGGTGTGGCGGATCCGCCATTGTGGTATCGCGCTGTGCCGTGGCTGTACTTTAACGGGTTCGTCACGACGACGGCGGGCTTGTTAATTGTGTGGCGCGCCTCGCAGCTATGGACGGACTCCGCTGCAACAGCGTTGGGGGTATTGGCCGCGCATGGTGCGCTTATCATCGTGGTGGCGGCAGTTTCTCTTTCGCTGTCGTAGCTGAGGGAATTCAGGTGCGGCAAACGGAAAGCAGATGTGATACGCTTTTGGCATCACTCTGTGATGAGTAGATGGACTGAGGTAGAGTCTGCGAAAACTGTAACCTCAGTCCATCGCTTCCAATACGGAAGCTCATAGGCGGTGGCTAGCCGCCGCGACGGTTGACCCTCACGGGTAGTAGGGTATGTGTGAGGAACCCCGACAACGAAACCACACGACGCGCATCACGAGGTGCGCCCAAATTTGGGTGGCCACCCATAGCAGGCTATTGTAGCACGAGATTGGCCGTCCGCAACGAAACGAGTGACCCCACATGAGCGAATTGAACTCTAAAATCAATGGTTGGGATAGCGTCATCGTAATATGACATTCATCCAGCGCATTAGCCTATTCTTCGAGAATGCGGACGGAAGGCAGATCGCTTTGATTGTTATAGTTGTCTTCATGCTTACAAGCTGCATCATCACTTACGGTGTATTACAAGAAATAGCGAATCGCAGAGTCTTCCGGGATGCGTGTTATCACAATGCAATAGGGTATTTTTGCATAGACGAGGCGGGAACCTCTTTCCCAGTTACCCTGACTCCACAGAATTAAATGCGCCTTCACACGCCTCTGTATTTCGATGTTTATTCAGACGTGAAGGCGAACAATTGACTTACTGCAACGAAATGAGCCTCCAATATGACACAACTACAACTCGACATCCGGGATGCGCGCCTGACAAGCGTTTTTGCTGACGGTGCCGAACTCGAAACGGTCACAACGGGCTATGAGTTCCTGGAAGGCCCAATCTGGCACCCCACCGAAAAGCACCTCATCTTCAGTGACATCATGGGCAACACAATCTATCGCTGGCAGGAAGCGTTGGGGCCGTTCAAGCTGCGGATGAACAGCCACCTGGCCAACGGCAACACTTACGACCGTCAGGGCCGGATGCTGACCTGCGAACACGCGTCAAGCTGTGTGAGCCGCACAACGTTCTATGCAGACGGCAGCGAAACCTACGAGGTGCTGGCGACTCACTACGAGGGGGCGCAGTTGAACAGTCCCAACGATATTGTGGTCAAGCGCGACGGCGGCGTGTATTTCACGGATCCAACGAGCGGGCGTGAGCCAATGGTGGGCATCCCGCGTGAGCCGGAGATGGATATACGCGGGGTGTATCGCCTGGAACCGAAGACAAAAGCCCTAATGTTGCTCATAGACGACTTTGCCAAGCCGAACGGCCTGTGCTTCTCACTGGATGAGGCACAGTTGTACGTGAATGACACGATTCGCCAGCATATCCGCGTGTTCGATGTGAATGCAGACGGGACGGTCAGCGGGGGGCGGTTGTTTGCCGACCTCACAGGAGATTTGCCGGGTGTGGCGGATGGCATGAAGTTCGATAGTGCGGGGGTATTGTATAGCTGTGGCCCTGGTGGGGTTCATGTCATTGCACCCGATGGTACGGTGTGGGGCGTGCTGCTCATGCCGGAACACACGACGAACTTTTGCTGGGGCGATGACGACTTACAGAGCCTGTACATCACGGCCAGCACAAGCGTCTACCGCGTGCGGATGGCGCAGCCGGGTTTGGCGCTGTTTTAGGGCTGCCAGGGCAGCGAAATCGTGCCACGACGGGCCAGCCAGCCTAACGCCGCCGTGATTACCGTTGCCCCCAAGACCCAGTACCAGAATTCCTCAGTGATGTAGGCCCATCCCAGGATCGCGGCGCAAACGCCTAGCATCAGTATCAGCCCCATTGGAACAACCCACCACGACGAGACTTTCATCTCGCTGCGGAACTTGACCGCATCAAGGGGTTCGTCGTGCCACCGGTCACCGAGGCGGGTGCGCAGCACGTTGATAAACTCCTGCGTTTCGGGCGCGTCCTTCCATACATGCGCATAGTGTAACTTGCGTCCTTTGCCCTCCGGCTTATAGGCAATCAGCAGCCAGTCGGTGGTGGTGTTGATGTCGATGCCTTTGTTCATCAGCCAGCCGCCACCCGGCGGCAGCAAGCCGTCTTCCGCCATGTCCGCGATTTGCTGCGTTTCACCGCTGTCGTCCAGGGTGCGCGGACTGTAGCCCGCCGCAATGATGCTATCCCAGGGAATGACGATTTGCTTTTGGATGACTTTACTGTGGGCGTTAATCGTGAAGGCGTGGTCATCCAGAATGTATTGTTGGGTGCCGAAGCCAAGGTCGATGACGTAGTCCATTGATGTACCTGTATAGTGCGTGTTGCTCATGCGAGCATTATAGTCCTCATTATCGATCTGCGCGCAAGCGGAACCGTCGATTACGAAAAAACGACATATAGGTTGTAAGCTGGTTACAAGAAGAAAAGTGAGGTGCTTTATGCCAAAACTAACCCGTTACCTGCTGCTTGCTGTGTTCGTGCTCACGCCACTTGCGCTGCTGCCTATCCAGGCGGAGGCGCAGACGGTACCCGCTGCCTTCCAGACGTTTGAGCGCGGCTACATGATCTGGCTAAGCGATACCGATGACATCTGGGTGCTGTATGACAACGGCACCGTGAACCTGTTCCCGTTTGCAACCTACGATCCATTGCCGGATAACCCGGTTGCTGACGACGTGCCAGAGGGCCGCGTCAAGCCGGTGCGTGGGTTTGGCCGCGTGTGGGGCAACTACACTTTTGTACGCAATCAACTAGGCTGGGGCGTGCAGGACGAGTTCTACTACGAGCCTGTGCGCGACCTCACAGACACAGATTTGTTCGTCACCTTTCCTGATGGCCGCACCGCGTTTATCAACGGGGCCAACACCACTTGGGAGTTCGTCAGCGTACTGGCACCGCAGCCGACTGTAACCCCCGTGGCGGCTCCCGCGACGGTAGAGCCGCAGCACACAACCCGTGGCCTGGAATACATCACGTATCAGCCGTTTGAGGGTGGGTTTATGCTGTACCGGGAAGAAACAGGAGCCATTTGGGTGCTAACCAAC
>CAWUJQ010000471.1:0-3647 GCA_963922445.1 uncultured bacterium
GCGTTTGCCAATCGCCGCTATGCGCTGCTCCTGGCCCAGTTGTTGATGGCGTAGTTGTATGGTGTAGTTGGTCAGGTTGGGTGCCATGTCGGACACTTGCTGCTTGTATTCTCGTTGGATGCGTCGCGGAATGTTCCCGATTTTGCCGGCTGCTTTCGCTTCAGCAAATACGCGCTCTCCCCGTGCAAGTCCAGCGTTGAACCATGCGCCTGCAAGCCGGAACGCGGTGGTTTGCGGCTTGTTCGGGTCGATCATTCCGTAGTAGTGCATCATCACGCCGTCTGTGATCGTGTCCACGCGCTCACCGATAAGTCCGATGTGACGCAGCATGCGTAGCGTCAGATGGGCGATGCCGTCTTCACGCCCGCCGTCGATGCGGGGCTTGCCTTGTTGCCACAGAACACTTTCACTGACCCGCTCTGCGCTCACCAGATACGCCTGGAGTATTGCGCCTGCAATGATGCAGTCTTGGTCTTCTTCTTCAAACTCGTCGAGGTATGCTTCGCTGAGTTCGCGGGCTTTCTCGTGGTGATTCGGTTCCGGGTTAGTGACACCGCGATAGGCGCTGGCATAGATACTGCGCAGCTCCGCCCCTTGCTTGCTCCAGTCGCGGCCTAACTCGAAGACCTCAGAGGGAGGCATGGTCTGTGCTGCGAGTGTATCTCGCTGCTTGGTGAACCAGCGGATGTGGTGCTCAACGCCGCGTACAAGGTTGTCTAGCCAGTGTGCCTCTGTTTTTTCGACGATGGTGTCTTCTGGCAGCAGCGGCACGATGCGACGTAACAGCACGCGCGGGATGCGGTGCGTTTTGACGAACTCTTCCGCCCAGCGCTCGTTGTCACCCATGACGTTGCCGATGGGCGCTCCGGTTTTTACTGTGCTGTCAATGATAACTTCTAGTGTGCACGGGAGTGTGCCGGTGTACTGGCCGTCTGCTGCTTTCATTAGCATGAGTCGGTTGCAGTATGCACCTAGCACGCCTTTGTTGCTGATGGCGCGCAGCATAGCCGGTGCGATGGCGTCGAGGCCGTAGTCTCCTTTGACCTCAAGCACATCGCCCTCGTCCACGATGTTGCTGTACTGGACGTTTTGTTCTTCTTTGACGGCGGGCAGGTCGCTTGATTTCAGTTTGGGGTAGCTGATGACGCCTTCTGTGGTTTGCCATTCGATGACGTGGCTATCTTCTGTTGGACGCAGCAGCGCATACTCGCCCAGCTCGTTGGGTGAGCGCCACGCCAACACCTTTTTGTGGTTGTTGGTGTCTTTGAACATGACTATCCAGAGTGCATCGTCCTGATCGGCGCCGCCCCATCGCTCAGCCAATGTTTCGCACCAATCTTCTTTGTTGACCCATGCCGTGCCGTTTGATCGGTCAAGTTTGATCTGGCCGCGTGGGATGTGCATTTCACCCACCTCATCAACCATGACGTAGTATCGCCCACCTGGCACGGGCAGCCGCGTCTTGCTGTATGTGGTCATGCTTAGGCTTGTGAGGCGTTGGCTGAGCATGCCTTTGATGATGCCGGCGAACCACCACGGGTTTCCGCCCGATTGGATGAATTCCGGTACGTGCCACGGCGATTCCTCGCCAATGTCCAGCCGCTCAAACACGGTGGTCATCTGACCGCTTTGCATTGCCTCTAGGACGAGTTCGCTGTCCAGTCGCAGCCATTCCAGCAGTTGCTCTTCGTGTAGGAATGGATAGAGGTTTACAAGTGACTGGATGTCCAACAGCATGTGATCGGCGCCGTGGAACGGGATGAGTCCCACGAACACTTTGCCGGCATTGTGACCTGCAAGCTTTACGGATGCTTTGAGGTCATCCGGTACAACGAAGTCGTGGTCTAGGTTATCGACGATGATGGCATGCCCTTTGTATTGACCCGCTTCGGTCATGATACTGAACTCCCATCGCCCGGTGCTTTTTATCTCTCGCTCGTACCACTTGCGGTACTTTTGGGGCAGGTCGTTTAGCATCTTGTTGGCGAATTTGCGGCTCATTTGGCCAGCACCGTCCCAGACTTTTTCATCAAGCGTGCCATCCACCTTGATGTCGATGTCGCCCTGGTTGTAGAAGGAGTAGGCGCGGTACGGGCGCATGATGCGGCTGATGCGCTTGCTGGCGACGTATACGCCTTTCTTTCTTGCATCTACGCTCAGTCCCATGTATCGCTGAGCCACGGTGTGCATGTCTGCATGGCTATTGTCGATGCGTTCGCCTTCGCTCATGATGCTTAGGGCTTTGACCGCATTGTCTTTCACCCATGCAAAGCTGTGGGCGAGCGACAGTGCATCAGGGATGTTATCTTCATCGAGTGGGACGCTTGTGATAACCCAGTCCTCTAGGTGTGTTAGGAACGGATAGTCGCCACCGACGGGTGTGATTGGTGTGACGTGTGTGTACTCATTGCTGTTGCTGGACAGGTATGTTGTTGCTATCATTCTAGTACAGTCTCCTTTGACTGGTGCAGCGCGGCAGTCCCTTCCATGGTTACCGCGCTGCATTTTGCTTTATTGGTAGTGCTTGACCCATACGTCTTTGTCTTGCAGGACGCTCATCTGGTTGTAGTTGTCCATTGTGCCGCGAGAGTCATTTACCGCGATGAACATGGCCCTTTCTGCTCGGCACGACATGGCTACGTCTCGTTCGTGATACATCTCGAACCCACTAAGGGCTTCTGTTTCCACTTGCATGTAGCACCCCTTGACGATGGGGTCAATGATGCGTGGTTGTTCGTGCGGACCATACACATTGCACTCTACGCCTTGTTTGTTGCAGGCTGCCAGTACCATGGCGTCTACACCATTGGGGTTGTCGCCTACAATCACGTACCAGTTATTTTCTTTCACGCGCTGAACCAGCCTGTTGATGTATGCGAACACATCGTCACCTTGCCTGCCCAAGTGCCGGCTACCTGCAATCAGGACGCTGTTCGGGTGAATCCGGGGTGCGCGTTTCCGCTGCCGGACGGCTTCTTTGTCGGCCATTTCGTTTAGCCGCACGCCTGTATGGCCATTGACATGCGTGACCTTGATGTAGCATCCGTCAGCTTCTCGGTCGAATAATGCCCATAGGTCTTGGTTTTTGCGACGCTTCCAGCCGTCCATGATGACGCCTTTTGCGTAGGCACTATCTGTTATGATTTCTACTGGGGAATCCTGGTAGGGTATTACGAATTGCTTGATAGCTTGCAGGATTGCCCACACCTCCATGCGCTGGCTGGTTGTGGCAGCCGCGTTACCACTGATGATGTGTTCGGGGTGTCCCTTGTCGCCTTCAACGATTGCACACCACCCACCACGTTTGTCTGGCTCATTTGGATTGCATGACCCGTCTGTGTATATACGCATTGTTTTTCTCCTATTCCAAGAACATTGAATTTGTCATGCCCCGTGAGAGGGACGCAAAAAAAGCGCGCAACCACAGGGGGTCGCGCGCCTCTTCGAATGACTATTATGCCACGTAACTACGTGCTTCGTACAGCGCGTAGTCCAGCTCGAACCGCGTTTCGTCGTCCTGAACCATGTCGTAGATGATTAGCACGCTGTCTTCTACTGAGCTAACGCCCATTTCGAAGTCGTCTTCAGCGCTGAATACCTCGAACCACGTGTTGTCCAGGAATGCGTATGCATCGCCGTTCGTGTAA
>CAWUJQ010000472.1:0-3639 GCA_963922445.1 uncultured bacterium
CCGCCTGACGCACCGTGTGAACGACATCGGCACGCACATTGACGTGATGTTAGACGGCGCGGCTATCGGGCTGATTGTGGCCGGTCACACGCTGGGCATGAACACGACGGGGGGGTACATCGCGGGGGTGTTTTTGCTGCTGGCCTTTCGGATGAACGCAACCTCCTGGGGGCACCTGGGCGCGATATTAGAAAAGCAGGGGCGCGGTGCAAAGGCAACGGGCAAGGTCACGTCGATTGCGCTGCCGTCAGGCTTGATTGAGGGCACCGAGGTGTTTGTATTCATCTGCCTGATGTACCTGCTCCCGGCGTGGCGCGTGTGGATTTTTTGGGTATTGGCGGCGCTGCTGCTGGTGACGGTGGGCCAGCGCTTTGTGTGGGCGGCTCGCAATTTGGATCACACGACGACGTGATAGCGGACGGCCAACGTGCCTGTGGTGGTGGCGTTACGCGGGCGGGGACGTACCGCGTCCCGTTTTGTCTAACTCAATGGTATAGAATCCGCTGAGCGCCGGGGGGATGCGTTTGTTCCCCGATTGCTGCCCCGCTAGAATCGCAGCCCTGTCACAACTTACGAAAGGACACAACTCCATATGAAGTACAGACGGCTCGGCAACGCAGGCATGAAGGTGAGCGCCGTTTCGCTCGGCGGCTGGATTAACTATGGTGAGGGCAAGGTCGCAGAGGACATGGGGCGCAAGGTCATCGAGACGGCCTATGAAAACGGCATCAACTTCTTTGATATTGCCGATGTCTATGGCAAGGGCGAGGCCGAAAAACAGATGGGGGCGGTACTCAAGCAGTATGACCGGCACACGCTCGTGATTAGCAGCAAGGTGTTTGGCGCGATGAGCGATGACGTGAACGACCGGGGCCTCAGCCGCAAGCACGTCATGGAAAGCATCGACAAGACGCTGGAGCGCATCGGCACCGACTATATCGACATCTACTTCTGTCACCGTGCAGACGACGACACACCCATTGAAGAGACGTGCCACGTGATGAACGACATCATTACGGCGGGCAAGGTTCACTATTGGGGCACCAGCGAGTGGGCACCGCACAAAGTGCAGGCCGCGCACGACATCTGTGAGCGGCACGGCTGGCACAAGCCGCGCACCGAACAGCCGCAGTATTCCATGCTGCACCGCACCCGCGTGGAACAGACCTTGCTGCCCGTCACGCGTCCGCGTGGGATTGGGTTGGTGGTGTGGTCGCCATTGGCCATGGGGATGCTCACGGGCAAGTACGACGACGGCATCCCGGAGGACAGCCGCTTTGCTCGTGAGGAGTGGGCCGGGAAGCGCTTCCTGACGGATAAGAACATCGAAGCGGTGAAGCAGTTAAAACCCATCGCAGACGAGCTAGGGATTACGCGGGCGCAGTTGGCGCTGGCCTGGGTGCTGCGTGACCCCGGTGTGAGCAGTGTGATTATCGGCGCGACCAAGATGGAACAAATCCTCGATAACGTCAAGGCCGCTGATGTGGAACTCTCCGACGAGCAGATTGCCCGCATTGACGAGATCGTCGGCACAGATACCGACGCCAGATCAGGCTAATTCCTTCAGGCGGAGTGGTTTCGCTCCGCCCGCCTCTCATCTATTCAGCCGTTATACGCTGCCACAGGCCGCCGCCGGGTTTGATCGCTGGCAGGACTGGGAAAAGGCGGGCAGGCCATCGGGCGGCACGGGTTAGCGGTTTTGCGGGCGGCCAGACGGCTGCCCCAGCTATTTTTGCAATCACACAACCCGATTTTGCATGAGAAAACACCCCCGCTCCTAGCGATTTGTTTTTGGTTTAGTCGCAAAACCTGTTAGAATGTGGCTCGTTCGTGAAGCGCGGCACGACCAACACAACGGAGCGATGATACTTTGAAACGCGGAACCCCTCTTCTATTATTGACACTGACCCTAACGGCCCTCGTTATGATGGGTGGGGTATTTCCCCTGCCATCAGCCTTGGCTGACCTACCTGCACAAACCAATGAGCCGACGTTCGAAATCGTCGAGATCGACACGACCAACTTCCCACGCATTACGGTTGTTGCCAATGTCGCTAACGAAGTCGGCCAGCCTATCCCCGGCTTGCGGGCAGACGACTTCGGCGTAACAGGCGAATTTGTTGACAGCGTGGAAGTCGTCAACGTGGAAAGCGTGCAAACCGAAGACCGGGATGTCTCGGTTGTGTTGGTGATTGACACCAGCAGCAGCATGGCCGAAACGCCCATCCAGCAGACGCAGGTCGCCGCCCGCGCCTTTGTGGAAGAACTCAGCCCGAACAGCTCTGTGGCTATTGTGACGTTTGATAGCACCGCACAGCTTCGGTTGCCCTTCACCAGCAACCGTGATGAAATCCTGCGGGTGATTGACCAGCTCCCGTTTGGTGGCCAAACCGCGCTTTACGACGGCGCACTGCTCGGCGTCGAGACCGCGCTCGATGCCACAGATGAGCAGGCGGTAGTCGTGCTGCTCAGTGATGGCGCTGAGTTTGGTGATGGCCCCGATGGCACTACGAGCGAGGCCAGCCGTGAAGCCGCCCGCGAACTTGCTGCGGAGCAAGGCATTCCGGTGTATGCGATTGGCCTGGGCTTCGGTATCGACCGCTCCTACCTGATGGAACTGGCCGACGACACGGACGGCACCTTCTTCGAGTCGCCAGACCCGCAAGAACTGCTCACGATTTACGACGATATTGCTTTCATCTTGAACACGCAGTACATCATCACGTTGGATGCCAGCTTTTTAGGCGATGGCGACGTCAAGGACATTGAACTGACGGCGGACACGCCCGATGGTGCGCTGACGGGTACCGCCAGCTTTGAGGCTCCCGTGCCCGTGCCCTTCATCCGTGTGGATAACGCGCCAGAAGCCCCTGTTGAACAGGCAACCGTGCTGACGGCGCAGGTGCTGGCCGACGACCCGCTGACGTCCGTCACGGCGGATGTAAACGGCGAAACGCTCGAATTTGACCCGGCCACAGGTGTTGTTGAAATCCCGATTGACCCGGCTACAGCGAGTGCGGAAACGATAGATATTACGATCAATGCGGTGGATGCTGACGGGGATACAACATCCGAATCCCTGACAGTACAGGTTGTGCTGCCAACGCCAACCCCGACGGATACCGCAACAGCAACCCATACCCCCACCGACGTCCCGACGGAGACGAACACGCCAACACCAACCGATACGCCGGACGCATCCGCAACCGCTCAGGTGCTGGCCCAGCTTGCCACCGAAACCGAACAGGCACTGGCAACGGATACGCCCACAACCGTGCCAACAGCAACGCCGGATGTGGTGGCAACTGCGGAAGAACTCGCAGCGATTGAAGCCGCGACCGAGAGCGTTGCCCTAACAGAAACAGCAGACGCCATTGCTGAAGCCGCCATCGCTACGGATGATGCGCTGGAAGCCGCCACAGACCAGGCAATTGAGGAAGCAACAGAGACCGCGCAAGCCGAAGCAACTGAGGTCGCCGCCACGGAAAGCGCTCAGCAGGCAGCCACAGACCAGGCAATCGACGAATCTACGGCGACCGCGCAAGCTGAAGCAACCCATACGCCCACGCCGACGGATACGCCCGACATTGAGGCGACCGCCGATGAGTTGGCCGCCCAAGCGCTATCAACGGATGCCGC
>CAWUJQ010000473.1:0-3628 GCA_963922445.1 uncultured bacterium
GACTGCCCCACGCCAGGACATCGTACACGTTCCGCCGCAGCAAGGGGCTAATGCTGTTCCGCTGCGCGGGATGCGCAAGCGCATTGCCGACCGGCTCCAGCGCAGCTTCCAGGAAGCGCCGCACATCTTCTTTGATGCCAGCGTAGACATGACCGCCATCAAAGACCTGCGGGAGCGCTTTAAGTCACAGGATAAAAAGGTTTCGGTCACATCGATTTTGGTGAAGGCGTGCGCCCATGTGCTGATGGATCACCCAACGCTCAACGCCACCTTTGACGGCCAGACGATCTACATGCATGACAGCGCGAATATCGGCGTGGCCGTTGCGCTAGATAACGGGCTGGTGGTGCCTGTCGTGCATCAGGCGGAACAGCTTTCGCTCAGTGCGATTCAGAACAGCGTGGTTGACCTAGCTGGCCGCGCCCGTGACGGCAAAATCACCCCGGATGAATTTCAGGGCGGCACGTTCACGGTGAGCAACCTGGGCATGTACGGCGTGGATCGCTTTACCGCGATTATCAATCCGCCGCAGGTGGGCATTCTGGCGGTGGGCCGCACGATTGAGCAGTTCGTCCCGGATGAAAACGGCGCTCCGGTGCTGCACCCGGTGATGAATATTACTGTCTCGGCAGATCACCGCGTGGTGGATGGCGCACAGGTGGCGCAGTTCATCCATGATTTGCGGGTTGTGCTGGAAGAACCGGCGCTGCTGATGTGGTAAGGGGCGTGGGCGGACGGTGCGTCTGCCTATGCTCTTCCGTTTGATGAATTCGCCCCCAAACTGTGTTAACTTAATACCACAATCAACCAACAAGACTTTTATTTCCGAAAAGGAGTTATGGTTTATGCCTCAGTATTTTATCGGCATCGACGTGAGCACGACCGCGTCGAAAGCCGTCGTGATTGATGAAAAAGGCAATGTTGTCGCCACCGCAGGCTACCCGCACCCGCTGTCCACGCCTAAGCCGCTCTGGTCAGAGCAAAACCCGGAAGACTGGTGGTCTGCGACGAGCGGCGCGCTGCGTGACGTACTCAAGGAAGTGCCCGCAGACGAGGTCGCGGCGGTTGGCCTGACGGGTCAAATGCACGGCCTCACCCCCCTGGACGAAAACGGTGAGGTGGTGCGTCCGGCCATCCTGTGGAACGACCAGCGCAGTAACGCGCAGTGCGCCGCCGTCATGGAAAAAGTGGGGCACAAGCGCACCTACGAGCTAGTCGGTAGCATTCTGCTGCCAGGTTTCACGGCCCCTAAAATTATGTGGATGCGCGAAAACGAGCCAGAAAACTATGCCAAGCTGCGTCATGTGCTGCTGCCCAAGGACTACGTGCGCTATCGCCTGAGCGGGGCTTACGCCTGCGACGTTGCGGATGGCTCCGGGTTTGGTGTGCTGGATATTGCTAAGCGCGATTGGTCAGACGAAATGCTAGACGCCTTCGAGATTCCGCGTGAGTGGCTGCCCGAACTGTGCGAATCGCAGGATGTATCGGCCCATGTGAGCGAAGCCGCCGCCGCTGCTACTGGACTCAAGGCGGGTACACCCATCGTCGGTGGGGCAGGTGACCAGCCCGCAGGCGGTGTGGGCAGTGGCATCGTCAAGATGGGCATGGTCAGCATGTCGGTCGGCACGTCCGGGGTGGCCTACGCCAGTAGCGACCACTACTCCCCAGAACCGGATGGACGCCTCCATACTTTTTGCGGCCCGGTGCCGGGGACGTGGTTCCACATGGGCGTGATGCTGAGTGCGGCGGGTGGCCTGCGCTGGCTGCATGATGAACTGGCCTGCGGGCGCAGCTACGACGAGATCAACGCGATGGTAGCGAATACCCCACGCGGCGCGCACGGCCTCATCTTTGCGCCGTACCTCACGGGAGAGCGCAACCCCCATCCTGACCCGTTCGCACGGGGGGCATTCATCGGGTTTACGCTGCGGCACGGCATTGCAGAAATGGCCCGTTCGGTCATGGAAGGCGTGGCGTTCGGGATGCGCGACCAACTCGAACTGCTGCGTGCACAGGGCGTCCATCCCACAGAAGCAGTCATCGGCGGGGGCGCAGCCAAGAGTCCGATTTGGCGTCAGATGATTACCGACATCATGGGGATGCCGCTGTACACGGTCAACACAACGGAAGGCGCAGCGTTCGGTGCGGCGATCCTGGCGGCTGTGGGGGCAGGTGCGTATCCCGATGTGCCGACGGCTACCGCCGAAATGGTGCGCAAGGTCGATCAGACCGACCCCGACCCCGAAGGGGTGAAGGTCTATGAGAGCCTGTATCCCATCTACCAAATGGCCTACCCTGCCCTCAAGGATTCGTTCCGGGCGATTCACGACTTTGAGGCTAAGGCGTAACGATTCGTCAGTCAGGGCAACTCATGAGTTGACCCTGCCCACCTACCGTCATCTGTGGCGATGTGGCCTGCCGAATTTGTGGTATCTGTTCATGTATCCATAAGAATGCTTCGGGGTGGCTGGTATCTGTTCACGTATCCGTGAGATATTCGGGGTTGGGTAACAGCGGACGCGCAGAAGCGCATCCCTACGAGGTCATGACAGGCCGTAGGGGTTTAGCGTGCTAAACCCAATGATCCGCAACGCCGCCTGTTCACGGCAAGGTGAATAGATACAAATTGTGCGTCACGTTAGCAAAGAAACTATCATTTTTGAGGCGACTGCGTTGTGCGGCGTCAAACCTGGTGTACAATGATAGATACCGAAATATTCTGAAAGGGTTGATTGCATGAAACGTTATCGTCAGCGCAAAAAAGGGCAATCGCGTAAACAGTCTTCGCAGATGAGTGTGCCAACCATCCAGCGTGTGGATGAGCGCCTCCTCCAGCGTGCGATTGAAAACCCCAAGCCAGAAAACCTGACGCCCGATGTGGTGATGCAGTTGCAGCGCACCTATGGTAACCAGTTTGTGAACGGCCTGGTGCAGCGTACACAGCAAAGTGACGGTCAGGTTGCTATTCAGCGCAAGTTCCCGCCGGAAAACAATCGCAAGAAAGTGGGGCGTGACCGGGCGTTCGCCAGCCGTCAGGCCGGGGTAAAGCTCAAGGATGCATTCCTGGGGGCTGTGAATGTGATTGACAGCAACGTGAGTACGCCGGGGGCGACCTTCACCAAGTGGAAGGAAACAGAGGGTAAAAAGGCCGGTCTGATCGCACGCCGCCGCATCAATGGCTATAAAACCGTGATGGAAGTCATCAGAGGGGGTAATCTGGATGACTGGGTGAGCATCAAGATGTTCTCTGAGGCGGACTACACCGACGAGAACTTCAAGTTCCTCAAGGCGGCCCACACCTACGCCAGCACCGCGAGTGACACCCGCTTCCACCAGTTGATGGATCACTACATCTACAACGACTCGCCCAAGACGATCAACATTGACCGCGACGAGCGCAACGGTTTGATTGAACGGGCCTACCGCATGATGCAGGGTACCGTCGACAGCGACGGCAACGACATTGGTGACGATGACAGCATTTTTGAAGAAACGAATATGACGACGAATCCCCTCGCACCACAGCAGACCTAAGCGCCTCCGGTCGTTGTTGTGCGGTGATTAAACATCTATGCGTAATATCGTAGGGGCGACTCATGAGTCGCCCCACAAGCCCATTCAGCGGATT
>CAWUJQ010000474.1:0-3616 GCA_963922445.1 uncultured bacterium
AGCAGCAGGACGGCGCAACGGGTGAGATTATAGCAACCGGGGCGGCCAACGTGCGCAGCGGCCCCGGCCTCACGTTTACGGTTGTGGGCGCGGCCACTCCGGGTACGGTGGTGGAGGTGTTAGGCACATCCGAGAGTGGGGAGTGGGTGGAAATTGTGCTGCCAGACGGCACGGAAGGCTTTATCAGCTCGCAGCTTATCGACATCAGTGGGGATGTGCCTGCCGAGGATGGTGCGGCGACCACCGACGTGACCGAAGTGGTAACGGAAGAGCCTGAAACCGACGGCGCGGGCGAACTCATCGGGGATGGGCCAGTGGAACTGCGCAGCGGGGCGGGCACCGACTTCGATGCGATTGGCGAAGCTGACCCCGGCACCGAAGTGGTGGTTGTGCGCCTTGAAGTGGACGGCGACGGCCAAACATGGGCGTTGATTGAACTGGACGACGGCACGGCGGGCTTTGTGCGCACGGGTGACTTGATTGTGAGTGAGTTCCCTAGCGGGCAGGAAGACATTGCGACAACAACGCCATCGCCAGAACCGACGGACACCCCCACCATCACCGTGACGGCGTCTCCGATGGAAGTGACCCAGGCCAGCGTGCGGGAGGCGGCAACCCGCACCCCCGACCCCAACGCGACGGATACGCCAACTGCCACCCCCACCGAGGCCGATACGGATACGCCTGAACCGACGAACACCCCAACCGCCACGCCAACAGAAGCCGCCGAAGTCGAGGTAACCGAGGCGGTCAGTGAGGGTGACGCAGACGCTACGGAAGCGGTCACTGATATTGATGCAGACCTGTCCAACGCGACGGGTGAGGGCAGCGGCGCAATCACGGGCGAGGATGTCATTGTGCGGGACGGCCCCGGCCCCGACTTTGACGCCATTGCCACTATCAATGCGCCGGCTGTGGTGGGCGTGCGTGGGTTTACGCCGCTGGCCAGTGGTGAAACATGGGTGCGCATCCGGCTGGACGACGACACGATTGGCTACGTTGAGGCGTCTACCCTCTCGGTGACGAGCTTCCCGACGATAGATGAGCCGTTCGAGGGGGATGTGGCAGCCGCCCCGACCAGCGACGGCGAACGCCTATTGGAAGAGGGGGAAGGCAGCGCCAACGTCACGGGGGATAGTGCGGTGGATGTGGTGGCTGGCCCCGGCGCGGACTTCGATGTGATTGGCACAGTAGAACCGGGCGCGTCGCTGCCTGTGCGCGGCCTGGAAGTGAGCAGTTCTGGCGAAACATGGGTGCGCGTGCGCTTGGCAGGCGGTACTATCGGGTATATCAACGCCAATGACCTCAGCGTGACCGCCTTCCCGACAATCAACGAGGCGTTTACGGGTACCGTGGTGGCGCAAGCACAGCCAGACGCGACCGAAACTGACCCCGATGCGACCGACACGACCCCGCCACAAGCCCCCGAAGCCGCCGTAGCAAATGTCACCCACGAAGCGGCCATCCCACGCGCGGGGGGTACGGCGGGCACCGCAGTCGCCGCCGTGGCCAATGCGAATACCAGCCGGGTCGGGCCGTTCACCATTGAGCAGGGCGGCGAGTTCAACAGCAGCTTGGTGCGCCAGGAATATGCGGTGCGGCTGGGGTTGATCGTGGCGGCAGTGGTGATTCTGGTATTCGGGCTGGGCAATGCGCTCTTTTCACGCAGGAGTAAAAATAGATGACCCTCTCACAGATCGGTGACATCGTCGCGCTGATTTCGACGCTGTTTGTGTTCACCTACCTGCTGGGGGACTTCTTCCCGCAGCGGGTTGCCAACATCGTTACCATTCCCTATCGGCTGGCGGTGTACATCTTCGCTGGGTTGACGGCTGGGTTCGTCGCGATTGTGACGTATGACAGCGCGATTGCGCCGTATCTCGATCAGTTGCAAACGGCAGGTGGGCCGATTGTGTTTGCGTTGCGGATTGTGCCCCTCATTTTTGTGTTGGGGCTGCTGCTGCCGAACTTCCCGCCGTCGCTTGAGTTTTTTAACCTGTTCAAGCGGCTGGCGCTGGCCTTCCTGATTGGTGCGGGCGCGGCGATTACCGTGGTGGGCGTGGTGAGCGGCACGCTCATTCCGCTGTCTGTAGAAACGGGCCAAAGCCTGGGCGACGGCAGCGACCGCGTCACGCTGGCGACGGGCGTGCTGACCATTATTGGCGTGGCGGCTACGCTCATCTACTTTCAGTATGGGGCGCGGCGCAGGCCAACGGGCGAAACGGTACAGAACATCTTTGTGCGGGTATTGCGGGGTGTGGGCGGCATCTTTATTGCGATTGCGTTCGGCGTTTTGTATGCGCGGGCCATTGCCTCCACGCTGACGGTGTTCACAGAGCGCATTCAGTTCTTACTTGCACAGTTGTTTGGAGGGTAGCCCGCGATGGCAGATGCAAAGTCGATTTTAGCGGCAGACTTTGGCAGCGTGTACACCCGTGTGCTGCTGCTGGACGTGGTGAGTGGCATGTATCAGGTGGTGGCACGGTCAGTCGTGCGCAGTACGGGGGGCTTCCCGGCAGGGGATGTGACATTGGGGCTGCGGCAGGCGACGGCGCGCATCAGCAGTGTGACCGGGCGCACCCTGCTCGATAAAAACGGCGACATCATCACGCCGGAAAACGAAAACCGCACCGGGGTTGACCTGTTCGTGGCGACGGCCAGCGGAGGCCGCCCGCTGCGGGCGGTACTCATTGGCCTGATGCACGATGTAAGCATCGAGAGCGGGGTGCGCGCTACAGAAGGCACCTACGTCAACATTGAAGAGGTAATTAGCCTGCGCGAGGTGCGCGACGAAGAAGAGCAGCTCAACGCGATTTTGCTCACCAACCCGAACATCCTTATTGTGACGGGCGGCACCGAAGGCGGCGCGGTGAACCCACTGCGGAAAATGTTGCGACTGGTGCGTACTGCCCTCAGCGCGACGGGTTCGGCTGACCGCCCTGCCCTGCTGTATGCGGGCAACAGCGCTCTCGCTGACGAAGTATTGGCCGATTTTGAGCCGCTGACCCGTGTGTTTATCGCGGAGAATGTGCGGCCTGCGCTGGATGTGGAGAACCTGGACGACGCGCAACTCAAGCTGGGCCGCGCCTTTGACCAGTACAAAGAGGCACAGGGCAGCGGCTTTGACAAGGTTGGCGCGATGTCTGCAATGGGGCTGCTGCCCACCGCCCGCAGCTACAGCATTGTTGCGGAGTATTTGGGTAAGGCGCGGGCGTCCACGTATCGCAGCAGCATTGTGGTGGACGTGGGCAGTGCAACGGCGACCCTGGCCACCTATCGCGATGGTGCGGTAAAAACAACCATCCGCACAGACATCGGCCTGGGCACCACCGCCCCAGATATGGTCTCCCGGTTAGATATAGACGCGATTCGCCGCTGGATTCCCTACAGCATTGCGAAAGCCGATGTGGTCAACTACGCCCTGAATAAGCGCCTGCGCCCGTCCACGGTGCCCATGACGCGCAAGCGGCTGTACATTGAGCAGGCACTGCTGCGCGCTGGCCTGGAAGATATGGTCAAGGCGCAGTACCCAGACTGGGCCAACGGGGTGAGTGACGCCGACGTGATTATCGTGAGTGGCAGCCCGCTTACCAACACGGGCAATCCGGGCATGGGG
>CAWUJQ010000475.1:0-3575 GCA_963922445.1 uncultured bacterium
AGCAGCGCAATCCCCGCGACAGCCAGCAGGACTGGCGGCGGAATAATCGGGGCTTCAGGCGCGTCGTTGGACGGCGCTTCGACCGTTTCGTTCTGTTGTAGTTCTTGTTCTGTCATCGGTGCTTAGCCCCTCCAGCGGCGGGTTTCAATTACGCGGGTGGTGATGAACAGTGCGGCGATAATCATCAGCAGGTAGTAGGCGATGTCCTGGGCGCGGATGAGGCCGCTTGCAAGGCCCGTTTCGTAATGCACGCGGATGCCGATTTCGCGGAAGAACTCGCCCAGGACGTTGAGTACAGCATTGGTGCCGGTGGCGTTCAGGTTGTCGATATAGCTGGTGAGCAGGTCGCTCAGGTACAGTACCAAAATCGTCGCGGAACCGAGGAACGCGGCCACAATCTGGTCTTCGGTGATGGCACTCCAAATCATGCACACTGCCAGCGCGGTGCCGCCGTACAGCCACGCGCCGAGCAACTGTGTGGTCAGCACTCCGTAGTCCAGGTTGCCAATTTGCTCCAGCAAAATGATTTGCGCGGCGGAGACGATGCCCAGCAGCAGCGTGTAATACGACCAGACGGCCAGGAACTTGCCAATGATGAAGGTGCTTTCGTTCATGGGCAGCGTCATCAGCACTTCGAGCGTGCCCTCGCGGTTTTCTTCCGCTAACAGGCGCATGGTGAGCAGTGGCCCGATCAAAAACATCAAAAAGGTGAGCAGCCCGGTCACATTAAATAGCTGCGAGGCGGGAATTTGCCCGCCGCCGCCCTGGAACTGGGTCGCGTTGACGTTGGTATCGACCGCGAGAATGACGTTAGCCACGAACAACAGCCCCATAAAGCCATACACGGCAAAGGCGATGGCGTAGGCAATGGGCGAGCGGAAGTACAGCGCCAGTTCGCGTTTGTATACAGCCCAAATCGCTCTCATGCTTGGCTCTCCTCGTCGGTTGCTGGTGCGTCGTCAGGGGGGGTGTCGGCTGCTTCAGCCGGGGCGCTGGTGGTTTGCGGTGCTGCAACTGGCTCTTCTTGGATTGCGGCCTGCTGCTGGCGCGTGACTTCCAGGAAGATTTCTTCAAGGTCGGCGGCCAGGGCGCGCAGTTCCACCAGATCCCAGCCGTTTTCGATCACCGTGCGGGCGATTTCGGGGCGTGGGTCCATGTCTGGATTGGAGGGTGTGACAACCAACGCTTCATTCTGGATTTCTGCACGGCTGATTTCGGCCATCTTTTCCAGCGTGAGGCGGGCTGTTTCCAGGCTGGTTTCGCCGTTGCCTTCTAAGCGCACCACGATGCGCCCGCCTGTTTCCAGGTCAGTACGCAGGGCGCTGGGGGCACCTGCCGCCACGATTTCGCCCCGGTTGATAATGACCACCCGGTCGCAAACCTGCTCAGCTTCCGTCAGGATGTGGGTGCTAAACATCACCGTGTGATCCTGGCCGAGTTCGCGGATAAGGTCGCGCAGTTCTTCGACCTGAATTGGGTCAAGGCCGATGGTCGGCTCGTCGAGGATAATCACCTCTGGGTCGTGCAGCAATGCGGAGGCCAACCCCACGCGCTGCTTCATACCCTTGGACAGGTTGCGGATGCGGCTGTTGGCCCGGTCGAGCAAGCCCACACGGTCAAGGACTTCGTCGGTACGCTTGCGGTTTTTGGAAATGCCGCGAATTTCCCCGATGTAGGTCAGGTAGCCACGTGCGCTCATGTCGCGGTACAGCGGCACGCTCTCTGGCAAGTAGCCGACGCGCTTGCGCACGGCCATGCTGTCTTCAAAGACGTTGTGCCCTGCTACCGTGGCCTGGCCGGATGTCGGCGGCAGATAGCCCGTTAGGATGCGCATGGTGGTGGTTTTCCCGGCACCGTTAGGCCCCAGGAAACCGGTCACCTGGCCCGGTTCTGCGGTGAAGGTGATGCCGTTGACGGCCTTGAATGCGCCGTACTCCTTCACCAAATTTTCGACTTGTATCATAAACTGTTATCCCCTGTGGTTAAGTTGAATACGGGAATGGAATAAACTCCCCGTTGATTGAAAAAGTTATGCACGGGGCGGGATTTTACCACAGCGGCTGAATCACCGTAGGGGGGATGCGGCGCTAGTTCTCATCGTTGGTTTAATGTGGGGGATGCTGACTACTCCCCGGCGGCTGTCGTCAGGTCAATGTGATCGGTGCCCCGCAGGATAGGTCGCCACTGCGTTTAGCAAACGGGTGCTGTTGTGGCATTGTTCTTTACACATTTTTATAAGTTGCGTGCGCTGCTGCTACGTAACTCCCCTACAATGGCGGGAAGGCCAGCACACCGCTGGCCTTTAAATTAATGTTATCACTCGCAAAGGGAGACGATCACGATGCGAGAAGAACACATCCACTTTTTTAGCGACGGGTACAAGCTCGTCGGTACCCTCTATCTTCCCGATGATTTACACGAAGGGGAGCAGCGCCCGGCTGTTGTCGCTTGTTCTGGCTATTTGGGCCTGAACGAAATCTATCCGCGCCTGTTTGCTCAGTCTCTCACCAAAGCGGGCTACATCACCCTGGGCTTCGACTATCGCGGTAACGGTAAAAGCGAAGGTGAATACGGACGCATCCTCATTGAGGAGCAAATTGAGGACATCAAAAGCGGCCTGACGTTTGTACGCGCCCAGCCCAACGTGAACGCCAACAGCGTTGCACTCATCGGCTGGGGCATGGGGGCCGGGGAGTGCATCCAGGTGACGGCGGAAGATCACCGGGTGTGTGCAGTGGCGGCACTCAACGGCTTCTACAACGGACGCGCCTTTTTGCGTGCCCGCCACACCGACGAATCGCTCAATGCGTTGTATGCCAAGCTGGAACACGACCGGGTGAACCGGGTGTTGTATGGCAGCGGTCACAGCTTTAACGACCCGTTTGAGGTGTATCCGCTAGACCCAGACACCGAAAATGAAGTGAATGAGAATTTGGTGCCTGTCCCGGACTTCGGCCCGCAGACATCGTTCAAGCTGATGGAGAGCTTGATCGGCTTTAATGCGGAAAAAGTGGTGGACGACATCACACCGCGCCCGATTTTTATTGCCCACGGGGAGCAGAACAAACTGCACCCGTTCGAGGACGCTTACGCGCTCTATCGCCGCGCCCGCAACCCCGTTGAACTCTATCGCATTCAGGGCAAGCACAACGACTTCATGCGCGAGGGTAACCCGGAGTTTGAAAAGCTGATGACTACGCTTACGAACTGGCTGGTTAGCCACACGGGGCAGCCCGCGTAAGCTCATGACCTCACGCGAAGACGCTAAGCCTCCCCCCAGGTTGCCCCCGGACTGGTTTGCTGGTGCTGTGGACATCCACGTTCACACCGCGCCGAGTGTGTTCCCGCGTTTACTCAACGATATTGACCTTGCTCAGCTTGCCGCAGACTACGGTATGGCCGCTGTAGTGTTGAAATCTCATGCTGGTGATACATCAGGACGGGCGGCGATTGCTGACGCTCAGGTGCCGACCCTGCGCGTGGTTGGCGGGGTGGTGCTGAATCGGTTTGTGGGCGGGGTCAATCCCTATGCCGTGGAAGCCGCGCTTACGATGGGCGGGCGCTTTGTGTGGTTC
>CAWUJQ010000476.1:0-3575 GCA_963922445.1 uncultured bacterium
TCTTTTTGCCATGCGACCAGTATATCATGCGCATCTGTTTGTGTTTGTCCATAAGAATGCAAGCGCCGCCGTAAGGTTGGCCTGCCCTTCCTGGTTCAAGCCGAATACCAACTGGCCTAACGTCTCGTTGCCCGGTGAAAACAGCAACGCAGACAGTGTGAGTTCGGTCAGCGCAGGCATGAACGCCAAAAACCATCCCGCAAACAAGCTAGACGAAATTAGCGGCGCAATAATATCGCGAAAGCTCACAACTGCGTCTGCACCGGAAATGCGTGCTGCCTCTTCAAGAGAGGTATGCACCTGCTCCAAGGCCGCCCCTACCGATTGCACACCAAATGCCAAAAAACGTGCCACGTACGCGACCAGGATAATCCAGATGGTGTTGTATATGCTTACATTAAGTAGGGGCATCGGCTGCAAAAACGCCAGGATCATGGCAAGGGCCACGACCGTACCGGGAATGGCGTAAGGGATGATAATCAGGGTATTGAGTACGCACCCACCTGCTATTTTTGCGCGCACGGTCAAATACGAAACAATCATTGAAATCATGATGATGATCGTGGCGGCGCTGGTCGCCAGTACGAGGCTGTTGCGGAAGGCATTTTGCACTTTTTGTAACGCAATCACCCCTCGGTAGTGCCTGAACGTTATCGTTTCGAGTGTAATGGGTACTCCCAACGCCTGCTGTACAGACGTCAGGAAGGTGGCGATCATCGGCGCTACCACCGTAATCAGGATAACAATCAGGAGAAAGGCAACTGCCGGGTACTTCCAAATGCCCAACTTCACTAAGCGAGGCTGTTCGTTCTTGCCCGCGAGTACCGTATAGCTGCGCCCGGCCCTCAGGCGATTTTGCAGCCAGATGACAATCACCGCAATCAACACCAGCACCATCGAGAGTGCGGCTGCGATTTGCAGGTTGTTGTCCATGTCTGCCGTTAGGATGATGCGGTAGATTTCGTTGGTGAGGACGAAATACCGCTCCCGAAAGCCCAAGATCGTCGGGATGCCGAAGTTTGCCATGAGCGACATAAAAATCAGCAGGGCGCTCGCGGCAATGCTTGGCAGCATGAGCGGTAGCGTGATGTCGCGCAGGGTGCGGAACGTGCCCGCACCGGAGATTCGTCCTGCTTCTTCTAACACCGGGTTCATCTGGCGCAGTGGCCCCACATTAACCAGATAGGCGATGGGATAGGTGTAAAAGATCATCATCAGGATGATGCCCCACGGCCCATAGATGACAAACAGCCGCTCCCCGAACAAATCACGCCAGAAGCGGTTAATGTAACCTGCTGGTCCAAGGAGGTACACCCAGGCAATTGCGCCAATGAACGGCGGAATAAGGTACGGCACGATAATCAGCGCCCGCCACACCGCTTTCATGGGGAGGTCGGTGCGAGCGATAAGCCATGCCAGCAGCAAACCTAGGGCCGTTGCGCCTAACGTACCCAATGTGGACACAAACAAGCTATTCCGCACGATGGTGATGTAACGGCTTTCCCCCAAAATGCGCAGGTAGTTCCCGAGGCCAACGCGGTCATCAACCTGGAAGCTTTCCCATACCAGATTAATCGACGGGTACAGCACCAGCGCCAACAGCAGGACGAACAGCACCCCAACAGTGCCATACAATACCTGCCGCCCGGTAATGGGCAAGCGTGCGGTTTGCGGTTGGGTGGGAAGCGCATCTTGTGCCATAGCTTTTTCCGTTGGCTGATGAGGTGAGTCATTCTAGGCAATAAAACAGGCGAGGGTGCAACAGTTGCCCTCGCCTGCACGATGTCTACGGAGGCTGATTTATTTGGTCGGACCTTCTACGCCGAACGTCTCAGAGAAGGTAGCGCGGATTTCTTCACGGTTTTCACCGATGTAGTCCACATCCACCGTGATGATCTGCAGGTCGGCAATGCGCGGAGTGCCTTCCGGCAGCGGCGCGCCTTCGGCAACCGGGATGTAACCCTGCTCAACGAACAGTTCCTGTGCCGGGGCGGTGTACAGGAAGTCCATGAAGGCCTTGGTCGCAGCTTCCTTGTCGGTACCCTCAACGCTGTTCAGGATGCCGATGGGCGTCGGGATCAGAACCGCACCTTCTTCTGGCCAGATGTGAGCAACCGGGGAACCTTGTGCAGCCCGGTCACGCACCATGAAGTCTACAACCTGCACCATAGCGAACTCGCCAGAGGCCAGGCCGTCTGCGATGCCGCCGTTACCCTGGCCAACCACAATCTCGTTTTCGTTCAGGGACTCGTAGAACTCCCAGCCGAAGGTTTCGTCGTTAACCAGCGTACCAACCTGGTTGAAAGCCGCACCGGAGTACAGCGCGCTGGGCATACCTACCATACCAGCGTACTCTTCGTTCAGCAGGTCCGTCCAGAACGTCGGGGCTTCGTCAACGAGGGTGGTGTTGTAGGCAACCACGTTGAAGATCAAACGAACTTCGTGGTAGCGGTTTTCGTTATAGTTCAGGGCTTCATCCACGCCAGCAGTCTCAGCGGTTTCTGGCAGGTAGGACAGCAGCAGGTCGTCTTCGGCAAGCTGGGAGAAGAAGTCGATGTCAGCAAACCAGATCATCTCTGCCTGGATTTCGCCAGCTTCCATCTCTGCCTGGAGGCGGGCAACAACTTCACCGGAACCGGAGCGGAAGATTTCGACTTCTACGTCCGGGCAAACTTCGTTGAAAGCGGCGACCATCGCATTCGCATCATCTTCAGACTCGGAAGTATAGAGCAGGAAGCTGCCGGAGGCGTCGCATTCCATCATCATCTCTTCGTCGTCCTGGGCAAATGCACCAGCAGTAAGGGCGAACAGGGCAACCAGCATTGTCAACAGAACAGCGCGTTTCATCAATAGGTCTCCATGGGCACGTAATCAACACCGAAACATTAGCGTTACGACATCAACCAACAGTTAAGTCGCCATTAGGCGTCCTTTGCACCATTTTTATAATTTGCATCAGCAAAATCCCGGTTAGATGGGGCTAAATCGTAGGCACGCGCTACTGCATCAAACACGACCTTAGACGACCATCAAGTCATTCAGGGTATACTCCGACTACAACGTTATGTGAGTCATTCAAAGTAACAGGTAGGTGACATTTGTTTAAAATCATCGCGCATCGTGGTGCATCTGCGGATGCACCAGACAATACCGCAGAGGCTTTCACGCTGGCTATTGAACAGCACAGCGACCTGTTAGAAACTGACGTCAGGATTACCGCTGATGGTGTCCTCGTATTGGAACATGACGGCAGCGTGGGTGATCTGGTTACCTCGGAGGCGACGTTGCGTGCCCTGCGTGCCGCTCGTCCGAACTTACTCACCGTGGCAGCGGCGTTAGCGCGGTTTGGCGCTGAAATCCCCTTTTGCTGGGAGGTCAAAGCGCCGGGGGTCGAAGCTGCACTCGTGAACATGGTGCGTGATCTCGTCCCGACCGATATCTGGCAGCAAACGGAGTTCACTTCATTCTGGATTGAGAGTGTAGAGGCGCTGCGCCGTCACGCACCAGATAACCCTGTGGGATGGCTAACACGCAGTTGGAACGCCGAGGGCATTGAAGCGGCAAAGGCGTGGGGC
>CAWUJQ010000477.1:0-3569 GCA_963922445.1 uncultured bacterium
AGCGCTGCTGGTGGTTCCGGTGGCGGTGGTCAGTGTGATTATCGCCCCCGCTGCGATTAACGCGGCCTACAGTCCGCCGGGTAAGGCGAACATTGCAGATATGCCCCTGACGCAAACGCGAACCGTCTTTGGTGATGTCATCGAACTCGAAGGCTGGCACACCAACGCCGACACAATCACATCCGGGGAGTTGGTGGCTGTGACGCTGTGCTGGCGCGTGCTGGATTCCACCAAGCGTCCGGCAGCGTATTCGTTCCGCATCGTCAAGGACGGGGTACCTGTCGGGGAGCGGACGACGGTTCACGGGTTGGGGCGCTATGACAGCGCGCAATGGCAGCCGGGATACGCTTTCTGTGATGCGCTGGATGTGCCAATAGGCGAGGTAGAACCAGGCGCAACGTATGATGTGCTGTTGGTCATGCTGGACGCGCAAACGGGCGCTGTCGATTGGCAGGCCACCACACCTGATGGCACTCCCGTCGCGTTCCCGGTGTTGGGTCAGGTGGTGGGGCGGTGATGTCCGCGCACACACGCTGTAGGGGTTCAGCGGGCTGAACCCAGGGCGTAGCGCTCTTCGAGCGGTTCGTCATCGCTGAAGGGCAGCGAACGCGGACGCGTCGTTGCGCGTCCCTACCGGGTCATGACGGGCCGTAGATACGCCTCTCCTCACCCTCTGCGTTGATCTACTGCCAGCGTACCCCGAATGCGCGTTCGCACAGGCCGCTGTTATCGCTGAAGTCCAGGCGATAGACGGGCTGCCGCGTCGCCCGGTGATAAATCACCAGTTCACACGTGTAATTCGGGAAGTTTTGCACCTGTACCGCCACCGCCACCCAGCGCGACCCCGGCGACCACCACGCCTGCATATGGGCCACGTCCTCAAAGTTCGTCAACCGCCGCAGTGAGCCGTCCTCCAGTGAACCGATGTACAGATTCCGCTCCAGGTTGTCCTGATAGGTGAACACAATCAGCGGTTCATCATCAGACCAGAACGGGTACACCTGGAACGTCTCTCCCGGCACGCCGCCCGTAAAGTTGATGGCCTGGGGCGCAGCCGGGTCAGCAGAGACGGCAATGACGTCGATGCGGTTTTCGCGGGTGGTCGTCGTCACGGACAGCCACGTTCCCTCCGGCTTCCAGTCCAACCGCCGGATAAACTGCACGCTGGGAACCTCTGCCAGTTGTGACGATTGCCCGGACGCAATGTCATACACATGAACCGTGTGACCGCCGTCACCCGTCGGCAGCGTATAAGCCAATTGATCCGCCTCCCACGAGAATTTATAGGGGATGCCCGCGTTGGTACGGCGTGCCTCTGCAATTGCGACGGGGTCGCCGTCGCGCAGGTTCATGTAATACAAAAAGTAGTTGCTGCGGTTGTCCGGCGGGCCGTCGCGTGTTTCCATCAACGCACACCGATCCCCCCGGCAGTCCATCTGCACCCGGCCTAACACCCGCGCTGCCGTCTGCGCAGCGATGTCGTAGCGCCACACCTGCCGCGCCGACTGCCGCTGTGCGTAAAAGTACAGGTAGCGGCTGTCTGACGAGAACCACTGGGTGTTGCGGTTGATGTTTTGTAATATCGGCACCCGCTGCTCATCCGGCAAATCATGATACAGGCTGTACACGTTAGACACGCTGTTGCCCGCAGGCGCATACACCACCCGAAACTGATGCTGCCCGTCCGGTGAGCGAATGACACGATCCTGCGAGGGGGTGTACATCGAAACGAACGGGTTCTCGACATCCCGCACAATGCCCGACGGAAAGTCAATCACCAGCGCGTCCGTCCCTGCCGCCAAAATGAGACCTTCTTCGCTGCTGCGCCGGGTTAGCCCGACAGCCAACCCAACGCCCACCACCATCATCCACGCCAGCAGGTGAACCCACCGGATTACAACCAAAACAGGCATAAACCGCCTTCCGTTTAGCTTGCTGCCAAGGGAAACACTGCATTATTGGTGTTATTGCTTTCGTCCGCCTCTGGGATGGTGTTGGCCGGGTCGAAGATGCAAGCAATATCAATGTCTGCGCCGCCACCTGTGTTCACGCGCAGCGGCACCACAAACTGCCCCTGGGCACCGGGCTGCAAATTGCCACCCGTAAACGTGACCTCTAAGTCCTGCGGGGCCACATTGCACAAAATCGGTGCCGTTGGCAGCAGCACGCCCCCGTCATTGCGAACAGTGACAATCACCTGGAAGGGCACCCCCTGCGTAAGCTGCCGATCAACCTGTATGCTCACCACGTTGCCGTCCGGCTCATTGGATGTGGGGGCGGGGGGCTGCGTGGCGACGGGCTGCTGTGCGGTATCGCCCGTGGTGGGCACATCCGTTAGCAGGCCGCTCAAGTTCACCACACTGGGTGCCACCCACCCTTCGATGCCTTGTGGTGTGCGCACGAACAGCCAGTTGGTACCGCGTGGGCTGCGTCCGAGTACTTCCAACTGCGTGCCCGGCTCCAGCGCAATAATCACGTCAAACGAGGTGCTGTCGCCTGCGCGTAGGTTGGCCACAATCAGCACCTCTGCCGTCATGCCGTCGCTTGGCGCAGCGGCACCCTGGTCTGGGACGGGCGTGCCGGACTGGCGGTTGTTGAACGCTTCTGAGGTGGCCGTCAGGGCAAGCAGCGCGTCGTTCACCGTCGGGTCAGTATCGAGCGGAGCGTTATCCACGGCAGGCGGAGCCGTACTGCCAGTGGCCCCGCTGTTGTCCACACGGATAGGTGACACCACGTCAAAAATCGGGCCGTTCTGGGTCGCAACCGTCAAGCGAATCGCGTACAGGCCATCACCTGCGGCGGTCGTGTCCCACACCCCCAGTTGACCGTCCGTGACGGGGGCGCTGCTGGGCAGGGTGGCGGGCAACCATGTGTCCTCCTGGCCAGCAAACGCCTGGAAGTTATCTGCAATCGGCTGGTACTCAATAAAGTAGTTCACCTGTCCGGCGGCGTTGGCCGTGCCCGCAATTTGCGCCTGACCGCTCAACACAAATACAGGCGGCGGAAAAGCAATTTGCACGGTGGGGTCGCCGCTGTCCTGAGCGGTTACAGCCGATGCAGCCAACAGCAATACAAGGAGCGTCACGAGGGTGCGCCGGGTCGTTCTCATCATTTAACCTCCTGGGGGAGTGCGCGTTTCGATGTCAATGACCCCATTGTAACGGCAAACTCGCCCCGATGTGGCATCACAACCACCAGGGCAGCACACCCTCGGCACCAGCCGGGCTGACCCCCGCCTTTAGTAACCGGCTGATTCGCTCACCGTGATGCAGCGTGACGGGCAGGCGCGGCTTTTTCGCCTGCGGATGCAGCATGTTCATCTCAAGTATCGACCGGGCCGCGTCTTCTGCGCTCAGGCTGTCGTCCGCCTCAATGAGCAGCGGGTTTGGCGGCTGTGCCGGATGCGCGGGCAAGGCCGGGATCAGAAAGGCACGGCTGCCATCCAGCTTAAACAGGGACCCGGTCGGGGGCTGGACGATGCCCTTATCCGTAAAGGTGTACAAGCGAGGGTTGGCAGCGGTGCCCACCGCGCAGCGATGCAGGCTGATCGCGTGCTGGGCGGCGTAGCC
>CAWUJQ010000478.1:0-3560 GCA_963922445.1 uncultured bacterium
TCCATGAGTGTAAGGTCCATCCACTCGGTGTAGGTGAGCAGCATCACACGCGGCTTTTTGGAGATAAGCCACGGCTCCCGCTTGAAGTGGCGCATATACACCTCAATCGTCGTCATCTTGTCAAAGCGGCTGCGGCTGATGCGGCTGCCCAGGGCGGTCATAAACGCATACGCTGCCGACCGCACCGGCAGCACGTTGAGGTCGCACAGTTCGTGTTGGGTAAAGCCGTACCGGTCGAATGCCTTTGGCGTGTACGTTCGTGGATCGGTTACCAGCGAATAACGCAGGGCTGCTACAAAATCTTCATGGCGCTCGATGGGCAGCGCTGCGCGCCCGTCTGCCAATATTGCCTGTAAAAACTGCATCATCTCGTTCCCCTCATAAAAAAGACCCAGCCTAGTTTAGTTCAGATTGCATGATTTGTCATAAACTCATTCAGTTGAGCATTGTGGCTTTGTCAAGTGGCAATTCGGCATTTTGGGGCATAGTAGTACCAAAGTACTAGTGCCGGGTTGAGAAATTTACGAAATCCACGAATAGAGGTGCTACAATCTAAATGTTTCAATACCTAACATCTACCACTGAAGATGGAGCAACAATGCCCATTTTACTGCTTGCCAAAGGCGACGCCGATGCGCGTGACCTACTTAAAAATGCCATCCGCGCACGTTACGGGTTGCGCCCCCCTGCTATTGAGTCGCTACGGATTGACTTTACAGGTCGCACCCGCGTCAAGCTTGGCCCGCTCAAAACCTGGGTGCCCGTTGAGGCAACCGCCCAGTTTAGCCTGCCGTCTTCTATGCGTTGGGATTTCACTGCACGCCCGGCGGGGGTTGCGGTGCGGCGCGGTGTAGAAAGTTACGACGGGGTGGTGATGCGCACCGTTCGTGGCACCGGGCCGGCCAAGGCCATTGAAGACACAGCCGTTGTAGAAACCGCCAAAAAGCGGCTGTGGGCCATTGCTGCGCTTATGCTCACGCCACTTGGCGATGAGTACGTGGAGCTTCAGATAATGGATGACTTCACCTTCCGTGCGACCCACACCAAACTTGACGTGGCCGTCGTCGTCAAGCTGCGCGAAAACGCTCTGATTGATACGGTATCGGTGGAGGCGTTTAACGCCGACCGGGGCGTAGACGAGGTGCTGAGCCTTGCCCCTAGCCCAGAGATGACCTCAATGGACGGGCTGCTAATTCCCACGCAGGTTGTTTCTATGTGGAACGACGAGCCGTGGTTGGAGGTTTCACCGGCGGAGATGAAGCAAAACCCCGAAATCCCGATCAGTGTGTTTATGCTGGACGCCGGGGCACCCGCGACCTAACGCTGCCGCGTTGCCCACACGCGCCCGCCAAGCGTGAATCGCAGCAGCCACGCTTGCTGCGTTCACGCAGGCGTTGCCACTTGCGCTTAATACATACCCTTTTGCTGCGCTGTTAGCTTGACGTATTCCTTGTCTGGCATGGGCCGCTCGGTTACGTCATACACCTTAAAGCCGCGCTTCTGGTAGTTCTTCAGCGCGCGGGGGCCGTCCAGGTTGCATGTGTTGAGGATTACCGTCTCTGCCCCGCTCTCGAAGGCCGTCATAACGCCAAAGCTGAGCAAGTGCTTGCCCAACCCACGACCCCAAAACGGCTCGCGCAGGCCAAAGTAAACGATTTCGGTTTCATTGTCGCCCTGGTCGGCCAGTTCCACATAGCCAGCAGGCGCGCCGTCATAATACAGCACGAACACGCTCAGGCACGGGTCTTCCAAAATCTTGCGGATGGCACTGTCTTCTAACAGCAGGCGATCGGTCCAGTTCCACTTTTCACCCACCGTGTTGTACATAAAACGGTAGTAGCGCACATCGGCGGCGTGCAACTGCGTGATGTGCATCCGGTCATCCTGGATGAATGAGGAGCGAAAATCTTCGGGTTCCAGGCGCAGGTAGTGGGTGATCAGAGTAGAGGGAAGGCTCATAAGCTGTTAGGGGTACTTTCTTGCATGATTGACGACGCCTAACATAGTATCACAACAAAACGGGGCATAACGTTGTGCAAATGCCCCAAAATATGGCCCCACTGCGGGGTAAATTGCCACAAGTGCCGCAAAATTCGCCCAAACCAGCGCGCTCACGGCTTGTTATAGGCGGTGAGCGATGCTGTTCGCTAAAACAAGGGGTTAGCGTTGTAACGGTTCCCTGGCTCATCCGTGTTGGAGTTAGGCACGCGGCCCGGAATGGCCGTTAGTGATCTTCTGTGGGTTTGGCGTCGTAGTGGGCAACGGCCGCCTCCACGCTGTCACCATGCTCGTCGTACCACTCGCACAGCGCGGTGAGCGGGTCATCTAGCGATAGGCCCAGGTCTGTTATGGTGTATTCCACACGCAGCGGTATTTCGACATACACCTTGCGCTCAATTAGCCCGCGCCGTTCCAGCGTGCGCAGCGTGCGTGTGAGTACACCCGGAGAAATGCCGTCAATTGTCGCCTCCAGTTCACTATAGCGCATGACCCCGTTGTATAGCAGCAGCGTTAGCACCGTCAGCGCCCAACGGTCAGAAATCAGGTTGATCGTTTTGATGGCACGGTCGGCGCGCTTGTAGGTTTGGGTCAGGGCAGCTTTTGATCGGGACATGAGGGGGTACCTGTTGGTGATTGGCTCAATGGAGGATGTAGGGTTAGGTTTTGGCACCGTTGGCGTCGTCATAAGCGTTACGGGCCGCTTTAACCAAATCGTAGTTCGCCTCCGACCACTCGCACAGCGCAATGATGGGTTCAATGAGCGATAGGCCCAGCTCGGTGAGCGTGTATTCGACACGCGGCGGCAGCACCGGGTACACCTTGCGCTCGACAAGGCCGTCACGCTCCATCGAGCGCAAGGTGCGGGTGAGCACACCCCGCGAAATGCCCGTAATCGCCGCTTCGAGTTCGCCATAGCGCAGCACCGTTTCGTGGCGCAGGTAGTGCATCACGATGATGGTCCAGCGGTCGCCAATTAAGGCCAGGGATTCAATCGCACGGTCGATGCGGTGGTTTGTGTTGGGTTCTGGGGTGGTACGCGACATCGCTATTCCTGCCGAAAAGGTAGCGGCTTAAGTGTTGGCTTGCTGCGACTTGTCATACGCTTTGCGGGCCACCTTTACTTTACCATAGTGTGCCTTAGACCACGAACACAAAGCACTGATGGGGTCGCGAAGCGTGCGGGCCAGCGGTGTCAGTTCGTATTCCACGCGGGGTGGCACGGTGGGGTAGATTTTGCGGGCCACCAACCCGTCCCGCTCCAGGGAGCGCAGTGTGCGGGTGAGCACGCTGGGGGAAATGTTGCCGATGTGGCGTTCCAGTTCGCTAAAGCGCAGCACCGAATGCACCACCAGTTGATGCAGAACGATGACCGACCAACGATCCCCAATCAGGTCAATTGCCTCAATCGCCCGATCAACGTGCAGCGTATTGGTGACTTGCGGTGTCGTCCGTGGCATGGTTAGCATTCCCTGTGACCTTTACAAACAAAGGGTACCTTATGGTAGTTGGCTACACAAGTAGGTAAGTACACAAGCTGCAATAGTGACAAAAGGCACTAA
>CAWUJQ010000479.1:0-3557 GCA_963922445.1 uncultured bacterium
GGCGCTCTTGTTCGGCGGTTGCAGTTTGCCCGGCTTCGGCGGTTTGCGCTTCCGCCAGTACAATCGCGTTCATCTCCGCTTGAACGGTGTTTTCAACATCGGTGGCGGAAAGCGTGGGGGTGGAGGTGGGGGTTTCACTCGGTATGTCTGTGGGTGACGGTGTAATGCTTGGTGTCTGCGTTGCCGTCGGGGTTTCGGTGGCTGTTGGCTCATCAGTCGGCGTGTCTGTCGAATCGTCAGCGGACGATGGGGGCGTCGTTCCCGCAATGGCGGCGGGGGTCGGCGTGGGCGGGGCAAACGCACCCAGCGCGAAAGCACCGATGATTGCGGCCCCAATCGTCGCCACAGCTCCGATGCCAGCAACAACAATCCGCACATCCACACCCCCGGATTTCGGTGTTTCCGGCGGCATATCGGTTGTCTGTTCCGGGTTGGTGATAAACGTGCGGTTGTCGTGGATAACACCGCCCACGTTCACAATCTCGCCGCTTACATCCTGCATATTGAAGGCCGCGCTGCCCGCCGCCGGGCGTGCCGCCGTATCACTATGGGTGGCTTCCCGCAGCAGGTGACTGATGGACGCATACAGGCGGTTGGCGTTGCGGTCATCCTCAAACCCACCAGACAGGTCAATCCAGTTGATCTCGCGTATCGCCTGCGCGGTGTCGCCTGCTTTCTCGATTCTTGTGCGCGGACGCACAATCACGGGCAGCACCTGCTTTTTCAAGCGAACCGCCTCGGTAAACTCAGCCCGGCACGCCGACGATTCCAGCGAGTCGTTGCTCATCAGGTAGATGAACAGGTCACTCGCCGCGATTTCGTCCAGAATGTACTGCCACCAGAGGTGCCCGCCAGGAACCTGCTGGTCATAGAAAACCGTATGTTGGGGGTAAATCGAGTTTAATCGCGCCACAAATCGCTCTGTGAATTTCTCATCTGCGCGGCTGTAACTCAAAAAGATTTTCGCCATACACCTGCACCCAGTAGCGGAAGCCAACCGGGTATTAGTATAGCACGGTTTAGTCGCTGATGCTGACGAATTAACGGAGCGGTTACGCCTCAGCGTGCTGGACAATCAAGCTGCCCACGCCGCCCTCATAGCGGATGTCGATTTTGCGGGCGGCGAACTCAAACCCGCTCGTTTGCCAAACGCCGCTCTCACTGATGAACTCCGTTTCAAACGTGACCTCGTTCATCGCTTCGGGCACGGTGATATTACCCAGGCCGCTGTCTGCACGCAGGCAGGCGGCGGTCGCTGCGGGGATAATCACGGTGCAGTTGCCTACCCCGCCGTCAATCTCCGCTTTGACGCCCGCATCACCAATGAAGATGTTGGTCGCGCCCGCGCCGTTGTTCATGTGCAGGGTCGTCTTGGCCCCATCGGGAATGTGTAAGTCCAGCACACCGAAGCCCCCGTCAATCTCTGCTGTGGTGACGCTTGCGGGCAGCGTGACCACCGTGTGCCCGGTGCCGCCGTCCATTTTGAGGCGCGTAAGCTGCAATCCGGTGAAGTCCAGTTTGGCAATGGTCAGTCCCGCGCCCACTTCTAGCGTGAGGGGCACATCGGGCGAGAGGCGCACCGTCCATTGCAGTTCGTCAATGCGGGCGACGGTATCGACCGCGTCTTTGACGGGCTTGAAGATGTCGTCGGTGTTGCGGCGTTGGCGCAGCCGCACAGATTTGGCGTCGCGTTCGGTGGTGGCGGCCATCTCAACTTCACCGATGGAGACGATCTCGGCTTCGATGAGGTTCGGGCTGCCAGCGGGCAACGGCTCAATGTGGGCCAGGCCGATGGTCATGTCCAGCTTGATTTTGGCGCGGGGCGCGGTGCCGACTGGCTCGCTCAGGTTGAATTGGTTGAGGTCGGCGTCTGCGCCGATGCCAAGTTGATTGAGCCAGTTAGCGATGTTGACGCCAAACTGTTCCAGTTGGTCAAAGGCCTGCACCCATTCGGTGGCAAGGGTGCGCGCTTCGGGCTTTTTATCAGGTGTATCGTTGGGTGGATTGTCGGTCATGGGGTTGCCTGTGTGGGTTGTCCTGTGGTGAGTGTGTGTCTGTAAGGCTACGCGCAGCGGCGCTATCGTGCAACGGGTGGTCTGGCGGATTGTGGGTGTCGACTGCTAGACTCCCATTGACGTTTTCCGTTCAACTGTGTCATTCTCAGCGGCGGACGCGCCGTTGCGCGCCCCAACTTGACCACCTGCTGCGAGACACTCCCCTATGACCGACCCTATTCGTGTGCTGCACTTTGCCGATACCCACATCGGTGTGGAAAGCTACGGCAGAACCGACCCCGAAACCGGCCTCAGCAGCCGAGTGCGGGACTTTTTGCGGCGCATGGACGACATGCACGACTACGCCAAACAGCATGGCGTTGACCTGATCATTTTTGCCGGAGACGCCTTCAAGACGCGCAGTCCTAGCCCGACTTACCAGCGGGAGTTTGCCTATCGCATTAGTGACTTAGCCGAACTCGCGCCGGTGGTGATGCTGGTAGGCAATCACGATGTGCCGCCGAACTATTTGCGCGCCAGCAGCATCGAAATTTATGACACGCTGCGGGTGCCCAACGTGATGGTGGCATCAGACTTTGGGGTGGACATTGTGGAGACGGCGCGGGGCCGTGTGGCCGTGGCCACAGCGCCCTACCCCACGCGGAGTTGGCTGCTGGAAGGCGTCAACACGACGGGGATGAGCATTGCTGAAGTCGATCAGACGGTGGGCGAAATTATCAGTGACAAACTGGACGACCTCGCGGCGGAGGTGGCCGAACTCGATATGCCGCGCTTGCTGGTGGGGCATTTTACGGTGGGCGGGGCGTCGTTTGGCAGTGAACGCCAGATTATGCTGGGCCGCGACATCACGGTGAGCAAGTCGGCATTGGCAGATGCGCGCTGGGATTATGTGGCGCTGGGGCACATCCACAAGCACCAGAACCTGACGGCGAACCGGGACGACGCGCCACCCGTGGTGTACAGTGGCAGCCTGGAACGGATCGACTTTGGTGAGGAGGGCGACCGCAAGGGCTTTTGCTATGTGCAACTGGCGCGCAGCGCAACGGCGTGGGACTTTGTACCCGTTGAAGCGCGTCCGTTTGTGACGCTGCGGGCTGACCTGCGCGAGAGCGACAACCCCACGCAAGACGTGATTGACCTGATACGACGGCACAACCTGAACGACGCGGTGGTGCGGCTGCTGCTCAAGCTGACGCCAGAGGCGCAGAGTAAGCTGAACGAGAACGCACTGCGCACCGCGCTGCGGGACGCCGGGGTGTTTTACATCGCGGCGATGGGCAAAGACGTGGACCAGCCTGCCCGCATCCGGTTAGGCACCAGCCCGGAAGAACTCACGTCTGTGGAACTGCTGGAGCGCTACTTCATCAGTAAGGAGGTGGGGGAGGCACGGCGGCACAAGCTGATGCAGGCGGCAGCCGAACTGCTAGAGGATGAGTAGCAACAGCGCTAAGCCGCGTTGTGTTTCGCCTTTGCGTCTGCCAGTGCCCGACGGCGACGATAGCGCAGGTAATCCCATATCACGAACGCACCCAGGGCCAGGGC
>CAWUJQ010000480.1:0-3541 GCA_963922445.1 uncultured bacterium
TGACCGGCCCGGTCTGGTACATGCTTGATAAGCGTTTCTGGCTTACCCAGGTGACCGAGAAGCGTTTTGGTCACGTCAATGTTGTGCATTAGCGTTTCGCCCGCGATGTTGTACACCTCGCCAGCCTCACCCTGCATCAGCGCCGTTTCGATGCCGCGCACATGGTCACGCACATACAGCCAGTCGCGCTGCTGCATCCCGTCACCATACAGCGGCAGCGGACGGTCATCCAGCGCTTCGGTGATGAAGAACGGCATCAGCTTTTCGGGGTATTGGTAGGGGCCGTAAGTGTTGCTGCCGCGTGTGATGATCGTATTGAGGCCGTGTGTGATGAAGTACGAGCGGACCAGCAGTTCGCCGCCCGCCTTGCTCGCGGAGTACGGGTTGCGTGGGGCTAATGGGTAGTCCTCGTCGGTGAACTCGCCTTCCGGGATAGACCCGTACACCTCGTCCGTCGAGACGTGCAGGAAGCGCTCTACGTTGTGCTGGCGGGCCGCGTCCAGCAGCACATTGACGCCCACCGTATTCGTGATAATGAACGCATTCGGGTCTAAGATGCTGCGGTCTACGTGCGACTCGGCGGCAAAGTTGACAATCGTGTCAATGTCATACTCGGCCATCGTCGCCAGCACGACTTCGCGGTCGGCAATATCGCCCTGCACAAAGCGGAAGTTGGGCAGCTTATTCACAGGAGCCAGGTTTTCCGTGTTGCCCGCATAGGTGAGCTTGTCCAGGCAGATGACGGTATAATCGGGGTAGGTTTCGGTCATGTAGCGCACGAAGTCGCTGCCAATGAAGCCTGCCCCACCCGTCACGAGGAGATTTTGCATTAGTCGTCGTCTCCTTCGCTGTCATTGCCCGGAACCATGTCCTCTGGACGGGGGGCTGCTGGCTCAGCAGGTGCCTCCGGCTTGGATTCGGTTTCAGGCTGTGGGGTCACGTCCGGCGCATCGGGCGTTTCGGCCATTGCCGCGAGCGTGTCTTCGGGGCGGCTGCCCTCGTCAGCCGGTGTGGATGCGGGGTCGGTTGTGGCGGTTGCTGCTGTTTCCATGACCGGGCCAGTGATGACGTACTTTTCAATCGCTTTGGCCACGCCGTCCTCATCATGGGATGCAGTAATCTCGTCGGCAGCATCTTTGAGTACCTGCTGCGCGTTGGCAACGGCAATCCCGATGCGGGCGAGCTTCAGCATTTCGATGTCGTTTTCGCCGTCACCGATGGCCATGACGTTTTGCGGGTCAATTTGCAGGTCACGCAGCAGCGCCTTGAGCGTATTGCCCTTCGATGTGCCGGGAGGCAGCACTTCGAGCATGTGTTCAACGCCGCCGTTCATCAGGCGGGCTGCCCCGTTGATTTGCGTGCCAAGCTGCCAGCGAATGGCCTTGATTTTGCGCGGGTCGTTCGCACTGAGCATCACCAGCTTGTTGATGGCCGTGCCGCCGAGCATGTTTTGCAGCGGGCCAACGTATTCTGGTTTGACCTCGCGCCATTTGGTGTGCATTTCTTCCACGTAGGGGTTGCTGGTGCGGGCCAGCAGCCGCCCGCTGCTGTAGGCGACCACCGCCAGACCGCGATCTTCTACAAACGTGATGACTTTGCGGGCAATATCCGGGTCAAGGTGTTGTTCACGGAGCACAGTGCCGTCTGCCCGGTGAACGGCGAGACCCTGCGTGAAGATGCCGGGGTCTTTGATGCCCAGGCGTTCGATCAGGTCTTTGCAGGCATGGTAGTTTTTGCCTGTGGCCAAAATCACTTTCACGCCGCTGGCCATCACCGCCTTGACGGTTTGTTCGTTGCGTAGGGATAGCTCATGTTTGCTGTTGAGCAGCGTGTTGTCTACGTCAATGACGACGAGTTTGATTTCCGGTGTTGAGGTAAAGGAAAGTTGTTCAGTCATAAGTCTCGCTAGGGTCGTGACGTGACCACGGGGGGCACGTCTGGTTTGGTCAGGGGAGTTAGGTCAGCCATACATTGCTGTGGTCACCCAGGTTGAGCTTTAAGCTGCGCGGCTTGGTGGTGGAGCGGCGCACTTTGGCATTCCGTCCGACTAAGCTGTCTTGCAGGCGCTCTTCAATGTCTTGCAGAATGCTTTGTTCCAGCACAATGCTGCGCTCGATTTCACAGTTGCGTACCGTAACATGATGATACAGGCTGGTATATGGGCCGATGAAGCTGTTTTCGATGGTCACGGCTTTACCGATGGTGGCCGGGCCACGCACGGTGCTGTTGATGATTTTTGCGCCTTCTGCCACAATCACACGGCTGTCTACTTCTGATGCCTCGTCCATCACTGCGGACGGGTGAATGCGCTCAGTTTCCGGCGTATTCATCAGCATTTCGTCCATCACATAGCTGTTGGCCTCTAGCATATCCGTCGGCTTGCCGGTGTCAATCCACCAGCCCTCATGCACATGCGGCGATACGCGATAGCCCGCCTTGATGAGCCACTGAATCGCGTCGGTGATTTCTAGTTCGCCGCGTGGTGACGGTGTAATGGCATGGACGGCCTCGAAGACGTGCTTATCAAACATGTAAATGCCCACCAGGGCCAAATCGCTAGGCGGGTCTTCTGGCTTTTCAATCAGATACTCAACGGAGCCGTCTTCGCGCAGCTTGGCCACCCCAAACGCCTGCGGATTTTCCACACGCTTGAGGACAATCTGGCTGTTCCAGTCATTGGATTCAAACTCCGCAATCAGGCTGCTGATGCCGCCTTGAAGCACGTTATCGCCCAAAAACATCACGAACGGCTCGTCGCCCAAAAACTCCTGAGAGATTTTGACCGCATGGGCCAGCCCGTCGGGGCTTTCCTGCGGGATGTAGGTGATTTGAACATCCCCGAACTGTGACCCATCACCGACTGCTTCACGAATTTCGGGGTCTGTGCTGCCCGTGACGATACCAATGTCGCGGATGCCCGCATCACGGATGGTTTCAATCACGCGGAACAGCACCGGCTTGTTTGCGACTGGAATCAACTGCTTGGCGCGGGTATAGGTGAGCGGGTAAAGCCGGGTGCCTTTGCCGCCGCTGAGGATAAGTCCCTTCATCGGAATTGGCGTCCTTGTGGGTTGGGCTGCACTAGCGCAGCACGAAGTAGGCGACGATCACAGACCCTACGATGAGGGCAAAGATTAGCCAGCGCACGCTGACCGAATCCGTTATGTTTAAGAACCAACCGAAAAAGTGGCCTAGGCCGCCGCCCGCAGGCGGCAGCGCATTACGAGATGGTTTGCCCTGGGGCAGTTTTGCCCAGGCGTCCAGGGCTTCCTGTTTGGCTTCGAGTTGGGATTGGTTTCTGTCTGGCATAAAATTTTCTCTCACGGCGCAATACATCACATTATAGCAGGCTTACTGCAACGGGCTAAATGCACGCGCCTAGCGCTGCTGACCATATTGACGGTTGCTGCGCGGGCGCGGCGCATTGCTGAGTGCTGCCCCAATCACCCGCACGTTGACCTGTTCGAGTGCCTGCCGCGCCTTAATCGCATCATCGCGGCGGGTGGCGTTGGCCCGGATGACCAGCAGCACCCCATCGACT
>CAWUJQ010000481.1:0-3538 GCA_963922445.1 uncultured bacterium
CCAGTCTGTAAACCACACTGTCCGAGAGGTGTATTCGCCATGCCATCGCTAACCGAGCCGTTCTGATTGGGTCAAATTGGGATATATTTGGGATATACGCTCTAGCATACAGCATGTTGCCCCAGCGGACAACGCCAGTTGGGCGTGAATCTGCTAACAATGCGTAGAGGAACCGTCGATTGTGCCTCGGATGCGCTTCCCATACAATGAACTGCGTTAAGTGGGCTAAGGAATTCACACCACATGGCAAAAACTCGTAGCACGGTCGGCGCAGGTCGCCGCCGCTCTCGCAGGCGCGTGCCGATTCAACGGCGGCTGCGCTCGTTCTGGGACAAGATGTTCTCTCGCGGTGAGCTGACGGTATTGATTATTGCGATTGGCTTGCTGCTCATGCCCGCGCTGTCCCTAGAGGCGTCGGGATGGCCAGTGCGGATTGGCGTGGTGGGGTCGGTGTTGGTGCTGAGCGTGATGTTCGGGTTTTTGCTGGCCCGCAGCCAATACAACGAGTTTTTGGCGCTGATGATGAGCGGCATCTATGGCGCGTGTTTTGTCATGCTGGCGGCGGCATTCAGTGAGCCGGGCGGCGTGGTAACGGGCGTGTACAGCGTGTTTGAACGCACCGTCGTTTGGATTTACGACGCGACCTCCGGCGGCATTAACCAGGACGAGCTGGTGTTCACGATGATTGTGGCCACGTTGTTCTGGTTTTTGGGCTATAACGTGTCCTGGCACATCTTCCGCTTCGATCAGGTCTTTCGTGTGATTTTGCCGCCGGGACTGATTATCATCGTCAACACGGTGTATTACACGGGCGAGAACGACCTGCGCCCTTACCTGATTGTGTACCTGTTTTTGTCACTGCTGCTGGTGGTGCGCTCGTACATTGAAACGCGTGAGTGGGAGTGGTACCAGGCGGGCATCCGGGTGCCGCGCAAGGTGCGGCGTCAGTTTAACACGGCGGGGGCGTCACTGGCGCTGGTTGCTGTGGCCGCAAGCTGGACGCCCCAACTGCCGGAAATCCAACAACGCCTGGACGCCTTCCAGCAGTTTATGCAGTCTGACCCGCTGTTGCAGGCCAGTGAAGTGTGGAACCGCCTTTTTAGCACGATTGACGCTTACGGTCCCGTCACAGCAGACTACTACGGCGGCGATTCACTTGAACTGAGCGGTGCTATTCAACTGGGTGACGGCACGGTGATGGAAATCGCTGCGCCGCCTGACCGCCGTTACTACTGGCGCAGCCGCGTCTTTGATACCTACGAAAACGGCAACTGGCGCTCGCTTGCGCTTGACCGGGTGCGCACGTCCGTTGCGCCGTTTGAGGTGGGGCAGGAGTCATACGCCATACAATCGCGGCAACCCGTCACGCAGCAGGTGACGATGGGCTTGAATGCCTCCCGGTTGGTGTATCTGGCCCCGCAGCCCGCCTCCGTGGACTTAACCGTGATTTCTGACCTGCGCTTTTTGGATGCGGAGCGCGAAGCCGCCAATATTCATGTGATCCGGCCTGCGCGGGTGCTGCAACGCGGCGATACCTACACTGCCACCAGTTTGATGTCCAATGCGACGGCGAACGAACTGCGGGCTGCCGGTGAAAACTACCCGCAGTGGGTGCGCGATACGCAATTCTATGTGCCGCCGTCTGTGACCGGGCGCACGCTGGTCCTCGCCCGTGAAATCGTGGAGCAAGCAGGTGCCGTCACGCCGTATGACAAGGCCAAAGCGATTGAGCGCTGGCTGCGGGCTAATATGGCGTACAACGAGAGCATCCCGGCCCCACCTATTGGCCAGGACCCAATTGACTGGTTTTTGTTCGACTACCGCGAAGGCTACTGTAACTATTATGCGTCGGCCATGATTATGATGCTGCGCTCACAGGGCATACCCGCCCGCATGGGAGCAGGGTTCGCAGAGGGCGAATGGAACGGGTCGCAGTATGTGGTGCGCGAACGTGACGCCCATACCTGGGTGGAGGTTTATTTTCCCGGTTACGGTTGGATAGAGTTCGAGCCAACGGCGGCGCAGCAGGCGATTAATCGCGGTGATGAAACCGACGAGCCAGTACTGCCAACAGCGACCCCGGCTGCGACCAACACACCGACGGAAACACCGACCGTCACGCCGACCCCGACGCCGTCGATTACGCCCACGCCTGACCCATCTGACGTGCCGACGCAGGAAGACGAGGAACAAACAACTGAGGAGTCGTTTGCGTTCAGCACGGCAACCGCTACCCTCACCCCCACGGTCACCGCAACGCCTGTGATTGTCCCGTCGCAGCAGCCACCTCTGATTAACGAGCCGCCTAGCGGCCTGCTGGACTTTGTTTTGCCTGCGGTTATCACGATTATGGTGGGGCTGCTCGTCATTGGGCTGATTGTCGCGATAGCGTTCTTTGTGTGGTGGTGGTGGGAATGGCGCGGTATGCGGGGCTTGAGTCCGGCAGTGCGGGCCTATGCGCGCCTGGAACGTTACCTGATTGGGCTGCTGCGGATGAACATCGGCGGGGAAAATACGACGTTTGAGCGGCGCGAACTGATTGTGCAAAACTTGCCGCGCAACGCTGAACGGCCTGTGACCGCCATCACCAACATGTACACGGAAGAGCGCTATGGGCGCGGGCCGGAGACTGACGGCGATGTGGATCGTCACGCAAAGACAGCGGATAAGGCGTGGGTGCGCGCCCGCGAGAACATCCTGTCGAAGTACTTCTGGCGCTTTGTCCCGTTCCGGCGCTATTTCAACCCGGAGGATTGATGCCGCGCGGGTGGGGTGATTCATGGGGGTTCCGCATGGGGCGCACACGGCGGTGCGCTACTACAAATCATACGCGGCATGTAGGGGACGGCCAACGTGCCGTCCTGCGCCTGGTTTTGTTATACACGCTCGTGTTGATATGTTTGTTTGTCCACGATAACGCCCACGCGCAGTCCGATTGGCAGACCTTCATCACCGAGGCGGACATGCAGCCCGGTGATATTGTGCTGGCCCGTCGTGATTTAGCGACCTGCCGCCCGCTTAACTACAAATGTCAGGCGTTCCGGCTGTTTGACGGCTATTGGCTGCACACGGGTATCGTCGTCACTGGCCCGGACGGCACGCTGCATCTGGCAGAGGCGACCCCGGAGCGCAATGTGTCTGTATTGCCGCTTGAACAGGCCATGTCGTCGTTTTCGTTTTCACGGGAGTTTGCGCTCCTCCGTGTGGATGCACCGCCGGAGGTAAGGCAAGCAGCAGCGGACTACGCCCTGGCGCAGCAAGGTAAGCTGTTCAGTGAGGCGTATTGGGATAAAGGTCGCACGGACGGCTACTATTGCAGTCAGTTGGTGTGGGCAGCGTACCTGCACGCGGGCGTTGACCTCGACTCGAACTACCTGCTGAGTGACCCGGCCTTCATGGCGCGCTATGCCGGGTCATGGGTGACGCTGAGTGGGGCGGTGGCCGCGCTGCGGGTCATCGTTACGCCAGATGACTTTTTGCACAGCCCGCATACGGTTGTGGTGTTGACCTCGTGACGCTACTCCGCCACATCCCAGGT
>CAWUJQ010000482.1:0-3535 GCA_963922445.1 uncultured bacterium
CCACTTCCTGTGTGAACCCAACATGGAACATCGCCCGCCGGCGCGGTACCATCTTCGGAATTTTACGCCAACACAGGGAGAGCATCCGATGAAACCGCGCAACACCTGGGCACAGGTCGCCCCCCAACTCGTGGATGTCGCCATGGGCCGCACACCCGCCGAAGTCGTCATCAAAGGCGGGCGTTGGGTAAACGTCCACACCCGCGAAATCATCCCGGACATAGATATCGCCATCACCGCCGGGCGCATCGCCTACATCGGCCCGGACGCGGATTACTGCATCAGTGAGGACACGAACGTTATCGACGCAGGCGGGCGCTACATGCTCCCCGGCCTCACGGACGGGCACATGCACGTCGAAAGCAGCATGTGTACCATCACGGAATACGTCCGGGCGGTGCTGCCGCACGGCACAACAGCGGTGTTTGCTGATCCGCACGAAATCGCCAATGTGTTCGGGCTGGAGGGCGTGCGCATGATGGTCGATGAAGCGCTGGTGCAGCCCATTCACGTGTATGTGCAGATGCCGTCGTGTGTGCCGTCCGCGCCGGGATTAGAAACACCGGGGGCCAGCATCACGCCGGATGACGTAGCCGAAGCCATGACATGGGAGGGGGTTATTGGCCTGGGCGAGATGATGAACTTCCCTGGCGTATTCAACAACGACCCCAACATGCACGCGGAGATGGCCGCCACTATGAACGCGGGTAAAACGGTCGGCGGGCATTACGCCAGCTTTGATCTGGGGCGTCCGTTTCATGCGTATATCGCAGGCGGCCCCGCCGACGATCACGAAACCACCCGTGAAATCGACGGGATAGAGCGGGCGCGGCGCGGCATGAAAAACATGATGCGCCTGGGCAGTGCGTGGTACGACGTCGAAGCGCAGATCACTGCCATCACGGAAAAAGGACTTGACCCACGCAACTATATCCTCTGCACGGACGACGTTCACGCGGGTACGCTGGTCGCAGATGGCCATATGGATCGGGTGCTGCGCCATGCGATAGACCTCGGCTGTGATCCCGTTACGGCGGTGCAGATGATGACCCTGACCACGGCTACGCACTTCAACGTGGATCGTGAGTTGGGCAGCCTGGCACCGGGGCGCAGCGCGGACGTGGTGCTGGCCAGCAGCTTTGAGGACTTCCGCGCAGAAACGGTGATCGTTGGTGGGCAGATTGTGGCCCAAAACGGCGAACTCACCATTGATCTACCGCCCTACACCCACGACGCCAAGTTCAAAGCATCGGTCAATGTGGCGCGCACCCTCACCGCAGGCGACTTCACGGTGCCCACCGACGCCCCCGACGGCACGACCGTCACCGCCAACGTCATCGGCGTGATTGAAAACCAAGCGCCTACCCGTCACCTGACTGCCCCGCTAACCGTGCAGGACGGTGCCGTCACGCCAGACCGCGCAAATGATGTTATCCGCATTGCGCTGGTGGAGCGGCACAAGGGCACCGGGGAGGTGGTCAATGGGTTTGTGAGCGGTTTTGGCTTCACAGCAGACTGCGCGGTTGCGGCCACCGTCGCCCATGACAGCCACCATCTCATTGTCGTCGGCACAGACGAAAGCGACATGGCGCAGGCCGTCAACACGCTGGCAGAGGTCGGCGGTGGCGTGGTCGTTGTGCGCGGCGGTGAAGTGCTTGCGCTGGTGGAACTGCCCATCGGCGGCCTGATGTCCAATGAGCGGGCGGAAGTGGTGGCGGAGAAGTCCGCTGCGATGGTAGATGCCATGCGCGACTGCGGTTGCAACCTGAACAACGCCTACATGCAGTTGAGCCTGCTGGCGCTCGTGGTTATCCCGGAACTGCGGATTAGTGATATGGGTCTGGTGGATGTGACGCAGTTCAAGCATGTGCCCGTGATCGTGTAGCGGGTGTATAATGGGGTTGTGAACGCTGATGCGGAGGTAAACAACATGGTAGCCATACGACGTGACGGCGAAGGCGACCCCATCCCAATGACTGTGGAGGAGTATTTCGCCTTTGCTGACGAGCAAGACGTCAAATACGAGTACGTGGGCGGTTACGTCTACGCAATGGCGGGCGGCACCGTCCGGCACGGGACGATAACCGTTAATGTGAGTACGCAGTTGAACGTCAAGCTGGCGGATAGAGATTGCACGGTCACGTCACCGGATGTGCGCGTGCAGGTGAATGCGGATCGCTACCGCTACCCGGATGTGACAGTGTTCTGTGGTGACCCGGCCTATCATGAGGGCCGCACCGACACGATTACCAATCCGGCGCTGCTGGTCGAGGTGTCGTCGCCGGATTCGGGGCTGTTGGATCACGGTGAAAAACTGGACGAATACCTCAAACTGGATTCGTTGCAGGCGTACATCATCGTTGCGCAGGATACCGTGCGGGTAGAGCGCTACGTCCGCCGGGATGATGGCCAGTGGTTGTACACGTCCGTATCGGATATGGACGGCACGGTCGAAGTGCCGTCGCTAGGATTGATGCTCTCCGTTGCGGACATTTACCGTAAAGTCCGCTGGGATGAAGGTGAGTAGGGGGCACAGTGCCCCCTTTCGCTACTCTTTTTCGTAGGGCTGGCCGACGGCCTTCGGTGGCGTGGACTTGCCCACCAGCCCCGCCAGCACGATGATGGTAATCACGTAGGGTGTCATCTGCACGAACTGCGACGGGACGGGCACACCGAGGATCTGGAAGCGGTCGCCCAGCGCCTCGCTAAAGCCGAACAAGATACCGCCGCCCATCGCGCCGAACGGCATCCAGTTGCCGAAGATCATCGACGCCAACGAGATAAAGCCCTTGCCGTTGGTCATACCGTCCTCGAACACGCCCGTGTTCTCAATGGAAAACCACGCCCCGGCCAACCCTGCAATCAGCCCACCGATGAACACGTTGATCCAGCGGGTGCGCGTCACGTTAACGCCGAGTGTGTCTGCTGCGTGGGGATTCTCTCCGACAGAGCGCGTGCGCAGCCCCCAGCGTGTGTAAAACATGATGAGATGCGTCAGCGGCACAATCAACAGCATGGCATAAAAGATCGGCTTACCCTGGAACAGCATCTCTCCTAGCAGCGGAATCTGTGATAGGCCGGGGATGGGCAGTTCGGGCAGGGTTTGCGTGCCTGCTTCGCTGCTCAGCAGCACCTCGCGGCGCAGGAAGCTCGTCAGGCCGATGGCGGCGATGTTAATCACCGTGCCGCTGACGATCTGGTCGGTTTTGAACGTAATCGACAGCCACGCGTGTAACAACGCCATCACCCCGCCCGCGATGATGGCAACGGCCACGCCCACAAGCTGGCTAGTCGCGGTATTGGCACCCGCACTTGCAATCAGCGTGAGCGCGACGACGGGCGCCCCCCCCCCGCGGGGCGGCAAGGCCGCCAGAGCCCTGTTTGGGCCCCCGCGGCGGGCCGCGCAGCAGCCCCCCCCCGCGGCGCGCCGCCCCTGTCGGCCGGGCGGGCGCGTGGGGCTTTTCATCGCGGGGGGCAAAAAAGCGAAAAACGGGGTGAAAAAAAAAGAAGCACAAAGAGCAAAGAGCTCGCGGAG
>CAWUJQ010000483.1:0-3535 GCA_963922445.1 uncultured bacterium
GATTGAGCGCGGCCAGCGCCCGCGTGACCCGGCGGCAGTGCTGCGCATCGAAGACGCCGAGGGCAACCTGTTGTGGGAGTACGACCGCGCGTCGGGCAGCACACCCATCATTCAAGAAGGGCTGGCGTATCTGGTTAATAACGTGCTGGCCGACCGCTCTCCACGGCTGGCAACACTCGGTGTGGGCAACGTTGTGGAAGCGTCACGCCCGATGGCGGTGGTCTATGGCACGGCGGGGGATAATCACAACTGGACGGTGGGCTATTCACCGAATCTTGCTGTGGGGGTATGGCTGGGCCGCGACGATAGCCAAGCGCTCACGCTTGACCCGTACAATGTCACGGGCGCGTCCACGTTGTGGCGCGGTGTCGCGGAATATGCCCACGACCGTTACGGTCACAACGCGGACGACTGGCTCCAACCGGCGAATGTGGTGGAAGCGCGGGTGTGCGACGACAGCGGCCTCAGCCCAACGGAGGCGTGCCCGCAGCGCACTGAACTGTTTTTAGAGGGGACAGTGCCGCGTGACCCGGACACGTTCTGGGAGACGGTTACCGTCAACAGCCAGAACGGGCTGCTGGCCACGGCCAATACCCCGGCCAGCTTGCGCGAAGACCGCGTGTTCTTCCGGCCTCCTGCCGAAGCTGACCAGTGGTGGGACGAAAATCAGCTCCCGGTGCCACCTACCGAGTTCGACACGCTCACCCGGCCCGAAACGCTGCAAACGAGCGTCATCCTGCGGCCCGAACTGCTCGATTACGTGGGCGGGCAGGTCGATATACGCGCCAGTATGGACGCCGAGAACCTTCAGTACTATCAGCTTGCCTTTGGTGAGGGCTTGAATCCCACCGGGTGGACGGCCATCACGGATCAGCGCAACGACTATGTCCCCGGTCAGGCCATCGGCATTTGGGACACAACCGGCCTGGATGGGCTGTACAGCTTGCGGCTCACGGCGGTGATGAACGACGACAGTGTAGACCCCTTTGTGGTACAGGTGACGGTCGATAACACGCCGCCGACGGTCGAACTGGCAGCGGGCGACCCCGGCGCTGTGTTCACCTTCCTGAATGACGACACCATCCCGCTGACGGCGACCGTTGAAGACAATGTGGCCATCGGCTACGTGGAGTTCTATCACAACGGGGCGTTCGTCGGTGCAGACGAGGAATTTCCGTATGGGTATGAGCATGATATTGAGCGCGTGGGGCGCGAGACGTTCAGTGCGGTGGCGTTCGACGCGGCAGGGAACCAGTCCGCGAGTGAGGTGGTGGTTGAGGTGCTGCGAGGTGGGACGTAGTAGGGTTGAGCAATCATAATGACAACACACGGCCTCACATTGGGCAAATATGCGCCGCTGCATAAAGGTCACCAGCACGTCATTGAAACGGCCGTATCAGAAACCGACCGTGTGACCGTTATCATCTACGGTGCACCCGATGTGACGACAATACCGCTCACCGTGCGCGCCAACTGGCTGCGAACGCTCTATCCGCAGATCACCGTCATCGAAGCCTGGGATGGGCCAACCGCTGTTGGAGATACGCCAGAAATCCGCCAGCAGCACGAAGACTACATCCTCAACACGCTCGCTGTACGCGATGTGACTCACTTTTACTCCAGTGAGTTCTATGGCGACCACATGAGCCGCGCCCTGAACGCGGTTAACCGGCAAGTTGACGCCCGGCGCGAACGCGTTCCCGTGTCGGGGACGCAAATTCGGGCGAATGCCTACGCCAACCGCCACTTCGTTGAGCCACTCGTCTACCGTGACCTGATTACAACCGTTGTCCTGCTAGGCGCGCCGTCCACAGGCAAAACGACCCTCGCTGCGGCACTCGCATCAGCTTACAACACCGTGTGGATGCCCGAATACGGACGTGAATACTGGGAAACGCATCAGGTAGAGCGGCGCTTGACGCCCGAACAACTCGTTGACATCGCAAAAGGCCACATCGTGCGCGAAGACGCCAAACTGCTTGACGCCAACCGCTATCTCTTCGTGGATACCAACGCTATCACAACGTATATGTTTGCTAAATCGTACCACGGCAGTGTGCATCCGCGCCTTACTGACCTTGCGATGCAGGCTGCTGCCCGTTACGACCTTGTATTTGTGTGTGACACCGATATACCGTATGATGACACATGGGATCGTTCTGGTGAAGTGAGCCGTCAGGTTTTTCAAAAGCAAATTCTGGCGGACTTGCAGATGCGCCGCCTACCGTACTTCTTGCTGCGGGGCACCGTCCCACAGCGAGTGGCAGCAGTAGGGCAAGTGTTGGCGGCGTTTCACAAGTTTGGCAATCTGGTTGATTTGTTTAGAAGATAGGGACGCATCTCATGAACTTCCTCAGTGTAGACAACATCGCGTTTACCGTGCTTGGCTACCCGCTTAGCTACGTCGAACTCATTGGCACCCTGCTGTATTTGTGGTCCGTGTGGCTGATTGCGCAGCGGCAAATGCTCACATGGCCGATAGGGATTGTGAGCGTGTTTTTGTACATGCTGCTGTTCTACCAAATTCAACTGTATGCGGACGCCATCGAGCAGATTTATTACCTGGGCGCGAGTGTGTACGGGTGGTGGCTGTGGTCGCGCACAGCGCAGGCCGTAAATAACCCCGATGATGACACACAGCGGGTGTTTTACAGTTCCGCCCGCACGATTGTGATGGTGTTGGTTGGCACGCTGGTGCTTTCCGCGCTAACGGGATACCTCATCAGTCAGGCGCATGTGCTGCTTCCGGCAGTGTTTACAGCACCAGCGGCGGTGCCCTACCTGGACTCGCTGACGACGATTATGAGCTTTACGGCTATGCTCATGATGGCCCAAAAGCGCACGGAAAGCTGGATTTACTGGATTGTGGTGGATGTGATTGGCATTGGCTTGTACTACGCACGGGATGTGCGGTTTATTTCGCTGTTGTATGTGATTTTGTTGGTGCTGGCGATTCGCGGCTTCATCGGCTGGAACCGCAGCGCACGCCGGCAGGCGGCTCCGGCGGCAGTGAACCCGGCCAGCAGCAGTGCTTAGGCTTGCATCCTCATCATCCATGTACTCCAGACGGTTGCGGTTCCGCTGTCGGTCTTTATCTCAAAGTCAATTACAAATCGCTCACCATAGGGCGTGGGTTCCATTGGTGTGGCGTCGTGAATAGCTACGACACGTCGTAGCTTCTCTTGCAAGAGTCGCGCGTCCTTTTGAGTCAAGCCCAATGAGGCCTCAAATACGCGAGCTTTGTGTTTACCGACGGGGCGTTCGGGATTGAGAGCATACATCGACAGTTTTTCAACGGGAAAGATAGCCTTTTCCCCGTTTGGTAGCCTACTCAGCGTTAGCATCTTTTCTTTCGCTTGGCCTTGGCCATCGTGTAATTCAGAATACTACACAATGCGGCCAACCTTTGATTGACAGTCCGTTTCGCTACTCGATAAATACGCGCTGCACAAAATTCACCACAATGATGGGCGTTTCGCAGTCGCGGCCCGCAACCAACACCGACTGGGACAGCCGTTCGCCAGACTCCGCATCT
>CAWUJQ010000484.1:0-3531 GCA_963922445.1 uncultured bacterium
TGGCCCGGTGCAGTGCCGTATGACGGTCGTTGTGCCAGAGCCGCTTATCGTCGGGGAGCAGACGCAGATTTACATCGGTGTAGACGACGGCAACGTGCCTGCACCCGCTAATGTTGTGCTGCGCGTGTCTGTCGTCAATGGCGATGCATCTGAGCACGAAGGTGTGTTGCAACTGCGCAACGGTAGCGCCCACCAGGCGTTTTACGTCACTGCTGGCGAGTACAAGCAAGCGCGGCTGCGCGTGCAAGCCTTCCAGTCCGATGAGTTTTCTGGCGATTTGCACCTGGCAGGCGGCTTGTACGTGGATGTTGATGTCACTAAAAACGAAAATGAGAGTGGTTTGCTGGCAGCATTTGGAACGGACATTACCGTGCTGCCCGGCTAGAGGAGAACGGATAACGGTATGACAGTGGTGAGCAAGCGCGCCCCAAACGCGACCCAAAACGAAAATCATATCCCTGTACCCCGGCGCACCGTGTACCGGCGCTTATGGCGTCTGTTCCTGCGCACGGTGGCCCCCTTTATGATTAAAGCCGAGGTGCGCGGACGTAAAAACTTCCCGCGCCCCGGTGACGGCCCGGTGATTATCGTGGCCAATCACAACGCCATTATCGAAGTGGGCATGTTGGTCGCCTATGCGCCCTACCCCATCGAATTCCTCACCACTGGCGATATTCCCCTGGAGCCACGCGTTGCGTTCCTTGGGAATCTATACGGCTTCATCCCGGTCAAGCGCGGCAGTATGGATCGCAAAGCCATGACCCAGGCGCTCAGCGTGCTAGAACAAGGCGGCGTTGTGGGCCTGTTCCCACAGGGCGGCATCTGGGATACCACCGTCACCCAGGCCCACACGGGCGTTAGCTGGCTCAGCCAAAAGGGCAACGCGCCCATCGTGCCCGTTGGGTTTGGCGGCACGGCTGGCAGCCTCATGAACGCGCTGAAGGGCAAACGCCCCCGCATAACCATGAACGTGGGCGAACCCATCCCGCCAACGCCGCAAAAAGTCGAGGGCAAGTCCCGTAAGCAAGTCCTCGAAGACCACACCGCCCAGGTGATGAACGCCGTCTTCGACCTCATCCCGCAGTGGGAAAAAGACACCTGGAAGCAGCTTGCCGAAGAGACCTTCGAACTGATGCTGGAAGTCACCAACAGCACCGGCCACTCACTCAATGGGCGCACCCCGCAAATCACCCATGCTAATGCCGTGTGCAAGTTCTTCCATCGCCCGGTACTGCTAGACGCAATGCGCCGTAACCTGGAACTGCCCGTCGATGTGCTGGAGCAGCTCCCCACAGCGCGTGACCCGCAGGCCATTGCCGCCGCCCTTGAAACGGTGTTGGACTACATCACGTCCGATAATCCCTACTTCCTCACCTATCGCTTTGGCAACGACGAAGGTCACGCGATGGAAGCGGGCCTCACCGAACTGCGCGATGTGGCGCGCTGGGCGCATCAAAACAACTACAGCCTGCATCTCAAGCCGGTGCGCCGCTTCCGCATGGAAAGCGAAACCGAGCTAACCGTGCAGGAGTACCCGGTGATGGCGCAGGAGATTTAACCCACTGCGCTGTTACAAAATATAGGGGCGAGGCATACCTCGCCCGCTTGCCCGCCCACATTCAGGAAGACGCTATGCAACCCCTCACCCCAGACGACGTTAAAGCCGCGATTGCCGAACTGGAACTGGACGTCGAACTTACCTTCTTCGACGCGACCACGGCCACCAGCCAACAAGCCGCTGATGAAATTGGCTGCAAGCTGGGGCAAATTGTCAAGTCCATTGGCTTTATGATTGACGGCAACCCGGTGCTGGTGCTGGCCAGCGGTGACGGTATGGTAGACGACAAAAAGCTGGCCACGATGTACGAAGTTGGCCGCAAAAAAGTGAAGATCGCCAAGCCAGAGCAGCTTATCGAGGTATGGGGCTACGAACCGGGCGGCGTGCCGCCATTTGGGCACCGCACCAACGGCTTCCCCATCCACGTAGACGAATCACTCAAACGCTTTGATACCGTCTACGGGGCGGGCGGCGCTCACAACGCCATTTTTGCCATCCCGCTGGCCACCCTTGTTGAAAAAACGGGCGGCACCTACGCCGATGTGCGCAAGGAAAGCTAATGACCGCGCTCCCCGCCGTCAAACCCGGTGATGTGGTGCAGCTTCGCAAAGCCCATCCCTGCGGCAGTGACCTGTGGACGGTCGTGCGGGTGGGCAGCGATGTGGTGCTGCACAACACCGACTGCGACCGCAAAGTCACCCTCACCCGCTCCAAGTTCAACAAGGCCGTCAAACGGGTGCTGCCCCACGCTGACGACATTTGATTTGCAACGTTACGTGAGAAATCCCCGCGTGTAGCGCTCAGACCGCGTTAATGTCGATATAATGCAAGATAAGATGCCGCACTGTTCATCGTAATTATTAGGCGTCCTTGTGCTGCACCCATCATTCGCAATCATTTGGGAGAAAACACCGTGGTCAAGCGCGTATTGATATTAATGTCCGACACGGGCGGCGGCCACCGGGCTGTTGCTAACGCGGTGCGCGACGCGCTCCACATTCGCTACAAAGGCCAGGTTGAGGTGGACGTTGTTGACGGCCTGAAGGAATACGCCCCCGCGCCCATCAAGTACGCGCCGGAAATCTACCCGGTGTGGATTGCCCACAGCAAACGCAGTTGGGGCATCGCTCACAACCTGACGGATACGCGCACCACCGCCCGCACGCTGTCGCGGGCCAGCTATATCACCATTGGCCGCTACTTCAAGCAGATGCTCCGCGACCACCCCGCCGACGTTATCGTCAGTGCCCACGCGCTGCTGGTTTCGCCTAGCCTGGACGCGCTCAACTCGTTTGCGGAGCGCCCGCCCTTTCTCACCGTCGTCACGGACTACGCCTCTACCCACGTCTTCTGGTACGACAAGCGCGCCGACCGCGTCCTCGTGCCCACCAAGCAAGCGCTCGACCGTGGGCTGTACAACGACGTTCCCGCAGACAAGCTGCGCATCACCGGGCTGCCCGTGAATCCGAGTTTTGCCGAGCGCCTGATGGATACCAACGCAGCCCGCAAACAGTTGGACTGGCTGCCAGACAAAATCACCGTGCTGATGGTGGGCGGGGGTGAGGGCATGGGGCCGCTGTTCCGCATGGCCCGCGAGATCAACCAGCACAACCTGGACATCCAACTCGTGGTGGTCGCAGGCAAAAATCAAGCGCTGAAAGCCCGCCTGGAATCAGCCGCATGGAACCAGCCCACCTGGATTTACCCGTTCACCCGCGACATGCCCCAGATGATGTCTGCCGCTGACCTCATCGTGACCAAAGCGGGTGCCGCCAGCGTTACTGAAGCGCTCACCGCCGGACTGCCTATCGTCATCAGCGACGTGATTCCAGGGCAAGAGACGGGCAACATGGAATACATCGTGCAGAGCAACGTAGGCGTCTACCCCGGCAGCCCAGAAGCCGTCGGGCGCACTGTGGCGCAGTGGGTACGTGAAGGCCGTGATGCCCTGGCCAAACGCGCAGCGCGTTCAC
>CAWUJQ010000485.1:0-3525 GCA_963922445.1 uncultured bacterium
GGCCACCGCGAACCCGCCCGCTTTCACGTCATTGTGGGGGCGCGGCGATGATCCGGCGGGCGTACCGCTATTTGCTGGCGCAGTATGCCCGCGTCGCCTACCGGTGCCGTCACCGGGCGCTGGTATTGGAGCAGGCGGGGGATAAGGCGTTTGTCGTGCTGCCGGCTGTGTTTAACCCGGTGCTGTTCCGGTCGAGTGTGTTTTTAGTGGAGCAGTTCACAGCGCAGTTGCAGCCGGGTCACAGTGTGTTGGATATGGGCACGGGCAGCGGCGTGGGCGCGGTCTTCGCTGCTGACATTTCTCAGCGGGTGGTCGCTGTGGACATCAACCCGGAGGCGGTGCGCTGTGCGACGATTAACGCGCTGCTGAACCGCGCCGATGACCGGGTGTGCGTCCAGCAAAGTGACCTGTTTGGCACGCTTGGCGGGCAGCGCTTTGATGTGGTGCTGTTCAACCCGCCTTATTACGCTCAGGCCCCCGCTGACGACTACGACCACGCATGGCGCGGCGAGAACCTATTCCAGCGGTTTGCTGCTGGCCTACCCGCCCACCTGACCGCCGATGGTTTTGCGCTGGTGGTGTTCTCGTCCGATGGGGATGAGGGCGCATTATTAGCGGCGCTGCACGAGGCCGGGCTGTGCGTTGAAGCAGTAGCCGTGCGTGACCTTATTAACGAAATATTGACCGTTTACCGTATTGAAACGGATACCCCCACATGATTCTACTTTACAACCCGCCGAGTTCCGCCAGCCGTAAGCCGGTGCTGCCGATGTCTTTGTTGGCGTTGGGCGCGGTGCTGGAAGGCCGCTACGACTATCGCATTCTGGATGGCAACCTTGAGCGCGACGCCTATGCCGTTATCGACCATGCCGTTGAGCGCGACGGCATCACCGTCATTGGCATGACCGTGATGCCGGGGCCGCAGCTTGCCCACGCCATCCCGTTGAGTAAGCACTTGAAAAGCAAGTACCCGCACCTGACGATTATCTGGGGTGGGTACTTCCCCACGCAGCACTATGATGTGGTGCTGCGGGCCGATTACGTCGATTATGTGGTGCGCGGTCACGGGGAGGAGGCGTTCATCAGCTTATTAGATGTGCTGGCGCGTGACGGCGTGCCGCTAGACATCCCTGGCACAGCCTACCGCAACCCGAATGGCAGCTTTCAGGCGTCGATGCCTGCGGCGATTCCCCATCCAGACCACTTGCCGGACTTTCCCTATGACCGGGTTGACCTGGGCCGTTACATCCGACCGACGTTTATGGGCGAACGCACGCTGCCGCATCATTCGAGTTATGGCTGCCCGTTCTTTTGTAACTTCTGTGCGGTGGTCAACATGGTGAACGGGCGCTGGTTGGCGCAATCCGCAGAGCGGACGGCGGGCATTGTACGCGGCTTGGTCGAAGACTGGCAGCTTGACGCAATGGAGTTCTACGACAACAACTTTTTCACGAGTGAGAAACGCGTCCGGGAGTTTTCCGAGCGCATTACGAACCTGAACATCGCGTGGTGGGGTGAAGGCCGCATCGACACGATGATTGGCTACACTGACGCGACGTGGCAGGCGATGGCCGACAGCGGCCTGCGGATGGTCTTCCTGGGTGCAGAGTCCGGGTCAGATGCCACGCTCAAGCGCATGGACAAGGGCGGGCGGGCTTCAACGGCGAAGACGCTCGAAATCGCGGCGAAGATGGCCCATTACGGCGTGGTGCCGGAAATGTCCTTTGTGATGGGCAATCCGCCGGACCCGGTGACCGACGTAGAAGAGACGATTGCGTTTATCCGCAAGGTGAAGCGCGTGAACCCGGCCACCGAGGTGATTCTATATATGTATACGCCTGTGCCCCTCGGCGGCGAGTTGTACGATCAGGCCAAAGCGGACGGCTTCGCCTTCCCGGAGACGCTGGAAGGCTGGGTGAGTGACGAGTGGCAGGATTTTGTGCAGCGGCGCAGCAGTCAGGTGCCCTGGATGCAAGACCCGCTCCGGCAGCGCGTGCGCGACTTTGAGCGTGTGCTGAATGCGTACTACCCCACCGTCACGGATGCCAAGTTGCAGCCCACGTCACGCAAGCTGCTGCGGGCGCTGAGTGCCCCCCGCTACTACACAGCCACGTATCGCTATCCGCTGGAACTGCGCGCACTGCAAAAAATGCTGCACTACCAACGGCCAGAAACGACGGGGTTTTAGCTGATGCCAAGCGTCCTCGAAATCACCAAGCGCCACCTGACGCGCACCACAGACCACATCTACAGCCTGCCGATTTTGGTGCTGCTGCCGCACAGCCGCTGCAACTGCCGCTGCCTGATGTGCGACATCTGGCGGGCCAACCGCAACGCCGAAGAGATCACAGCGGAGCAGCTTGCCCCGCACATTGACGCCATCCGCAAGTTAAATGTGCAGCAGGTGGTGCTCAGCGGCGGTGAAGCGCTGATGCACCGTAACCTGTGGGCGCTGTGTGAGATGCTGCGTCCGTTGGGCGTGAAAATCACGCTGCTTTCGACGGGGATTCTGCTCAAAAAGTACGCCGCCGAGGTGGTGCAGTGGTCAGATGAGGTCATCGTGTCGTTGGATGGCAGCCCGCCCGTGCATGACGCTATCCGGCGGGTGCCGAACGCCTATGATAAGCTGGCGGCGGGCATTGCAGCTGTGCGCGACTACAACCCGGACTTCCGCATCACGGCGCGGTGTGTGCTGCAAAAGGAAAACTTCCGCGATTTGCCGAACATCATCGACACGGCGCACAGCCTGCAACTCAACCAGATTTCGTTCCTGCCTGCGGATACCTACAGTGAGGCGTTTAACCGTCCCGGCGCGTGGGATGACGAGCGCGTTTCTGACGTGTCACTCAGCCGGGAGCAGGTAGCGGCGTTCAGAGTCCTTGTTGAGCAGGTTGTTCACGCCCATGCCAATGAGTTCAAGACAGGCTTTATTGCGGAATCCGTCGCTAAGTTCCGGCGCATCCCGGACTACTATGCCGCTGTGAGTGGTGATGGCACTTACCCGACGGTGCGCTGTAACGCGCCCTGGGTATCGGCAGTGGTGGAAGCTGACGGCACCGTCAGGCCGTGTTTTTTTCACAGGTCACTGGGCAACATCAACGACGCGCCGCTTGACGTGCTGCTCAACGCCCCGGAAGCGGTGCAGTTCCGGCAAGACCTGGACGTGGCCACCAACGCAACGTGCCAGAAGTGCGTGTGTTCGCTTAATTTGGGCCGCCGCACGGATGTCTAGGTGGCGCAAGGGCGTCCGCCGTGCCGGGACTGTGCTGCAAAGCGCCGCCCACCAACTGATGCAGCCGTTTTTAAACATCGTCATCTCGGCGCTGGTCATCCAGCAGACGAGTGAGGCGGTGTGGGGCGAGTTCATCGCGGTGCTGATTGTGGTGCAGTTGGTGGCACACATTGCAGCGTGGGGCAGCCGGGACTACCTGCTGCGGGCGTTCAGTGAAGCACCGAACCAGATTCGGTGGCAGTGGCAGTCGAATGTGCTGACACGCGGGCTGCTGCTGCTGATGGGCGCGGTGC
>CAWUJQ010000486.1:0-3521 GCA_963922445.1 uncultured bacterium
CGCCCCGCGTGCGCGTTTCGCCCGACCGCGATTCGGTGCCAACGGGCGCGCCACCCTACGACGGGGCCGACTTTGTCGAGGCAGGCGACAGCGGTATCGAAGACGACACGCCGGACGAGTACATCACCGAAATTGAAACCGAGCCGATGATCGCGCCCATTGCGCTGGAAATCCCGCTAAACATTCCCTCCGCCACGCGCACCGAGCCAGAAAACGAGTTTGACTGTTTGGCGGTGTACGGGGCGGGGGGCAGCTTCATTCAAACGCTGGCCCCAGACAAAACCATGTTCGAAATTGGGCGCGACCAAAGCGACGATGTTTACCTGCCCAGCCCGTATGTCTCACGCGTTCATGCAAAGCTGGAGCGCAAGCCCAACGGCTTTTACTACCTGACGGACGACAACTCCACCAACGGCACCTATGTAGACGACCGCCGCCTCTCGCCAGAAAAGCCCGTCATTATTGACGAAGGCGCGACGGTTCGCATGGGGCCGTACTGGTTGAAGTTCTTGCCGCAAATGGTGCAGGAACGCGCTACGGGCGGCTTGCCCTACGACGCGGAGTACGCGACCGACGCGGGCTACACGCCCAAAGTCCAGGACGGTGAGCCAACAGAGTTGCTGGGCATCGTGCCGAGCAGCGCCATGCCCAAAGTAGAACCGCCCAAGCTCTCGCCCGACCAAATCGTCAACGACCGATTGGTGATCTACCACAAAAACCACCCGCCGCAGGTGGTGGCCCTGGTCGAAGACGTTTACAGCATTGGCCGCGCACAAACCAATTTCATCGTGCTAGATTCGCCCAGCGTCTCGCGGCAGCATGCCTTTATCACACGCGGCGGTGAGTTCTATTACATTCGAGACATGGGGTCACTCAACGGGCTGTGGTTTGACCAGGAGCGGTTGGTCAAAGAAGAACCTTACCGCTTAAACGCCAGCCGCGTGATTCGCATTGGCGACTACTGGATTACGTTCGAGGCGGGGCGTAACATTGCCAGCGTTACCCGCTCCACGGGCGGCGGCATTATTTCCGATTTGGCAGCGCGTGGTCTATCAAGTGCGCTGGCGTCCCGCGATGAGGGCCGTAACGACACCATCGAAACAGTATTGATGCCCCGCCCCCTGGATGAAGTGGTGCCGCAGCTTTCTATTCCGCCGCTAAGCGACGAACTGCGCGCCAGCGACCGCCTCGTGTTCCTCAGTGAAGAATTCCCGATTCAGGTGGAAAAGCTGGACAAGGAAGTGCTGACCATTGGGCGCGGTTCCAATCAGGACATTCGCCTGCGCGGACGACGTATTTCTCGTGAACACCTGGTCATGGAACTGCGCAACGACGGCAACATCTACCTGACGGATAACGACAGCCGCAACGGGACGTGGGTAGGCGATACGCTTGTGGTGCCGCAGACGCAAGTGCTGTGGCGCAAACACGAAACCATCCGCATTGCGAATTTTTGGGTGCGCTTTGAGCGGGGCAGCGGCGTGCTTGACCCGTTCGCCTGGGCACTGCAAGACCCACGCGGCTTGGTTGGTAAAACGCTGGGCACCTACCGCATTGATCGTTACATTGGCGCGACTGCACTCTCCTCGGTATACAAGGCCACCGATGTGCGCCTGGAACGCGATGTGAGCCTGAAAATCCTGCTGCCAGACCGCGCTGCGGACCCGGCGGCCCGCCAGGAGTTCTTAGACGAAGCGCGGGTACTCAGCCGCCTGGAACACCCCAACCTCGTGTCCGTGATGTCCTACAACACCATTGGCAACGAGTACTTCATGGTGACGGAACTCATCACCGGGGGCACGCTGCGCAGCGTGCTGATGCGCTTGAGCGACCAGGGCAAACAGATGGAACTGGAAGACGCCATCGACATGGTCATCCAGCTTGCCAATGGGTTGCACTATGCACACCAGCAGGGCCTCATTCACCGCGACATCAAGCCGGAGGGCGTCACGCTGAAGGCGACGGGCGTTGTAGGGCCTATCCAGCGCTATACGCCTGTGCTGACCGACTTCACCGTGGCCCGCAACACAATGACCGAAGACATCTACGAGATGGAAGGGCAGTCCAACAACTATCCCTACCTCTCGCCAGAGGCGTGCCGGGGCGAGCGCATTGATATTCGCTCGGACATCTACGAGCTTGGCACCACCTTCTATGAAATGCTCACCGGGCGGCCACCCTTCCTGCCGCGCTCTATTACAGAAGCGGTGCGGATGCACGCCCGTGAGGCAGTTATTCCGCCGTCGGAGTTCCGGCCAGACATCCCCGCCGAAATCGAAGCAGTAATTATACGCTCACTGGCCAAGCAACCCGACGACCGCTACCAGACCGCGATTGACATGGCCCGTGCGCTCCAGCGAGCAACGGCCATTGCCAGCCAGGGCGGTGTTGCCGTCGGTACGGGGGAGTTCATCACGGGCACCTTCATGAGCAGTGTCGCCGCCGAAGAGGACGCAACGGTCGTCATGGAGCGGGCACTGCCTGCTGAAATGCCCCTGCTCACCGACCCGCCCCAGCCCGAAGGCCAGGTGTTGTATGATCGGCTGGCCTTCTACAGTGAAGACGCGCCGTCTGTGGTAGTGGATGTAACCCAGCCCGTTTTGACGGTTGGGCGCGGCGCTGACCAGGACGTTGTGCTGCCCGGTGATGCAGTCTCTCGGCGTCACGCCCGCATTGAGTGCAGCAACGACGGCACCTTCCGCATTAAGGACATTGGCAGCGCCAACGGCACCTATCTGGGCAATTACAAGCTGGTAGAAGATGTGATTGAAATTTGGGAGGCTGACGAAACCGTCCGCCTGGGCAATTACTGGATTCGCATTGAAACGCGTGAGCAGCTCGAAGCGGACAAGTTAGCGGCGGCGCGCAAGGCAGCGGCAATAGCCCCGCCCGTCGAAGACGACGAATATCAGACGGACATTGGCGCGATTAGCCAGCGCCCACGCCCTGCCCATGACAAGATCGGTGTAGAGGTCAGCAGCAACGTCATCCGTGTGATGCCGGGATCTACGGCGGCTATGTCAATAGAAGTGTCGAACCAGAACGACTTCGTAGAGACGTTCGAGGTTGAGATTTTTGGTTTGCCGCCAGAGTGGGTGACGCAAACCGCTGATGAGATTGACCTGATGCCGTTCAATCGGCAAACCACATCTGTGACATTCCATCCACCGCTGGCAAGCAACAGCGCTGCGGGCGAACACGCCTTTGAAATCCGGGTGCGTGCCCAGGCCAAGCGCATTGACGCAGTGTTCGTCCAGTGTGTGTTGGTCATTGAGCCGTATCACAGCTTCAATGCAGAAATCTACCCGGAGCGCGTCCGCAACCGGGGCCGCGTAGAACTCACGTTGCGCAATACGGGCAACACCTACGATACCTACAACATCAAAACGCGTGACCGCGAAGGTGATGTGAACTTTAGCATAGAGGGCGGCGTGCAGTACGCTGTTCCGCCAGGCCGCACAGAAAACATCAATGTGCGGGTTGCGCCACGGCGACGCCCGCTGTTCGGGGCGGCGCGCTCG
>CAWUJQ010000487.1:0-3519 GCA_963922445.1 uncultured bacterium
CGAGCCGCCCGTGATGCGGCTCCCGACGTTGAACCGGGTTCCACCCGTGCGCTGACGGCTGCCCGCAACCAACTCCCGCCGTCGCTGGCACAGATGCCGTCGTCCGATTTGCGGGCGTTCTCCGATGCTTTCGGGGCTTCCGCGACAAACCCTGCCGTTATTCAATCGGAGGCAACCGCCCCTGCTATCTACATCGGCAACCGTGACGAGCGGCGTGATGCGGCGGTTGCGGATTATCGTGCGACAGGGGATGAAACTGGACTGGATAACCCATTCTCGCCGCTGCAAGTCAACCAGATCATGCAGCTCAATGACGAGTACAACGATGACGACTTTGAGGCGGTTGTGCGTGCCGTGCGCCAGGTGCGTACCGATGACCCCGAACTGGAGGCAGGCTCAACCCCACGGACAGCGCACATATGCTGTCCGTGTTTTTATTCCCTACGCTTTTGCATCACCACGCGCATCATATGCCGCCTGCGCCAGTTTCACCTCATGGAAATGCACCACCGACCAATCACACAGCGCCATCAGCGGCCCCGCAAGTGTCGTGCCAAGCTCCGTTGGTGAGTACTCCACGCGTGGTGGCACCTCCGCATAGACATGCCGTTGCACCAGCCCATTGCGCTCCATGCGCCGGAGTGTTTGTGTGAGCATCTTGGGTGATATCCGGTCAATGGCGCGTTCGAGTTCACTGAAGCGCATCGTCTCGTCCTTGAGAAAGAACATCACCAACAATGTCCACCGATCCGAAAACAGGTCAATCGCCGCGATAGTATTCTCTACCCCTAGATGTTGCTGACTTTCCACGATACATACCTCTCTAGATTACACTTACTTATTGATAGTAACATGCAATTTGGAAAGTGACACACCACCAGGTACTGAGAACAACATCGGGTAGTGACCTATACTCTCCTAAAAATAAGGAGAACCCGCATGACCAAACGCAGGCAAAGCCTATTTATTGCTTCCTACACCTTTGTTACGACCGTCGCCGCTGTCTATCTCTTCATCGCCATCGCAATTGTTCCATATTGGCAAACACTCTCCGGCACAGAGATTCAGGCGTGGTTCAGTACACATTTCGGCAACTTTGGTACGATGATGATCCCCGTCCACGGCCTCACAATACTGACCACAATTGCGCTGTTCGTCGTGAACCGCAAAGCGGCGGGCAGTCATCGTGTGCTATGGCTGGTAATGTTAGTGTCGATGCTAATCTGCGAGGTAGGCTTCAGCGCCTATTTTGGGGCAGTGCTTAACGATCCGCTCTCATCAGGTGTGTTGGCGGGGGATGTTGCGCTGGCAACACTCGATCAATGGGATTCGCTGCACATCGTCCGCACAATATTCATCTTCATCGCGCTTATATGTCTAATTACACTCCGACTGATGCCTGATGAGGAATAGGACGGGATACACCAAATTTTCTCTTGGGCGACACTAACTCACTTTCACAGGTCGTTAGTGAGCCAAAGAGACCAGTTATTTAGGGGCGATAAAATGTAATAAAAGGTCTAGCAACCGGACACCAAAAATGAGTTGAACAAAACGGCATCTCGGTTAAGGTTGAATCTTCCACAAAACAGCCTGAAAGAGACAGCGGATGTTCAACTCACACCGTTATGGTAGCTGGCGAGCAAAGTTGAAGCAACAAATTCCCGACCAATGCGAGAGTCGGCTGACGAATCTGACACTGTTGATTGTGGGCATCTTCGCCAGCCAAAGCGTGCATTTGAGTGTGGTCGCCCGCAAACTACCGATCCGGGCCAAGAAGTTGAGCCTAGCGAAGCGATTGGCGCGTTTTGTGGATAATCCAGCGGTCGATGTGGAAGGGTGGTATAAGCCGTGGGCGGTGCGTCTGTTGGCCTCAGCAGGGTCAGCTGGACACATTCACCTCGTGGTCGATACGACAAAAGTGAGCGCGTATCGACGCCTGTTGCATCGCAACAGCCAACGTCAGCGCCGCCGCGACCGACTGAGGGTGCGCCGACACCATCGCCCGCTGCACCTGTACCCCAGCGTCCTATGGAAACACCCGTAACACCTCAACAGCCATCGGCAGCACCACCACTGCGGCCAACTGAAGGTGCATCCACACCACCACCTGTCGCACCTGCGCCGCAGCGCCGCGTTGAAACGCCTGTCACACCCCAACCGCCAGCGACATCCCCTGAGCAAAAGCCGCCAGATCCACTGGCAGGGCAATCTGAAAGCGGTGAGACATGAGCGCCCTGAACGCGGATACCCACTTCTACGAGTTGGATGAACTGGCAACGCTTCCGCTGTCTGATTTGCAAGCCCTTTGGGACAGTGTGCCGACCGAGGAGCAGACCTATCTCGCCCGCATATTCGAGCGCGAGGCGTCCAAGCGGCAAATTGTCGAGGACGAGGACGAGGCGGTGATGGCGCACTATTTTTTGGAACAGTACCGCAATATTGCATTGGTTCCGGCTGGCGAGGTCTGGCTCAAGGTGCCGCCGAGTGTGCAGGACGACTATCGCGGCGCATTAGCGGGTAAATCCGATGGGGACGAGGAGGCGACTGAAGCGGCGGCTCCCGCCGCAACGGGGATGTTTGGCGGGCTTCCGCGCTGGCTGCTGCTGATGGCGGTGCCGATGGTGTGCATGTTCATCTTCGCGGGCGTGAATCTGCTGACAGGCAGAGATGAGCAGTTTGAAGGTGTTGTATTGCTCCCGACCGAAACGCCAACTCCGACCATCACACCGACCCCAACCGTTACACCGACACCCTTCCCACCGACTGCGACTCCCTTTGCCTTATCCGGCTTCGATGATGCAATTACCGCAGGGGAGCTGCCCCGCCGCGACTATTACCCGGTACAGCTCCAGGTGTTCCCGAACGCAGACACGCCGCCGCGCGTGTTCATTGTGCAGGGACAGGAAATTGGTGTCGCTGAGTGGCGCTTTGATGCCAACCCAGATGTGGTGTCGTGGCTCGGTGGTATGCTGGTACGTCCCGTGTTAGGGGTGCCATTCAATGAAGGCAATCTCGACCTGTTTCTTGACCTTAACCCGGACTCGGTGTTCGTCGTGACCATGAACACCGGCGATGTGCTGCAATTTGTCTACGAGGAGACGCACCAGGTCACTCGCGCCGACACCGGGCATTTCCGGCAGTCCGCGCCTGGACTAGTGCTGGTATTGATCGGTGAGACATTCGCGGATGGTGCGCCAACCGACCTGCGCTATCTGGTGACGGCGAGCTATCCGAGCGGGCAGGAGATTGACACGTTGAGCGCCGATGCGCCGATTGTTGTGCCGTCCGGCACCTCGCACGACATGGGTGACCTAACGCTGACGGTTAACGGTGGGGCATGGACGACATCCGCCAACCTGCCGCCAGAGATGGGCTATGCGATGGTCGATGTGGGGGTGTTGACGGGGGATACTTCGGTGGAGTCCGCCGCGTTGAATCCCGTGCTGGCACTGCGCGATGCCCCCGGCGAACGGCTGTCCCCCGACCCGAACGCGGCTGGGAACTGTGCGCCGCTAC
>CAWUJQ010000488.1:0-3518 GCA_963922445.1 uncultured bacterium
CGCCCCGCCGAACAGCGCGCCCGCACCCCGGCAGTGTTCTGGCAAGAAGCCATGCAGCGCGGCGGCGACGGTACCTGCTTCGAGAGCAACGGCGCGTTTTTTGCACTGCTCCAAGACCTGGGCTACAGCGGCTATCTCACGCTCAACAACATGGGGGAGATGGTGGGCTGCCACAGCGCCGTTGTGTTGCACATCGAATCACAAAAATGGCTTGTGGACGTCGGTTTGCCAATTGATGCGCCCATTCGGCTGGATGATGCCAACATCACCACGGCCTGGGGCATAATAAATGAGTATGCAGCCATCCCCCTGGGAAATAACCGTTTCAAGATCATGTGCAGCCATCGCCCCGACCCAGACTGCTTCATGTTGATTGATGTGCCCATTGACCCCGACGCGTACTGGCATCGCACAGTACGTGACCACGACGCAGACGGGCTTTTTTTGGATCGGGTGATATTGCGCAAAATCATTGATGACGCGCAGTGGCGTTACAACGGACGCAACAACACGCCTCAGTTTGAGGTCTTCGCGGGCAACGCGCAAAAGTCAACGCAGCCCATTGAGGAAGACCTAGCGCAGGCACTATCAGCGCGATTTGGTGTGGACATAACCGTGCTGCAAACCGCCCTCAATAACCAGGATTGATTGGCTGTGCCCGCCTCGGCGGAGTTTGCTGACGCTCCATTAGGCAGTGGTAACAGCGCGCTGATTCAGGGTTGGCAGGTGAAGGCCGCTTGCTATAATTGTCACGCTTTGTATCAGATCAAACATGCCATCACCGCCGCGCCTCGACCTCAGAGGCGCGCTTAGATATAGCAGGAAGCGAACACCGATGAAGATTATTCTACTTGCAGATGTTTACAACCACGGCGTCGCTGGCGAAGTGGTTGATGTAGCCAACGGCTTTGCCCGCAACTACCTCATCCCGAAGGGCTTGGCGACGAAGGCGACCAACAGCGAACTCAAGCGCTTTTCCAAAATGCGCGAGAAGTCTGAAACGCGGCGCATGGAATACGAAGGTATGCTCAACGAGTTGGGCCGTAAGATTGACGGTACCGACCTTATTTTCTTCCGGCGTGCGGCCAGCACGGGCAAGCTGTTCGGTTCCGTAACGACCCAGGACATTGCCGAAGAGTTGGACCGTGTAACGAACGTTGACATCAACCGCCGCCGTGTGAGCCAGCAGCCCCTGCGTGACACCGGTCTGTATCATATTCCCGTTCGTCTTGGCTCGGATGTTTCCCCCATCCTCAACGTGCGTATCATCGCTGAGGATCAGCGCGTGGAATACCAGCGCCAGTTGGACGCCATCGCAGAAGGACTTATTGACGAGATGCGCTTTACCGAGTCGGGTAACGTTGTGCCAGTTGACCTGGAAAAGATGCGTCAGCGCATTGAGCGGGCAGAGGCACAAGCTGAAGCCGAGGAAGAAGCAGAGACAGCCGCAGCTGCCGCTGCTACAGAGGACGAGACAACCGTAGCAGAAGCGGAAGCCGAAGCGGCACCAGACGCGGTGGAGTAACCGTCCCCTGCCGACTGAATTGACCCGCCCCGGCATGCACGTCGGGGCTTTTTGGTTTTAACCGAAAGTAACTTTGCCACACGTTATGAATAAAGCGGCCATTGGACGTTATTTGCGCGAAACGCGCGAAGCACAGGAACTGACCCTCGAACAGGCGGTGAATGCCCTCAAAATTCGCCACCGTGTGTTAGAGGCGTTCGAAGCCGGTGAGTTTGATACGCTTGGCCTTTCTCCCGTACAGGTACGCGGCTTCATTCGCAGTTATGCACGCTACCTTGGGTTGGACGACAACCGATTGGTCGCCTATTACCATGTGGCTCACCTGGAAGAGCAAGAACAGGCCACACGCAAGCAGCCCCGCAAACAACGGAACAGGCGGGGGGGTAAGCAAGATCAAACGCAGCCCACCGCCCCCACCCGGCCTGCCACCCCACCCGTCCCCACACAGCCCAGTACACCACGCGTTGAGCCATCGCCCCCACCTGTAGAGGATGTGCCAATTGCGGCCAAGTCCATTACAGATACCGACCCGTCCCTGCCGTCAGTGACTGAACCGACCTATACGACGCTGGGCGATGCATACGAATTTCGGCGGCGGCGGCGGCGCTCAAACCTCAATCGGACGGTGCTGCTGTTAATCGCGGCGGCGGCGATTGCCATTATCATCTTTGTGGTGGTGGAGTTGTTGCAGGTGCAGGCCGCCGTTGATATTGAAACCCTGCCAGACATCATCACCTCTCCGACAGCAACGCCAACCTTCACTCCGCTGCCCACGTCCACGTCTGTGCGTGAGGCAATGGCCCCCACCGAACGCTCCTACATCATGCAAAACTATGACGGCACTGGCGTGGCGGTGTCCGTCCTGATGCAGCAGCGGACGTGGGTTCGGTTTGTTGTAGATGGTGAGGAGCGCTATGTGGGGGTCGCTCGGCCAGACGAAGCCCTTGAAGCGCAAGGCATCGAGCAAATCGAAGTTTCCGCGACCAATGCCGAAGCCCTGCTCGTGACTTATAACGGTCAGCCGCAGCGCTTGTTGGGGCAGCGCGGCCAACGGGTAGACATCATCTTCACGCCAGATCGGATGGATGTCAGCTCTGGCAATACGTTTGGGCCAACGTCAGAGTTCACCGCAACGCAGCCGCCAACCTCTCAGGTTGATGTTGAAGCGCTCATCCAGGCCCAAACCCCGTCCAATACGCCCGGCCCCAGCCCAACCCCCTCCCTGACGTTTACCCCGTCCAATACGCCGACGGTAACGCCGTTGCCAACCAACACCCCCACCCTGACCAACACAGTCGGCCCGTCTCCCACATCAACGCCGACGGCAACCCTGACCTTGACGTTAACACCGTCAGACACACCAGAACCCAGCATCACACCCACACCGTCCGCGGTGTTGCCCCTACGTGAGACGCAGGCCAACCTCACACCCACCAAAAACGGAGCTTAATGGAAGCAATGCATGACAACGCAAAAGAATAACTACTACCTGCTGAGCCTGGGCTGCTCAAAAAACACAGTCGATTCTGAGAGTATCGCCCAGGTGCTAGAGCAAAACGGGATGCGCGGCGTGGGTGACCCCACGCAAGCCGAGGTGATGATCGTGAACACCTGCGGCTTCATCAACTCTGCCAAGCAAGAGTCAATCAATCTGCTGCGTGAACTGGTAGACATCAAGCAGGGCAATCAGATGGTCATTGCTGCCGGGTGCCTGTCGCAGCGCTATGGCTCGAACCTTGTTCAGGAAGTACCGGGGTTAGACGGCGTGATTGGCACACGCCGCTGGATGGACACCTTCGACCTGATTGCCCGCCTACGTGACCGCAAGCACCCCACGCCGCTGTATCACCTGCCCACCGAAGCCGAGACGGTCGGCCTGGATGAGCGCGGCGTGCTGCGGGCCAGTGTGCAGGGCGCCAGCGCTTACCTCAAAATCGCGGATGGGTGCCGCCGCCCGTGTGCCTTCTGCGCGATTCCAAAAATCAAGGGCACG
>CAWUJQ010000489.1:0-3516 GCA_963922445.1 uncultured bacterium
TTTCTCCGCGCTGGACGCTGTTGATTCTTTACACATTTTGCCTCATCTACGGCACGCTGGGCTTTGCAATGAGCGCTGCGTCAGGGGCAGTTGCGCTGGCGCTGGGTGTGGTGGGCCTCGTCGGGCTGGCGGCGTGCTTCGCCGCGTTGATGGTTATTCGCCGCCGTTTTCAACTGAATAAGGAATCGTAAATGCCCTCAATCATTGTGGTGACAGGCGGCGCTGGGTTCATTGGCTCGCATTTGGTGCAGCGCTTACTGGATGACGGGGCGGCGGTGCGCATTATTGACAACTTATCCACGGGCAAGAGAGCGAACCTGGACGGCATGCAGGGCGACCTCACGCTTCATGAGGCCAGCTTCACTGACCTGGACGCGATACGCCCGGTGTTTGCCGGGGCAGACGCCGTGTTTCACATGGGTGCGCTGCCGTCAGTGCCACGCAGCGTAAAAGACCCACTCGAAAGCAACCACCACAATGTAACGGGCACGCTCAACGTCCTGGTGGCGGCACGGGACGCCGAGGTGCGCCGTGTGGTGTATGCCGCTTCGTCCTCAGCATATGGTGAGGTAGATGCTGAATACAAAGTCGAGACGCTCTCCCCGGCCCCTCTGTCACCGTATGGAGTGGCCAAGCTTGCCGGGGAATACTACTGTAAGGCGTTCACCGCCAGCTATGGCCTGGAAACGGTATGTACGCGCTTTTTTAACGTGTTTGGCCCCCGCCAGGACCCCAACAGTCACTACGCTGCCGTAATCCCGAAGTTTATTACGCTGCTGCTGCACGGCCAGCCTCCCACCATCTACGGCGACGGCACACAGTCCCGCGATTTCACCTACATTGACAACGTGATTCACGGGCTGATGCTGGCAGCGGACGCCCCCAAGGCCAACGGTTACACGATGAACTTGGCAACGGGCGGGCGCATTAACTTGCTCCAACTTGTGGACGAACTAAACGCCCTCATCGGCACAGCCATTGACCCGGAGTTGGGCGACCCGCGCCCCGGCGACATCAAACACTCACGGGCCGATGTGAGTTTGGCAGCGGAGTTGATGGGGTATGAACCTGTGGTGTCTTTTGAGGAGGGGTTGGCGCGAACCGTTGCCTGGTACCGGGAGCGGTTGACCCAGGAATAGCAGTGTGTTAGATGGCGCGCAGTTTGCTGATGAGGCGTGACAGTAGGCCGCGTTCTAGCTTTTGCCGGTACTGTTCGCGCTTAAGGTCACGCAGGCGATGGATTTCCCCGATGAGCGTATTGCGGTGGACGATTTCGCCGTTGACTTTGTACCAATAGCCACCCATGTGTTGCACGCGCGGGCTGCTGCCGTGCATGGATTTGTACAGTTGTTGGTAGCCTTCGGCAATATCCCCAGGGGTGAGCGTTTGCTCGGTTTGCACACTCATTTACATGATCTCAGTGATGTAACGAATTGTTATACGATCCCATTGTACTCGCTCAGCACCGGAGGACAATCACATCTAACCCAAAATTCATGCCTTGCGACAAGAATTTACCTGTTTCACAGGCTGCGCAGCCGTTCGATGATCTTTTTGACCATGCCCTTTTCAAAGCGGCGGTGTTTGCGCGCCAACGTCCGCAGGCGCTCGATTTCACCCTCAACAATGCTGCGGTGAACGATCTCGCCGTCGATTTGATACCACAACCCGCTCATGTGACGGATGCGCGGTGGCCTGCCGTGAAGGGCGTGGTAGGCACGCATGTACTGTTGGGTGATCTCCTGATGTGGCGTGTTGACTGCTGGCATGGCAATTATCCGTAAACAATTTTGCGTTTAGGTTGCGCCTATTGTGCAACACTTTTGTTACAATTTACCTTTTTTCAGACAAATTGCTATCACTTGCAAAAAAGCCATAAAGCTGCGGAACGCTGCTGTGACCCACCACGACCCTATTGCTGATGACCTGTAATCAAGCATTCTAGGAGTCACCATGCGTTTACGCAATAACCTACTGCTATTACTGGCACTAATGTTTGTATTTGCTAACCTTGCCAGTGTCGCCAACGCGCAGCAGCCCGCTGTGCGGGGCATCATCGCCAATGTGAACGGCGACCTGTGGGCTTACAATCCGCAATCGTCAGCCGCGAAGCAGCTCACCACGTGGGGTTACAACGGCGCGCCAGTTCTTTCGCCAGATGGCACCAAGGTCGCCTACATTAGCTGGGCCGAGGACTACGTCGAAAACCCGTCAGCGACGCCAAGTCCAGGTGCGGCCCCTAGCAACATCTACGTGCTAGAACTAACGACAGGGTCGTTTACGCGCATCGCCGCCCAACCGGGGAACAACGTGTTCACCCTCCGCTCGGAACCCGCGTGGTCACCGGACAGCGCGCAATTGGCCTGGTCTGAGTTGGATGTGGACTTTAACAACCCGCAAAACCCCACGTACAACCCGGCGCGGCTGGTCACCTACAACCTGACCACCCTGACCACCACCACCCTCAACGGCAATTACGACATGGGCTACCAGGACGGGGGCATTTGGATGCCGCCTGTTCAATGGGGGGAAGGCGGTATGATGCGGGTGCTGTTCACCTTTAGTGGTGACGAAACTGCCCCGTTCCCGTTCCACCAAATTCTGGAGTTATATCAGCCGAGTGGCGGTCAGCCGGCGACATTCTTGTTAGGGCGGCACGCCTTCGGCGCAGAGGGCAGCGACCCGTATACACAGGAAGTGTTCTGGGTTCAGCACGAAGGCCGCCAAATGATTGCCGTGTTCCGCGATCCGGGTGAGTGGCTGTTGCTGGCCCCCGGTGAGGGCACGCTAATGCCGCTAAACCGCACACCTGCGCTGGTCGCCCGCAGCGGTGACAGCACAACGGTTTTGACGCCCTTTCGCTTTAACAACGGGCAGGCATGGCAGTGGCAGTGGGTGGCCAGCGGCACCCGCAACGGCCAGGCCTATCAAACGTCCATCGGGCATACATCATATGGCCTGAACAACTGGATGGCCCCGTCGCTTTCGGGTGAACGGGTCGCGTTCACGGATAGCAATGGCAATGTGTTCCTGTGGCAGCCAGATGCAAACGGGAATCCCGTGACCGTGATGACATCGAACACGCCGCAACCGCCACTTGGCCCCGGTCTTGGCCGCCCCGGGCCGACGACGTCGGTATGGCAGCCGGTCATGTGGACGACGGATGTGCAGCAGACGACACCGCCGCCCACGCCAACGGTTCCGCCAGCAACACTCCCAGCACCCCAACCGGACTGCCCGCCACCTTCTAACCTGACGCTGTACGATCAGGTAACGGTGACACCGGGGGCACCCAACCGCGTGCGGGCTAACCCAACGGTCAATGCGGCGGTTGTTGGGCGCTTTTATCCTGGCGACACGGCACAGATCACAGCCGGGCCGTGGTGTGCCGACGGATTCGTGTGGTGGCAGATCAGTAATGCGGGTCTGTACGGCTGGACGGCGGAAGGGCAGAACGGCACGATGTGGTTGCAACGGGTGAGCGCCGCGCCGCCCACGCCGACGCTGATTCCACCC
>CAWUJQ010000490.1:0-3449 GCA_963922445.1 uncultured bacterium
CGACCTGGCCGTGAGCATCGAACCGCACATGGATTCCATCGCCCAAACGCCCGCCGACGCCACCGCCCTGCTTACGCTGGTGGACGGCCTCACCGTCACGCTGGACTGGTCACACATGACAACGCAGGGCATCCGCCCAGACGACGTGGTGAGCCTGCTGCCGTACCTGCGCCATGTGCAAATCCGGCAGGCGGCCCCCATGCGGATGCAAACGCCGTTCGATCAGGGTGTGCTGGATTTAGAGCGGGTGGTGACGCTGCTGCTGAGCGCAGGCTTCAACGGCGTGATGACGGTCGAACTCATTCAGATGGTGGGCTGGCACGGTGCGGCGTGGGTCAACCCGGTGCTGGAATCCGTGCGGTTGCGGGACGAACTGCGCGATTTGCGGGATAGGTTTGGATAGTTCTACACCGTCCACTGTAACATACCGTAGGGGCGACTCATGAGTCGCCCCTACAAATAATCAAACTAATTCGTTATCAATAGGGAGTGCGCCCCGACTGCGCAGCCAGGAAAACACCATCCATGCAACTACTCATTATACTCGTATTGGTGCTGCTTAACGGCGTGCTGGCCATGAGCGAAATCGCCGTCGTGCGGGCACGCCGCGCCCGCCTACAACAACGCCTCGACGCCGGAGAAAAACGCGCTCAGGCCGCGCTTGACCTGTCCGAGTCGCCAGATACGTTCCTTTCCACCGTGCAGATTGGCATCACGCTGGTGGGCGTGGTGGCGGGTGCCTTCGGTGGCGCGACCGTCGGCGTGCAGTTCGGCAACTGGCTGGCAGAGCGGGTTCCGGCGATTGAACCCTATAGCAACACGGTCGGCATTGCGCTCATCGTCACGCTGACCACGTACCTATCGCTCGTCCTGGGTGAACTGGTGCCCAAGCGCATCGGCCTGCTGTACCCAGAGCAAATTTCCATGCTCATTGCCGGGCCGATGCAGACGCTGGCGAAAGTATTTGCGCCGGTGGTGTGGTTCCTGGAACAGTCGCAGCGGTTGGTGTTGACCGTGTTGCCTATCGATCAAGACGCGCAGGACGAAAGCGTGTCTGAAGCGGAAATCATCAACATGATTCAAGACGGCACTGCCGAAGGCATCTTCGAGGAAGAAGAGGCCGAGATGGTGCGCAACGTGTTCATGCTGGACGACAAACGGGTGACCAGCATCATGACCCCACGCCCAGACATCGTTTCACTGAGCCTGAATGCCACGATTGACGCGATCAAGCAAGAGGTGATTAGCACGCCGCACAGCTTTTACCCCGTGTGCGAAGGCAGCCTGGACAGCATCGTCGGGATTATCAAAGCCAAGGACATGCTCGTGCCACTCGTTGATAACAGTACCGTGGACTTGCGCAAGCTGATGCGCCAACCAGAGTTTATTCCAGCGGTGGCACCCGCCTCGGCTGCTTTGGAGCAGTTCCAGGCGACGGGCGCACCGCTGATTATCGTCATGGACGAACACGGCAGCGTCGCGGGTATGGTGACGATTAACGACATCATTGAAGAAATTGTGGGCGATGTGGACGCCGAAGACCCCAAAGTGGTGCGCCGCGCCGATGGCAGCCTGCTCATTGACGGCGGCATCAGCCTGAACGACCTGAACGACTACCTGCCTGACCGGCTGGACCTGCCGGAAGAAGAGGTGGGCAGCTACGAAACCGTCGCCGGGTTTGTAATGGCGCGTTTGGGCCGCATGCCCAACATGGCCGATATGTTTGATTATGCCGGGCTGCGCTTCGAGGTGGTGGACATGGACGGGGCGCGCATCGACCGGGTGCTGGTGGGCGAAACGCCAGAGGATGGCATGTAATTGTTCTCAGTCGCTTCCTGCCTTTAACTCGTGATCTATCCTCCCGATTGATTTATCAATGAAGTGGACTTCAATCGGGATGCCCTGGTCTGCACGAACATAAGACGCTTGAATGCGAAACTTGGATGCCCGGTTGTCTGATTTTGGTATAAAGCGTTTGTCAGGGACGATTTTGTAACGCACGTAAGCGATTTGGTTCAGAACTTCTGGGGGTGCTTCTAAGTGCAAGCTAATGTCGTAAGTGGGTTGGTCATCAAGTGCTCCCGTGTCTACCGATACTTTCTGCCTCACACCGATCTTTTCCATTTGTTGATCGGCCATTGTCGTCAGTTGAACAATTTCCTGCTGCAGTGTTGCGATGCGTTCTTTGACCTCTATCTGATCATTCTTGCTGATGTCTGTCGTTTGAATATACTCTGGCGTTTTGAGAAAGCGTGTCCGCAGCATCTCCATTGCAGCGTCAAAGAAGAAGTGCGATAGCGGTAGTGCATTCTTCTTTCGAATAATGGTTGCCAACTCGTCCGGCAAATGCTTAAGCTCATCCCGGAACCGAACCCCTTCGTCAAATACTGGAACGATGTTGCGCTCTAGCCGCACCGCTTCTTGCATCTCTCGCACCAGCCAGTCTCCTGGATTCGAACAGCGCTCCAGCGACCCTTCTGAAATCAGCAGAATAAAGTGTGCCCGCGCTGCAATTTGTTCTAAAATGATGCGGTCAAAGTCGCCGCTGTCGATAGTGTTCACATCCAGGAAAACATCCCATTGGTGCATCTTTAAATGCTGGTAGATTGAGCGAGCTAGATACCTGCTCAGCGACCGACGACAGGAAATAAAGACTGTTTTTTGCTGTGATTCGAGCTTGGCCGTGCGGCTTCGGCTGGTTGGCCCCTCACTAGGATACCCTCTTGTGTAGGTGTTATTCATTAAGTAACCTACACCAGGAATAGTTTGAATGTACTGTCGGCTATCGTCAACTAAGGCGATGCGATCACGAAGACGGCGGATGACTTGGTCTATATCTGGCTCGGTCACGGCTTCATCAGGAGGCCAAAACTTCATCAGCTCGTGGGCAGTGACAATACGGCTTTGGTCATAGAGTTGACTAAGTATGCGGAATTCTCTCTTGTCAAGTTGCGGCTTGATTTCACGCTGCCTGACAAAAACTTGCTCAGTTTTCCAGTCAATGTAGATAGGCTTTAACGCAGCCTGCGAAGGCTGTATGCTGGACGTCCCGCTGGAACCAGTAGATCCTATGAATTGGAAGCGGGTGACCATGGCCAAATCAATAACGTCACCATTAGCAAGCTTCCTTTTGCCGATTAATGTGCGTTTGTTAACCCAGGTGCCGTTGCTGCTCTGCAAATCCTCAACAAAAAACTGGCTACCCGAAGCATAGATTCGGATGTGTTGCCTTGAGATTTCTATCTTTTCGATTTGGAGGTCATTTTGAGGACTACGTCCCACGGTCACATTTTCTGATAGCAGAATGTGTTGTGGTCCTATCCGATTGTTTGGTAGCAGTTCAAATAGGATTATTTGCACTTTTGCGCTCCCACTTTCACACAAATCTAACTTGTGGATAACCGCATTAGGATGAACATGATGTGTACTTCTGCATAAAGTTGGTCTGG
>CAWUJQ010000491.1:0-3427 GCA_963922445.1 uncultured bacterium
CCGCAGCCCGCCCCTGAACCCAAGCGCGCCTTCCCGTGGGGGGCGGTGCTGGCCGTCGCCGCGATGTTTATCGTGATATTGGGCATGAACGTCGTGTGGTTTAGCTTGTTCCAGGGGTTGCAAACCCAACAGACGCAACTGACGGCGCTCATTGAGCAGCAAGCCGACCAGATTGCGCAGCAATCGACGCTTATTGAACAGCAGTCAGAGCAAATCGCCCAGGCAGCCGAACCTGTGCCCGCCCCGCAAACAGCCTTTACCGCGCTGAGTACGACCCATCACCTGGAACTGCAACCTACCGTTGACGGCGTAGACGCCGCGTCAGCCCAGGTCATTTGGGATGCAGCCAGTAACATCGGGGCGGTGTACGTGGAAGGGCTGCCCACCACCGAAGCCGGGAACGGCTATCAGTTGTGGCTGGTGCGCGGTGAGGGTGAAATTAGCCTGGGCACCTTCTCGGTGGATGGTAATGGCGTGGGCACGCTCGTGTTTCAGTCGCCGCTGCCCATTATGGAAACCGACCTGTTTGGCATTAGCACCGAGCCGATTGACGGCAGTTTATCGCCCACCACCCCGCACCTCGTCACCGGGCGCGTAGAAGCCTAACCCACCGCAAGAGGACTTCATGACCACCACCACCGCAAAGCCTTCACTTGTCCGCCGCGTCGTTGAAGGGGCGCTGCTGGTCGCATTGCTGGCCGTACTCGCTTCCCTGGCGATTCCGCAGTTCACCAGCCTCGCCCCCATTAATGTGCCAGCGATTCCTGCAACGCCCGTGTTTGCAAACGACACCTACGGCGGCAGCGGAGACGTCGTGTACACCCTCACCGGCGCAGACGGCACCTCACGCGCCTACATCATGAACGCGGATGCCATGAGCAGTCAGGCGTTGGGCGATGTGGACGCACGCGGGCTAGTATGGTCATACACCGGGGAACAGTTGGCTTACGTCAGCGGGGACGACGGTGAGCGCGTGGTATACGTGCTGCCCGTGGGAGCTAACGCCATCCCTGACCTGACGGCTGCTGAGCCAATCACAAGCGCTGCGGACGACTGTCACGGGCCGGGGTGGTCGCCTGTGGGTGATGAACTCGCGGCGGTGTGCCTCCTTGACGGGGAACCGCGCCTGAGCGCGATTGCGCTGGAAACGGGCAGCTTACGAGCCGTGAGCGACAGCCCAATCAATGCGGTCGGCGGCCCGCGCTGGTCACCCACATGGCGCTACCTGACGTATGACTTCGGCACGGAAACGCGTTCGCTGGGTGTGATTAACATCACCACGGACGAAGTCGAGCAGATTACCTCGACTACACTACTGGCTGAGCGTCCCCGGTGGGCACCGGACGCCGACTTTATGGCGTTTGTGATGCAGTACCGTGAAGACCCCAGCGGCAATGTACTCGTCGGCGTTACCTTCCCGGACGGCATGAACCTGCAAACGTTTGATTTGCCGGGGGATGCTGCGGTGAACGACATTGAGTGGACGCCGAACGGGGATTATGTGGCGGTCGCCCTCGCGGACAACACCATCCACCTGATTGAATACGCAACGGGCGACGCCACCGACATCGCCGTGCCGGGCGCGGACGACGGCACGCTCACGGAGATTGCATGGCGACCGTGAGCGCCCGCTACTTCCACAACTGACGCAACTGCACAAACAACTTACCGTTTTCCCTGATGAGCGCTTCTAGCGTGGCCTCATCCCACTGGCCCGGTTCCAGGAACTTGCCCTCGTCCTTGAGGTAATTCTGCATCGCCTTAAAGCGGTTGATGAGCTTCGTCAGGTCTTTCTCCTTGAGCAGCCCTTCCAGCACATACTTGACCACATCCGGGTGAATATCCGTGATGGCAATCGCCAGGTCACGGTCGATGTAGCGGCCCATCCCCTTCACATCGCCCCAGTCCAGGCCATCTTCAGAAAGCTGCTTGTCGTTGGTGGGGTCGGTCGTCTCACTGATGTCGGTTAGCGAGGCGATGTCGTCCGAACCTTCCATTAACACCTCAAAGTCGTCGGGGCCTTTCAACCGGACGGCCAGCACATCCAGCAGTTGCAGCTTGCTCAGCAGCTTGATGAGCTGCGGGTTCTTCATCAGGAACAGCTTGTCTTCGGCCAAGTCATCGTTTTTGTCCAGCTCCAGCCCATCCGCGATGCTCTCGTCTAGCCAGAAGTCGCTCACAGGTTTGCCCAGGATTTTCATCATCATCTGCATCTCTTTCACGCTCACGTCGGTATCTTCAATCGACGTGGCCGCGCGCCGCAACAAATCCGGCTGGAGCAGAGCGTTGAGTTCGTCAACGGCGTTCAGGTGCGTGAGCATCTTCTCGTCGGGCGATTTGTCGTCTTGGTTTTCCTCTGGCTGCTCTTCGGCCTGCTCTTCCTTGACCTTTTCTTCATCGCTGCTCTTGTCATCGTCGTCGCCGTCGTCGGCAACCGGGTTGGCTGGCATGAATTCCCCCACCTTGGCCAGTTGCGCGATGTTGTTAGGGTAGTCGCCCGCACTAGCATACATGATGAGCGTATTCAGGCGCGGCGGCGTGTTGAAATCCACAAAGCCGGACAGCACATCTACCATAGCGCGGGCGGCGGCTTCCTTCTCCTCTGTGATGGCCGGAGCCAGTTCCGCCAGGTATTTGAGTGCTTTCGCGTCGCTGCTGTTGGCGTTGTCAGCGCTGTTTTTCTGGTTGATGTAGGCGCTCACCGTGGTTTGCAGGCCGGTATACAGCTTATACAGCGCCTGCAACTGCTTCAAAATCTCCTCGCGAGTGACCCCGACGGTGTTATTCAGGTATTTATCCAGCGCGCCGATGCTTTGCAGCACCGCACTGTAGAGCGGGTCTTGGCCCGGTTTGCCCGCCACCGCCATGAACGCCTGCTGGTCGGGCAGGCGGCCCTGCTGCTTGGAGCGGTCGGTTATCATGGTGCCTTCCAGCAGGCGCGTGACGAACGCGTTGCCATACGTGGATTGCAGCACGCGGATGACGTCTGGCGTGAGGGTTTGCAGGGACGGGTTCTGGATGGCGTCTTGCACGGCCTCCGGGTCAAGCGACTGGCGGGGGTTGGTCATGTGCATGAACTCGTCGTCGCCCTGGCCCCTGCGCCGACGGCGGCGGCGTAGCTTGCGTAGCCTGCGTGCGTAATACATCCTGACCGGTTCCTTTCCCGTCGGCGCGGTGGTGCGCCCATCGAAGTCCCCTTCAGGATAGCACGGTTTGCGATTTTTGCGTTGGGCTATGCTCCCAGGACGAAATGGCACACCCCTCGTAGCGATGCCCCAAATGCAGTGCGAGTATGTTAAATCTTGACGGTATTTTCGGCTAACAGACGCAGCTTGGTGTCTGATGTTTGTAAGAACCGCTCCACCACACCCCACCCTGACCGATAATGGGGGAAACAACTAACGAGGACACAACGATGAAACACATG
>CAWUJQ010000492.1:0-3425 GCA_963922445.1 uncultured bacterium
CCGCGCACGTCTTCAACGCCGCCCGCCAGGGCGTCGCCCACTTGCTCAATCAGTGGCATGGCCAGCACCGCCACAATCACAAGGGCGGCGGCTGTCGTCCCGGCGATGCCGTTGGCCATGCCAGTTACATTTTCCTGCCGCCGTTCATAGACCAGCAGGCCAATCCCTATAACAAGGAAGAGCGCGGCAACAATAAGCACAGGCACGAGGGCGGCGGCATCCAGGGCGCGGGCGGCCACCAGCAGGCCTACCGTTGCGAGTAGCAGGATGGAACCGAACCCCGGCAAGCCGCTGTTGCCCTGGCGCACCCGGTTGAAGGCAAGGGCGGCAAAGCCAAGCGCTGTAATTGCGCCAATAATAATCAAAGTCATGGAAGCGTGTGTCCTCTCTCTATCGTAGCCGTCTCTATCACGGCATTACCGTATCACGGGAGCCAAAGTAGGGGTGATTGCAGCGCGTCATGACCCACCATGACGGGTGTCATGTGTGGGTGGGTGATGTCGTGATTGCACTCACACACGGACCTCACTGCTTGCACATGCCTTGTGCAGCGGCATCTGGTTTGATAGGGCATGTGAGATTGACGCAAGAGACGAGAGAGGACGACCCCACATGCGAGTAACGCTTATTTTGGCTGCGCTGTTGGCATTTGGTGTGCCCACCGTGCTGACGGTGACGCAGCAGCAGCCTGGCGGCCAACCCGTCGCCACGGAGCCTGATATTTACATTGTAGCGCCGCGCAGTGTCGAAGACCGTGCGAACGCGGACGGCGAAATCGAGCCAGATTCCACAGTAGCGCTCAGCTTTGAACGCAGCGGGCAGGTCACTGACCTGTACCTGACTGAAGGCGATTATGTTGCGGAAGACGAAATCATCGCGCAGCTTGAAAACGAGCGTGAGCGCATTGACGTAGAACAGGCGCGGGTGTCTTTGCAAATGGCGCAACTCGACCTGGAGGACATTCTGCTGGTGGACGATGACGAAATCCGCCGGGCAGAAGCGCGGGTGCAGGCCGCCAAAGACACCTACGGCTTTACGGCAAATCAGGTGACAGAGCAAGACCTGATGGTGGCAGAAATGCGCTATAACGACGCCGTCCGTACCATTGACGCGGCGCGTGAGGCGCGCATTGTGGGTGGCGGCACCATGTTAGACGAAGGTGTGACGCTGTTGGAGGCGGAAATCGGTGCCGCCACGTTTAATGCAGAGGTTGCCCGGTTGGAGTTGGAATTCCTGCGTGAGGTGAACAGGCCACAACTGGGCGCTGCCGCTGAGCGTATTGCCGAAGCCGAGGCCGCGCTGTTGGCAACGTTAGCTGGCCCCACCGACTTTGAAATCCAAAGTGCAGAGTTAGCGGTGCAGTCGCGCCAGAACGACCTGGATGAAGCCGAACTCGCGTTTGAACGCACGCTGCTGCGTGCCCCCCGCGATGGCATCTTGACGGACATTGCGATTGAAGCAGGCGAACGCATTACAGTAGGGAATGAAGTGATGAAGCTGGTAGACATTGAACCGCTGCATGTGTTGGCGGAGGTAGACGAAATTGACTATCGCCAGATTGCAATTGGCATGGAAGCCGCCGTCACGTTAGACGCACTGCCGGGGATTCGCTTCCCAGGTGTGGTGACGCGCATCGCGCCGGAAGGTGTGGAAGTGGCCGGGGTGGTCGTCTATGAGACGGAAATTGAACTGCAAGTCAACGACCCGCGCATTCGTCCGGGGATGAGTGCAACCGCCTTCTTCGGTGTGGATCAAGCAACGGCAGATGTGCTGGTGGTGCCAGAGCGCTTCTTCGGTGATGACGGCCAGACGGTTCAGGTGGTGCAAAGCGACGGCACGGTTGAAAGCGTGACGGTCGAAACGGGTGCCAATACCCCTGGCGGCGTTGAAGTCCTCAGCGGTTTGAATGCGGGTGATGCCGTCGTCATTTTGAACACCCCCTTACAACAATAACGAGCGCACGAGAGAGAGCGGAGAAACCAACATGACCATTGGACGTTTAATCGGAATCGTCGTCACAGCCGGAGCCAGCCTTGTTGGGGCAGTGGCGTTCATTAACTCTGGGGCCAGCCCGGTACAACAGGCAGACCTAGCCGAAGAGCTAAACACCACCACGGTTGAACTGATGGACTTAGAAGTCGAAATTGAGGCGGATGGCAACATCGCTGCTGATAAGCGCGTGCCGCTGACGTTTGGCAACAACTATGTTGTGGCAGAAGTCTTCGTGGAAGAGGGCGACAGCGTACAGGCGGGCGATGTGATCGCCACGTTAGACATGGAAGACCTTGACCTGGCACTCGCTGGCGCAGAAAACGACCTGGCACGCCAGGAAAATAACTTCGACGGTATTGTCGCCGTGCCACGTGATGTTGACCTGCGTGCCGCCCAAGCGGGTGTGGATGCGGCTCAGGCCGAATACTACGCGGCGGGCCAAACAGCACCTACAGAAGAAGAAATCGAGATTGCGCGCATCGGCATTGAGCAGTCTAAGAACGACCTGTGGCAGGCTCAGCTTAACCGCGACATCCTTGACGAAATCGACCCGGTGTTCCGCACCAGCCCGAGCAGTAACCCGTTTGCGGAAGATGTGCGGATTGCCGATGACCTGAATCAGGCGGAAACCGCGATTGAAATCCGTGGGCTTGAGTTTGAGGAAATCCAGGAGTTAGGGCCGGACGGCAACGTGTTTGGGGCGTCGCAGCAGGCTATTGCTGACGCCGAAATCAACTTCGATAACCTCGTCAATCCAGATGAATTCGATGTGGAAATGGCCGCGCTGAACATCCATCAGGCATCCCTGAGCGTGGAGCGCATCGGCGTGCAGATTGTAGATATGCAGATTGTGGCCCCGTTCGATGGTGTCATTGTAGAAAGTAACCTGGAAGTAGGTGAGTTGCCCCCACAGGGTGCGGCTGTCATCCTGGCGGACACGACCACGCTGACGGTTGACCTGGAAGTGGATGAAACCGACGTCGTCAACGTGACGGAAGGGCAGGTGGTTAACATCACCGTAGACGCCCTGCCAGAAGCGCAGCTTGGCGGGTCGATTACGACCATTGACCTGCTGCCTATCCCAGACAAGGTTGTGCCAACCTACCGCGTTGAGGTGGAACTTGCGCCGTCTGGTGAGCCGGTGCAGCCGGGGATGAGTGCGCAGGGCACGATTGTTGTGGAAGAAATCACAGACGCTGTGGTTATCCCCTCGCGTGCCATCCAAACGGACGCGGACGGCACCTTCGTCGATATTATTGAAGAGGGCGAACAGCGGCGGGTGCTTATCACAACGGGACGCACGACCGACGGCTTCACGCAAGTCACGAGCGGCTTAACGCCTGGTCAGCGCGTGGTGCTGCCAGAATAAGTCACAGCCACCTCACCCCAAACCCCTCTCCACAGGAGAGGGGCCGGACACGGGAAGACAGCGT
>CAWUJQ010000493.1:0-3419 GCA_963922445.1 uncultured bacterium
GCCGCCGAGTGTGCCAGCCGTCAGCGCTGCCCCGGCAAAAAACACGACCAACACAATCAACAGGCAACCTGCCGCACCGCCCAAAACCCACCTTACCGTATCGGTTTGGCTGGCCGCTGCGTCGGCAGGCACAATTGAGCGCTCTTCTGGTGTATTGTTCCCCATGATGTTCTCCTACTAACCTACACAGCGCTATTGTAGCGTTAAACTGACCGTTAGGGGTATGCGCCACCGTCTGCCAGTGCCACGTTTCAGGCAATCTGCTACAAATGATTTACGTGGGTATAACAAACCACAATACAACGCCACCCCAATTCATTTAGGTTGAATTTATTTTCATTTAGATGATGGCGTTACTTTTACCATTGTTTTAAACAGGCTTAACACACCGCATCACAGCCTTCGTGTAATATAACCAGCAATGGTAAGCCCAATCTGACGACAATGAGATTCCTATATGCCAGTCAAAGTTGAGCAGTACGGACGTGACCCTATTCTACTGGTCACCTTCTCCGAAGAGATGTCACCAGAAACAACCCACCAAATGTACATCGAAAGCGCTCAACTGGCTGAAGGCATGGCTGCCGTCACCATCTGGCGCGTGTTGGACATCAGCAAAGCTGACGTGTCATTCAACGATGTGATTAACGTCGTGCGCTACATGAACCCAGAGCAGCCCGGTGCCTTTGCAGACCCGCGCTTCCGCACTGTTTTTGCCGGACGCCACCCCATGGCCAGCCTGCTGCGCGATATGCTCGCCAAGGATACCTACGGCAGCATTGGCATCACCATCTATCCCGGCCTGGGCGAAGCGCTGATGTTCGCCCAAGAAGCGATTTTCGGCCTTTCCGCAGACAACGGCGTTTAGGCGACCTCACACGTAAGAAAGTACCCCCGTCAGGGTCTCAAATATATAAACAACCCTGAGACCCTAAAACGAACCATGACCACCACAATCTACGACGGCAACTGCGTAATTTGCAACAGCACCCGCTTGATGGTTACAGCCCTGGACTGGCTCAACCGGGTGGAGTTTTTGGACTTACACAACCGTGATGAAGTTGAGCGGCGCTACCCCTGGCTAGACTACGAAAAGTCGATGGGGGCCATTCACGTTGTGGACAGCGAAGATGCCGTCTACGAGGGTTACCTCGGCGTCCGCCGGATGCTGCGCGACCTGCCCCTGGGCCTGCCCCTGTGGGCTATTTTGCACATCCCCGGCACTACACGCATGGGCAAACGCGCCTATGGCTGGGTCGCCCGCAACCGCTACCAAATCAATAAGCTGCTGGGCGTAGACCTGGAAGAACTCGACGCCATTGAAAACCGCGCTCAACAGAATGAACAGGGCGAGGCCGACTGCGAAGACGGCGTGTGTAAAATCCCGTACTAGCTGGCCCCACTTGACAGACTTTTTACCGCCACAAAACACGCAGAACACACCCTCGCGCTACACTCAGCCTATCATTCACAAAAAGTGCGAGGTGTGTTCACCCCATGACAACCCCCGAAAAACGCTATCCCCCCGGCCCGCAGCTTCACTCGGTGTTGGGCCTGCGCCGCTTTGCCAACGAACGGCTCAATTTCATCATGGCCTGCCGCGACCAATACGACGACATAGCTTACATGAATTTGTTCAACCGTGACCTCTACATGCTGTTCAACGCGGAGGATATTCACTCGGTACTGGTCAAGCAGGCGGGCAAACCCATCAAGCCGCCTAACCAGGTTAAGACCTTGGGGCGGCTGTTGGGTGATGGCCTGCTCACCAACAACGGCGACGACTGGCGTCAGCAGCGCAAACTCGCCCAGCCCGCCTTCCACATGCAGCGAATCGGCGCTTATGGTGATGTAATGGTGGACTACACGCTGAACCGGGTCGAGCGCTGGCAGCAATTGCCAGAAGTAGAGGCTCACAGCGAGATGATGCACCTGACGATGGAAATCGTCGCCAAAACGCTGTTCGATGCCGATGTGACCAACGATACAGATGACATTAGCCATGCCGTCAGCACCGCCATCGAAACAGCCAGCGGTATGATTGCCCGCCCACTCAAGCAAGCGCTGCGCTGGATGCCGACGCCAGAGAACCTGCGCGCTAAAGACGCCACCGAACAGCTAGACCGGGTGGTGTATCAGTTCATCGAAGACCGCCGCGCCCTGGGCGAAGATAAAGGCGATTTGCTGTCGATGCTGCTGCTGGCGGAATACGACGACGGCAGCCGCATGAGCGACAAACAACTCCGCGACGAAGTCATTACGCTGTTTTTAGCGGGCCACGAAACCACCGCTAATGCGCTCACATGGGCGTTGTATTTGCTGGCAGAACATCCCGACGAGTATGCAAAGGCCGTTGCCGCCGTAGATCGTGCATTGGGCAAGCGCCGCGCCACAATTAACGACCTGCCCCAACTGGACGTGCTCAAGCGGGTGATTCAAGAAACCATGCGCCTGTACCCACCCGCCTGGATTATCTCACGGGCCACGACGGAACCGATGACGTTGCAGGGCTATACCATTGCCCCCGGCGCGATCCTCGTCATGAGCCAGTACGCCATGCACCGCCACCCGCGCTACTGGGATGCCCCGGACGCCTTCCAGCCAGATCGCTTCCTCACCCAACCGGACAGTGTGAAAGCGGGCTACTTCCCGTTTGGGGGCGGGCCGCGGGTGTGCATCGGTAACAGCTTCGCCATGATGGAAATGACACTCGTACTGGCCACACTGTTGCAGCACGTCCAGTTTGAGTTGGTGTCCGGTCAAGCTATGGATTTAGACACGGCTATTACTCTGCGCCCGGCAGACGGCATCCGCCTGAAGCTGCGCCAACGTGAATCGGCCTACGCCAATTCGTCCGTCGCCGTCTCATAGGCCGCCGTGGTGGAGCTAAAGTAGATTTTGTTCGAGCAGAAGATGTTGTCGTCGCCAAACTCATGGATAGCGCCTGTGCGCTTGAGTTGGTCATAAACCTGCACAGTCACGCCAGATAGCATCAGCTTGCCACCGCCTTCACGCAGGTGTTGGTTGTACGTCTGCAAAAACCGGATGCCCGTACTGCCCAGGTAGTCGTTATTGTGCATCCGCAAGATGACGATAGCGCGTTTGCGATCGCGGGGATTCGGGAGTGTGGTTTCCAACCGCTTGACGGCGGCAAAGAACAGGTGCCCCGTGACCGAGACAATCGTCACGGCGTTGTCTGGCAGCGCTTCAGGGACGGGTTCGGCTTTATAACGGCCTTCCGGCAGGGGGACAAGATGCTCAATGTGGATGTTGTCCGCAGAGGTGTACACGTACATCCCCATGGACAGCACCACCCCGATATAAATACTAAATTCCAGGGGCAGCACCAACGTGGCAACAAATGTCGCAGTCATGGCCGTGCGCGCCGCCGGCCCAACTTGCCACACCAGCCGCAAATC
>CAWUJQ010000494.1:0-3404 GCA_963922445.1 uncultured bacterium
CCATCACGAGGCCCAGCAGCGCGCCCAAGCCAACAGCCGTTGCAATCGCGGGCCAATCCAGCGCACGGATGCTAAACAGCCCGTACAGGCCGAGCAGCATTGCGCCGACGACCACCTGTAGCGCCACGGCCTGCCAGCGCAGCCAGCCCTCGGATGTATCTGCCAGGAAGTTGAAGATCACGCCCAGCAGCAGCCCCATCAGCACGTTGGCCAGCCCCGGCAGCGTCCCTGGCGGAGACAACACCCACATGCCCAGGCTGGCCCAGGCCGTATACACAATTGCCGTCACTGCCATCACGTCTCGCATGGCGGCCATTCTAACGGGCCATGGGCGACTCGCCCAGGTTTGGGACAATCTTAGTAAGCGTAGTTTCAGTTTGGGTTGCTACAGGGGCGTTATAGAAGCGGGGTGCCGCTTAGCCACACCCCGTGCTGCTTGAACTAGTTGCCAACCATCTGCTGGACGATGGTCATCGGGATTTCTTCTACGCTAACGCCGTTGCCGTTGAAGCCACGGCCCACACCGCGATAGCGGTAGCCCATGTCTTTCATGGCTTCGGGGTCAAACAGGTTGCGTCCGTCAATGAGTACCGGGGTATTCATCGTCGGCAGGATGCGCTCCATGTCCAGGTTCTTAAACTCGTTCCAGGGCGTGGCAATCACGAGCGCGTCGGCACCCTTGGCCGTCTCGTAGGCGTCGCGGCACATCTTGAGCGTAGGCAGCGCACGGGCGGCGTTGTCCATGGCGACCGGGTCAAATGCGTGGACGGATGCCCCGCCGTTGAGCAGGTGTTCCGCAATGTCCATCGCTGGGGACTCGCGCAGGTCGTCCGTGTTTTCTTTGAAGGCCAGGCCCAGCAGCGCCACCGTCTTGCCGTTGAGGTCACCCAGTTCTTCGCGCACTTTTTCCATGATGCGCTGGCGCTGGTAGTTGTTCACATCAACAACAGAGTGCAGCACCTTGGGCGTGACGTTGTGGTCTTCTGCAATGTGCGCGAGCGCCTTCACGTCTTTGGGGAAGCAGCTACCGCCGTAGCCCACACCCGCCTGCAAAAAGTGATGCCCAATGCGCTGGTCATAGCCCATGCCCTGGGCCACTTCCGTTACGTCTGCACCCACAGCTTCGCAGATGTTGGAAATTTCGTTGATGAAGCTGATGCGGGTTGCCAGGAACGCATTCGAGGCGTACTTAATCATCTCGGCAGTGCGCAGGTCGGTCATCACGATGGGGGCACGCAGCGTGAGGAACAACTGTGCCACCTGCTCAGACGCATCCTGGTTTTGTGAGCCGAGAACGGTGCGGTCGGGGTTCATGAAGTCACGCAAAGCAGAGCCTTCGCGCAGGAATTCTGGGCAGCTTACAACGGAGAAGTCGATTGGCTCTGGCTGGTTTTCCTTGACGATGTTGGCGACCCAGTCCCCTGTACCCACGGGTACCGTCGATTTGTTGACGATAATCAGCGGGTGGGTCATCGTCTTGGCAATCGTCTCGGCAGCGGAGCGCACATACTTCAGGTCGGCCTCACCGTCTACGCCTTCGGGTGTGCCCACGCAAATGAACACAAAGTCGGCATCTTCCAGCCCTTCTTCATAGGATGTGGTGAACATCAAGCGCCCGGCCTTGCGGTTGCGAGCGACCATCTCGCTTAATCCCGGTTCGTAGATGGGCACGCCGCCCTCGTTGAGTTCTTTGATCTTGTCAGGATTTACATCCACTCCCACAACGGTATTACCCAGGTCAGAAAAGCAAGTACCTGTTGTTAGACCAACGTACCCGACGCCGATGACACAGATCTTCTTCATTTGTCTTTTTCCTCAGATAGCTTGTCGAAGACATCTCACGGTTTCGCTTATACACACCAACGCGAGATATGTCGCATAAAAATTGAACGAAATGCAGTTTACCACTCCCTTCGGAGCGATAGAATCATTAAATGTGGGATTACTGTGAAAAAAATTTGGGATGTGCAGCTTCGGCCAGCCAGCACACCCCGTGCGACTTATGGAGGAACGACAGAAATCAGAGGATAAAGCGAACCTGCGTTCGCAATTAAGATAGAACATGAGTTCATTCGTGTCAAGTGGCTGCTGACCCTAGGGTGCATTTCAAGTTGGTGCAACGCTTTTTGGCCCTCACCCCAACCCCTTGTATGTTAGAGATACGGTAAAATACGACCTAAGCGATGGGTTCCCCCTTCTCCTAGCCGCGCAGCGGTGGTCGGGAGAAGGGGGCTAGGGGGATGAGGGCTAAACGCACGGCAGTGAAATGCACCCCTGACCCTAACCGTGCTAAAATACCGTTATCAACAACCAACTAACGAGGTTAACCCAACCGATGGACACAAACCTGCGCCTGGACGACGACCTGCTGAACCTGCTGCGCTGCCCGGTGGCCCTGCGCGACCACTCCCCGGAAGAAGCCCGCCTCTCGGTAGAACATGACGGCTACTGGCTGGTGTGTGCGGCCAGCGGTTACAAATACCCGGTGCGAGACGGCTTCCCGCAGGTGTTGACGAGCGAGGGTGCCAAGTGGCAGGGCACCTCCATTGCTGACCTACCCGTCCCGCCGCCGGAACCGAGCTACGAGCCGTCAGTTTAATTGCCGTGAATGTGCGTCCGATGTTATACTGCCTGCAAACGCGGATTACAGCAAACAAACAGGGATAGAGCGTCCTGATGGCAGACCTACCGTATCACGAAGCGCCAGCCCACACGACCAACGACCTGCCGGTAATGTTACCGGGCAAACTCGTCGGGCGTGACCAAATCCTGGCCAGTATCTACGGCGACCTGAAGCAAAATCGGCCCGTCTTGCTTTACGGTGAACCGGGCATCGGCAAAACATCTATTGCAGCCACCCTCGCCAGTGCCTACACCCAACAACCGGGCGGTGCCTTATGGCTCAGCACCGATGCCGACTCGCTGGCAGCCCTTATTGTGCGGGTGGGCCGTGCCTACGATGACATGGACTTGGCCAACAGCGAAAATCCCGCCGGTATGGTGGGGGCAGCCGCCACGCTGCTCGCGCAAAACAAGCCCTTCATCGTGCTAGACGGCAACCCACTCATGCCTGCCGTGACGGAATTCGTCAACAAGTTGGCCCCCAACTTGCCCGTCATGATCCTGTCAGAAGAAGACATCCCCGGCATCTGGCGCGGCTTCGAGATCACGCCGCTCAGTGAAGAGGACGCGGTCACGCTCTACTCGGAAAAGAGCGGGCAAACCACCCCAGAAGTCCGTCAGATTGTCGGTGTACTCGGCTTTCAGCCGCTGCCTATCGTCATTAGCGCTGGCACAGCCCGCATCGCCAAACTGGACGCAGCCAGCATGTTAGCCGCCTTGCGCGACAGTGGCGGCAGCGCGCTGCAAGTGGGGTTTGAGCGGCTGCAACCCGCGCTCCAGGG
>CAWUJQ010000495.1:0-3395 GCA_963922445.1 uncultured bacterium
TGGCTTCGGGAATGTCGCCGTCGGTGGTGGCGGCGGCCCCTGCGCCTGCACTCGCGGCCAGCTTGCGCTTCGCCGGGATTGCGACCAGATCACGGTAGAGCCAGCCCATAGCCATGCCCCATGCAATAAACAGGCCCATCGTCCACACAGCGCCCACACGCGGATCATACTGAATGAACGGGCGGTTGACGCTAATCCAGGTGAAGAAGGCCCCGATGACCGCACCCAGACCGGCCCCTACCACGTAAGACCAGTTTTCTGCACGGCGAATCACTATGAAGAAGACCGCGCCCACAACCACGCCAAAGCCGAGCAAGGTGGCGTAGGCCAAGCCCTGTTCGATTTGCTTGGCCGCGGTGTCCACGTCTGTGCTGCCCAGGGCAATGAGTAGGTTCACCATCGAGTCGATAACAAGCGTAATCAGGCCGCCTGGAATGATCGGCACCAGCCAGTCAAAAAAGTCTAGCGGAACGAGCGGTAAGCTCACCAGTTGGTTCGCAACGAAGAAAAGCGCCAGCAGCGGAGCCGTCACCAGCAGGCCGACCAGCGCACCCATCAAGATGCCCGGTTTGTTTTGAGTTTCCATCCAAATCCCTCGCGATTGATTCTACACAGATACACTTCATATACACCGTTAGAGTAGAAAATATCGATGAACAGCATATGAGACAACCCTTACGGCACGTCTATGCAATCATGTTACGGAATTTGCGTTGGTAAGGCAGCTTACGCTGGGGCTATTCCTTATCGGGTTCTTTATGAATTGTGAAGGTTTTGTAAACGCCGCGTCGTGATGCGCAGTGCGCTCAGCAGCAGCAGGGCTGTTGTGACGCCTGTTAGCCAGGGAACGGGCGAATCTGGCGCAATCAAGCGGTCGGCGGCGCGCAGGTTGTCCCAGCGGGTGGTGACACGCGGCGGAAAGTACCCCACATAGGCTGATGAGCGGCTTACGTTGCGCAAGTAATATTCCAAGAAGAAGGCGACCTGCGGCTTATCGCGGACGGTTTGCGCATCCGTGTAGAGCATGAGCGGGCGTGCCAGCGGATAGCGGCCTGCGCTGATGGTCGCGGCGGTGGGGTTGACGCCGTTGAGCGTGACAAGGTTGAGGCGGCTGCGGTTGTGCTGATAGTAAGCATAGTTGATGTAGCCGATGGCGTCCGGGTCGTCGGAGAGTTGGCAGGCCATGCAATCCACGGCGGTGATGGGTAAGGTGGCAATATGGTCGAACACGGCGTTGGCGTCGTCGCCGTAGACCGCCTCAATGAAGTAGTCAAAGGTGGCACTGCCTGCACTGGGGGCCACCCGTGTGATTTCACGGTCGGGCCAACTTGGACGCACATCCTGCCACGTTTGCGCGCCTGCAAATATCTGGCCGAGTTCGCCCAGCGTGAGGTTGGTTGCAAACGTGTTTTGCGGGTGCGTCACGACGGCGATTGCGTCCATGCCGACGGTAAAGCCCACCGGGTGCCGCCCGATTTGGGTACAGGCAACCTGTTCGTCGGGCAAAATCGGACGGTTGGCAGCAGCGATGTCGCTTTCAGCGGCTATACACAACCGCCAAAACCCGGCGCGGCTCCCAATCGCGTCGTTGCGGATGGTGCCCGTGTAGCCCGTCATGCGCAGCGACTCAATCACATACTCCGTGAGCGGGAAGACCGCCCCGCTACCGGCCACATACACCTCACCTTGCACCGCACTCGGATGAACCGGGAACCACGCGGCGCGGTGTATCCGGTACAGCGTGATGGCCAGCAGCATCACGACCGTGATGACGAGGGCGGGCACAACAGCGCGGCGCATGGCCTAGGCGTCCTGATTGGCGTCTGTATCGAGTTTGGGGTCGGGTGTGGGGGCGTTGCGCCACCGCTCGACAAGATCGTTAATATCGCCAGATTTGCTGCGCCTGACCAGTTCATCCAGGTCGCTGCTGCGGATGAGGGCGGCGATTTCGCTCATGTCACCATCAACGATGTCCAGCAGGCTTGCTGCCACCGTCCATGCCTGTTCGTCCTGTACCATGTTTAAAAAGTCCTGCGCTTCGCTGTAGCGCGGCGATACTGCCCCGAACACATTCTCCACACCCAGGAAGGACTCAATGGCGTCTTCCAGTTCGTAAGCGAGGTGCGTGTTATGTTGAAATTGAAACAGCTTGTAGGCCTTGTCGCTTGTGTCGATGACCTGTACCAGCGTGGCGACACTGCCCGCCGACGGCAAGCTGTAGTCTTCCACCACCACCTGCTTAAGCGCCTTACGTGGGATAGTGAAGGAGGACATGCCGAACGTCCCGGTGAAAGGAAACGGCGTGCTACGGACGTGAACAGATTCGGTATCAATGGTAACAACAGTTGTATTGATGCCTTTTAGAATGAGTTGCAATAGAAATAGCCCGCTAAACAGCACAAAAACCAACCCCAACAGCGACAACAAATTAAACGCCAACACCAGGCCTGTGCCCACGGCCATTAACACTAGGCCAATCACAGCGGTGAGGGCATTGTCTTTGTTTGATCCCTGCTCAACACGCCAGGGAATTTTGATGGTCAGTTTTTCGGGCGTTTGATCGACTTGTAGCGAATGATAACTCACGGCTTGACCTTCGTGATTGCGGTTTGGGGCGTGGGAGCAGCCGAAAGCGCTAACCCCGCTCCCACAGAGGGTTACCCCTATTATACAGGCGATTACCTGTAGAAAATCCCCTGTTGGATCGCCTTCCACAGCGGTTGGCCGTCGTAGCCGTATTTGTCACGCAAGGAAATGACACCGGAGGCCATCGCTGCCGGGTCATTGATGAGGTAATCGTCGCCGTGCTTGCTGACGATGAGTACCCAGTGCTGGTCTAAGTCCGAGTTGTAAGCGTTTTGCGGGGTGATGTCCACATTGACCATCACCGGGATGCCCCGCTGCAAGTAATTGTCGATGCGCTCCATCAGCGCCGGCCCGCTTTGATAGCGCCCGTCGTAGATAATGTCTGGATACATCTGGCTGCAAGCATTCCAGGGTGTGAAGTACCCCTCAAAAAAGATGCCCCGCTGGCGCATGGTGTTGTTGAACTCACGCGGGGTGGTGGTTTTGCCCTTGTAAGCCGCATACATCACCTTGCAGGTGAGCATACACCCCCACCGCCCAATGGTGAGCGTGGTGCCACTGCCGAGTGGGTCGTGTTCCCAGCGGGGGTCACGCTGAGAGAAAAACGGCGCGGCGGCCTGCAACTGCACCCCGGCAAACGGGTCACTGCGCAGGCCCGGCCCGCCTGAAAATGTCGGGGGCGCTTCGGTGCTTGGCTGCGGCACTGTGATGCGCACCCAGTACAGGTCACCAAACGGGCGGCCCTGGTCGTCGTACATCTTCCAGTCACCGTAGTATGTGCCCGGTTCACTGGGGGCGGTCATCTCAAC
>CAWUJQ010000496.1:0-3392 GCA_963922445.1 uncultured bacterium
CCTCCGTGGGGCCGCTGGTCAGCGTCCACGCCACCCGGCGACCGTCCCCACTCAGCACCCAATCTAAGCGACGGGCATCGGCGGGCAGGTCGATAAACGGGTGCAGCGTCACTGTACCATCGGGCGTGATAGCATCCACGGCGCGGCGGTTCGCGTCAAACAGCCACACGCCGCCGTCTGCAACGAGGTAACGTCCGTTTGCGGGCACTTCGACCGTCACTGTTGCGCCCGTGAGCACATCCACAAAGGTCAGTACGTCGGGTAAGGGGTCGCCCGTGGCCGGGTTGGTCGCGTTGGCTGTGAGGAACACCTGCTGCGGTGGGGCGGTCTGCGCGGCGGTGGCTGTCACAAACATTATCATTATGACCACAATCATCATTTGGCGGACGCGCAGAAGCGCGTCCCTACATGAACCTACGCCGCCACTGTAGGGACGGCCTTCTGGCCGTCCACCGTAACCCCACAAATCCAAACGGATGAAGCAGACATTGCCTTTACCCATTCAGCGCCTCGACCAGTTTGGGCAGCATTTCGCCGCTTGGCCCCTCCAGTTTCACGTCTGCCAGGCGCGTAATCATGCTGTAGTCGGGATTCACTTCGATGATCTTCGCGCCGTATTCCTTGGCAATGCGCGGCAGCGTGGCGGCAGGCGTCACCAGCCCGGACGTGCCAATCACCAACATGACATCCGTCATCTGGCTGATGTGCATCGCCCGCTTCAGTTCGTACTCTGGCAGCATCTCCCCGAACCACACCACATCAGGCCGCAGGGACTTGCGCCCGCAGTGGGGGCACTCCGGCGGGCCGTCGTCCTTGTCGTAAGTGAGTGTGTTCAGGTCAACCGGGGTGGGGTCGCCCGCGCAGTCGTGAAAGCATTTGGTACGGGCCAGTTCGCCGTGCAGGTGGATAATGTCTTTGCTGCCAGCGGCCTCGTGCAGGCTGTCCACGTTTTGCGTGATAACCGTAAACGCCTGAAAGTGTCTCTCCAACTCGCGTAGCGCGTGATGGCCGGGGTTTGGCTGCGCTTTGCCCACCATCTCGCGCCGAAACGCGTACCAGTCCCACACCATTTTGGGGTTGTTCTCGTAGGCGCGGCGGGTGGCCAGTTGTTCCGGGTCATAGTTCTCCCACAACCCCTCCAGTGCATCACGGAAGGTGGGCACACCGCTTTCTTTGCTCACGCCTGCGCCCGTCAGGGCACACGCGGCCAGCGAATGCTGGAGGATAGCAGCCGCTTGTTGAATGGGGTCGGACACAGGCAAATCTCCACTCGCTTTGTTCGTGAGCGTTCATTATTTTATGGGGCAGCCGTTCACGCAAGTCACACCCGCCAGCCACAGGGATACCCCCGATGACCGAAGTGAGTCACCACGCCTATAACCCATGCCCCATCTGCACCTCAGAGGACTACACCTGGGGCATTGAAACCGCCAAGGGCAGTCAGGTGCAGGTCGTCTTCCGCTATCAAAAGCCGCCGCTAGAAAGCAAACGCGGCTTCGAGGGACGCAGCATTGGCAAGGTCTTCGTAGAGGGTGAAACCATTGCGCGGCGGTGCAATGTGTGCGGTAACATCCAGACGTTTGCTGTGCTAGAAAGTGGTGTGCGCAAGAAGCGCGGATAGTGTTCTGTGTTAGAGATGTACGTTATAGTGGGGGCGTTTCACAGGGAGGCAGGCTATGACGCAGATATTTATTTCACATCCCCGCGAAGAGCAGGTGTTCGCGCTTAAGTTGGATAACGCGCTGCGTATGGAGGGCTATGGGACGTGGTTATATTCACGCGACTTTGACCCACGCAAAAACCACCGCGAACAGGTCGATGCCGCACTCGAAGCGGCTGACATGCAAATTGTGGTTGCCACGCCCAAAGTGTTGCGAGTTCGCACGGGCCTCACCGTGGAATACGAAACGCTTGCCAAAATGGGGAAGCCGATCATTACCGCTGTGCTGTATCCCACCGAGTTGCCCCCCGAACTGCAAGCAGGCCGCGTCGTGGACTTCCAGCGGGATTTTGAAACGGCCTTCCGGCACTTGTTGACTACGCTAGATGAGCTTGCCCCCGTGACCCCGTCTGCGACGGATTCAACCCAAGACCGCGTCCTCATCGCCTACCGTGACCTGATTAAAGACCACAGTGCCAAGGGCGTGAGCAACGCCGCCGAAACGGTCGCGAACTATCTCAGTTATCACGGCTACAACGTGCAGGCCATCAACTATAATGACCGTCCCTTCAACGGGGCTGGGCGCGCCACCATTGAGTCAGCAGCCTATTTCGTGCCGATTCTGTCGCACATCACGCTGTCCTACTTCCTCAATGAGGACGACCCGCTGCGCCAGGCGCTCCTTTACGCGCTAGAAATGGATCGCAAGCTCGCACTCGTTACCGTCTCCAAAAAGATGACCCTCGCGAATCCGTCACTGCTCACGGGTGGGCTGGAAGCGTTGCAGTTCTATGCGCCCGTCTACCTGCCCCCCACGTACTCTGCTGCCCACGACCCGGCCAAAATCGCCTACCTGGAACCGCTCCTGAAGCAGCTACGGGATGAGGCAACCGCCGATGTGTCCGCCGCGACCGCATCTGCCCCCGCCACTAGCGAAGACATCACCCGCGCCGACATACCCAGGACGCGAGCCACCGTTGAGGTCGCGCGCGTTGCATCCCTGGCAGACGGGCTAACGCACCATGTGTTTTTGAGTTACAAGCGCCAGGACGGAGACACCATGCGCCTTGTCCGTGAGGAATTGGAGCGCAACGGCCTGATTGTGTGGACGGACGAACTCATCGAGAAGGGTACAGCCCAGTGGCAGCGCGAAATTGAGCGGGCCATTCGCCACACCGCAACACTGGTGTGCCTGCTGTCGCCAGAAGCCGCCCAGTCCGATTATGTGCGGGAGGAGTTAGCAGCGGCCAAGCTGTTCCAAAAGCCTGTCTTTTTAGCGATGATCCGGGGCAGCCGCGCCGAGAACTTCATCTACGGCTACATGAACAGCCAGATGACCGACTTACGCACCGAAGCGGACTATAAACGCGAGTTCCCCAAGTTGGTGGAGGCGATTCGCAAGCGGGTATGAGCGCGCCGACGACGTTTAGTTGTGCTTTCCAGGCGGTTTGTCCATAATCAAATCATCACACCACCGATGACCTGAAGGACATTCCCCATGAGCCAATATGCCGCTGGCGCATATATTGTGCGCGTCAAGCTGCTGCCCAAGCTGCACAGCCCCGATAGCACCCGCCGTCAAGAAGCCCTGACAGAACTGATCCGTATGGGCGAAGCCGCCGTCCCTGGGCTGTTGCAAGCCCTGCAAGACGCGCCCCCAGCAACGCATAAACACACGCTGCTGGCCCTCAAGCAAATTGGTCACCCCAGTGCGCTGCCCGCACTGCGTGAC
>CAWUJQ010000497.1:0-3392 GCA_963922445.1 uncultured bacterium
CGTCATTGCTGCTGCCGCCGCTGACCGTCGCATAGCTGGCTGTGGCGTCATTATCGGCGCCGCCGCCCACCGTCGAGTAGCGCGCATTCGTCGGATTCTGCGTTTGCCTGTCACTTGTTCCAGCACTATTGTTATGGCCACCCCCGATCGTGCCATAGTCGTCATAGATGTCGTTACCATCACCGCCGCTCGCTGTTGCATAGCTGGCTAAGGCATTATTACCATCGCCGCCGCCCACCGTCGCCGAATAACCACTGGCGTCATTAAGTCTACCGCCGCCCACCGTCGCATAGCTGGCTGTGGCGTCATTGCTGCTGCCACCGCCCACCGTCGCCGAATAACCACTGGCGTTGTTACCTGTGCCACCACTGACCGTCGCATACCAGTCGTCAATCTCACTTTGTTGGCCCACTGACCCGGCACGATTCAGTGCGCCGCCACCAATGGTGCCATAAGAGTCGTAGACCACGTTCGCGCTTGCCATATCGCCGCCACCCGCAACGACACCACCAACCACGCCGTCAGCTACCGTGTTGCCACTTCCCCCACCAACCACATTCGGACTCGTCGCGTTTGGCTCCGTATACAACCCCGGCAGGGCCATCGCCAGTGGTACTGGGTTCACGGGCTGGCGTGGGCTGAGTACCTGCCACGGCCCGTCCTGATTCGGAGTGCAGTCTACTGAAATTTCGTAATAACGATCACCTTCAGCAAAGGTCTCTGCTTCAAAAAACAACTTGGCAACAAACACCCCTTCACTAACGACCACATCCCGCCGAAAGTTCGTATCCAGGTTATTGCCACCCGTGAGCTGATCATACAGCCGAAACCGAAAGCGACATGTGGCGTCCACTGGCGTGCCATTCAGTTCCAGGTAACCCTGGTAGGTAACCGTTCCCGCGTTGTCAAACGTCTGCGCGGACGCCGAGCCAGTAATAGTCAGAATCAACACACCAATTACTATCAAGTAAACATTTCTACGCATAACCTATCTCCGTATTAGATTGACACAGAGATAGTTTACATCAGTTTCACCGCGTCCGCTGGAAGATATGCTGAAAAGCTATGTGTCTGTGTGTGAACCATCCCACGCCGCCCGCAGCGCCTTGATCGCGTCCACGAATTGGCGGTGCGTGGCTGGGTCGAGTCCGCGCAGCAGGTTGATGAGTTCGATTTCGGCGTGGGTCATATCTGAGAGGGGACCGGGGTTCGGGTTGTCAGAAAGACCGAGCAGATAATTTGCGTTGGTTTGTAGCGCGTGTGTGATACGCGCTAGCACATCGGCAGAGGGAACGACGTTGCCACGTTCGTAGCGTGAAATTTGGTCTTGCGTAATACCCAGAAATTCTGCGAGTTCGCCCTGTTTCATATTTAGTGATTTGCGGCGCTCTTGCATTCGTTCAGATCGGAAATGCACATTTTTTGGTTTTTCAGCCATTTAAATGCTTGAATTTTTTTGCGATTATGCCTTATACTGTCACTTGTAGGCTAAACAACACATCCTGGCGTCGCCCACCGCCCCGTCGAGCCACCCGGCTCACATCGCTATTCAGAGCGATGATACGGTCATGGGATGAGTCGGTTTAGGTCGGGTTTTCCACACGCACAAGCTCTAGCGTATACGTATGCGTCGTGAGGGTTCTCTGTGGCAGCTCAGAACCCTCTTCGTTCTGCATTATCCCCTACACATCCGCGTTCGCGATCACGCGTGGTGTGGGCAGCGGCACGATGAAATCCCCCGTAAAGCCCTTGGCCTTCAACTTCGGCATAATCTCGTCCGCGATGTGCCAGCTTAACATCAGCGCGTATTCCGGCTGCTCCTCGAACAGGCGCGTCTCTGCCACGACGGGAATCAGCGTGCCGGGCATGGTCTTGCCAATCTTATAGCTGCCGGGAACCTCCAGCACGTAATCTAATATCGACACATCTAGCCCAACGTAATTTATCAGCGTGCTGGCCCGCGACGGCGCGCCAATCCCGTGAATGCGCCCACCATCCCGCTTAATCTCTGCCAGCAGCGCGTACAGGTCGAGCTTACTTTGCAGCACCTGCTCCCCGAAAGCCGCCAACTGCTCCGGCATCGTGTCGATATTTTCGGCAGCGAGCGTTTCCGCAACGCTCGGCCCCACCGGGTACTGCCCCGGACGCGCCGCATACACCCGGATGCTGCCGCCGTGCGTGGGAATGCGCGTCACATGGAAAACCTCAAGGCCGTGCTTGTTGAGCAGGTATTGCAGGCTGTGCAGCGAGTAATAGCGCAGGTGCTCGTGATAGATTGTGTCGTACTGTACCGTTTCTAGCAGCGCCATTAAATAGTGCGACTCACTGATGAACACACCATCGTCAGTTAGCAGCGCCAGGATGCCCGCCATTATGTCATCAATGGCTTCCATGTGCGCGAACACGTTGGCCGCCGTCACAGTCTTCGCCTTACCGTACTCCCCCACCACGCGCTCAGCGGTATCCGTGCCCATAAACGCCTGCATCGTGCGAATCCCGCGCTCGTTAGCGAGTTGGGCCATGTCCGTTGGCTCAATGCCCAGTACCGCGTGGCCCGCGTTGAAGTTGCTCAGCAGCGTGCCGTCGTTGCTGCCAATGTCAATCACGAGATCGTCCGCTGCAAGGGTGATTAGCCCCGTCGCTTCATTATATAGGTGGGCGAAGTTGTCCCGCAGGATTTTGGTCGTACCACTGGTGTAGGGATAGTCCGGGGCAAACAGGATGTTCTTGTCCACGATGAGGCCCAACTGTACCAGGTGCGAGTCCGGGCAGTAGAGCAGTTCGGCAGGATAAGCAGGCTGTTCGGCGGGGCGCTGGCCGATGGGGTGCATTTGGTTGACGGGCGGCAGATAGCCCAGAAACAGCACCGACTCTAAGTTATCCGAGCCGGAAATCTGGCAGCGATCCACCACCACACTGGAACCCGTCCCGGCGGCGAGGTTGAGCGGTTGCGTCATGATGTCGTCCTTGTGGGTGCGTCTCAAAAGTGCGGCTGATTGTAGCAGGGTACGGGCGGTGGGCAATATAGATGCTACAATATGTGTGTGAAATGATTGCCAGGGCTACAACAATGGCACTAGACATACAATCGGCAGCAACGCTAAAAGACTTTTACACGTTCATAGCCCAGCCCGAAAACGACAAGAAGCGCTTCGAGTTCATACACGGGGAGATTATCGAGGTGCCACCACCCAGCCCACTCCACGCCTACATCGCGGGAATGATCTATGCGGCCATCCTGCGCTACCTCGAAGACCATGACATCGGCTTTGCCTTCCCGGACTCGGTGGGCTACACGCTCAACGACAGCGCCGAAGTCATCCCGGATGCGTCGTTTATCACCTATGAACGGCAAGCCACCCTCCCAGACAAGTTCACCGCCGCGCCCAACC
>CAWUJQ010000498.1:0-3391 GCA_963922445.1 uncultured bacterium
CCGACACCCCCCTCGCGGACGTGTCACACGCCCGCGTCACAGAAGTGAGCAGCGGCCTATGCCGCGTGGCCACGGGCGACACCACCCTTCTCTGTTCGCTGAAGGGCACGCTCAAAGCAGCCGAGACGGGCTACAGTAACGTGGTCGCCGTGGGCGATCATGTGGTGGTGACGGAAACAGGCAACGGCGACGGTCTGGTGGAAGAAATCTTGCCCCGGCGCAACGTGCTCGCCCGCCCCGACCCCGCCGCCCCGCACCTGCAACAAATCCTGGCCGCCAACCTTGACCAACTGCTGATCGTGGGGGCGTGGCGCAACCCGCACAGCTGGTTTGAGCTGGTAGACCGCTGCCTCAGCACGGCAGAGCGGCACGGCATCACGCCGCTGCTGTGCGTCAACAAGGTGGACTTAGCCGAACCCGACGACGACATTGACGCGGTGCTGGCCCCCTACACGGACCTGGGCTACCGGGTGGTACAAACCAGCGCGGAACAGGGCATCGGCATCACGCCGCTGCGCCTGCACCTGCACAGTCAGGTGACGGTGGTGGCCGGACTGAGCGGTGTGGGCAAATCATCGCTGTTGAGTGCGGTGCAGCCGGGGTTCAACCTGAAAACAGGTGAAACCAACGCTGACCGCGAACAGGGACGGCACACCACAACCCAGGCGCTGATGCTGCCATTTGCTGACGGCTACGTGGTCGATACACCGGGCATAAAGGAGTTTGGGCTGGCCGGGTTGGACGCATCCGAGTTGATCGCGTATTACCCTGACCTGCTGGGGGCGGCCATGCACTGCAAGTTCGCGGACTGCACGCACACTCACGAGCCGGACTGCGCCGTGCGCGAGCAGGTGTTCGCCGGGGAACTGAGTGCAACCCGCTATAAGAGCTATCAGGCCATTCGAGTGTCGTTAGGCGGTTAGCGCGTCGTGTTCCGCCTTGGACATGACGTAGCAGGCGAGGCTGAGGTTGTAGTAGCGGTCGGTGATGCCGATGGAACGCATCCCCAGCTTCGCCATCACACGCAGGGAGGCCACATTTTGCGGGAAGGCAACGGCGACGATCTCATCCAGGTTGGCCGTCTCAAAGCCGAAGCGCAGCGCCTGCTGTCCGGCTTCTGTGGCGTAGCCCTGCCCCCAATACTGCTGACCGAGCGCATAGCCGATCTCCACGGTTTGCGTGCCCGTGATGTAAAACAGCCCCACGTGGCCCATAAACGCGCCGTCTGCCGTGCGCGTGACCGCCCACGCGCCAAAGCCGTGATCGCGCCACTCGTGTTGCCGATCCAGAATGTAGCCCGTGGCGTGCATACGCGGGTTGCGCGGCATAATCGCCACTGAACTCATGTAGCGCATGACGGCTTCGTCACTGAAAACCTGCTGCGCGTAGGCAGGCGCGTCGTCCAGGTAGAGGGCGCGCAGCGTGAGGCGGGGTGTGTGGATAGTAGGCGTGGACATGCGGTGAATCGGCTCCGTGTGGTGATGCGCTAGTGGCTGCGGCTCCGGGGGCAGCAGGCGGATATAGCTGCCGTCACTGCCCGTTTACACGGTATTCTACCACCTGTTGCAGCACGATTGGCCTACGCCCCGCACCAATCGCCCGCAATCCGTTGCACAATAAGGTCGTTTACTCATTGGCGGAGGCTGTGTAATGCGTGTTTTACTCTGGATGCTGCTTCTACTCTTGTCAGCGACGGTTGCGGCGGCCCAACCCGCTGCCCTGTGCCCGTTGGATGTAGCGGCTCTGTCCGCTGAGTGCGTGGGCGTTGCTCGTGGGGAGGTGTGTACCACTGATGGTGCGTTTGTGCGTCAGGCGCAGGGGTCACTACCCGCCATCCTGCCAGAACACAACCTCGTCTTTGTTGCGTTTGGTGATGTGACGCTGACCAACACCATCACAGATAGCGAACGCATCACCCCCGGTGCCCCCATCCCTGTGACGGCCAATACGACCGCCCGCCTGCGCGCTTTACCCACCACCGATAGCGAAATCATCGGCGGCGTGGAAGCAGGCACCCCCCTCAACGCGGACGGCCTCAGTCCCGATAGCAAGTGGGTGCGTGTGGCATGGGGCAATGCGTCGGCGTGGGTGAGCCGTTCGCTTGTCAACGGCGCGGCGGCATCGCTGGCCACGCTTGACCCCCAACACTACGGGGATTGGGAGGGGTTCACGGTGACGCTGGCCTCAGAGTGCGCGATGTTGATGATGCAAACCCCACGTGTGACCACGCTCCGGGTGCGGGTGAACGGCGAACCGCTCGAAATCAACAACACGGTTGTGTTCGACAGCGTGGAGGCAGGATGGCTGCGCGTGAGCGCGCTCAACGGTGGGGTGCGCCTGCAAGACGGGGTACGGATTCCGCGTGGGTTTAGTGCCGCGCTGCGCTTGGACGGCGACGGGAACAGTACAGGCGAGTGGCGTCCGCCGCGACCGATGAATACCCCCCAACTCGACCGCTACCGCCCGCTGACGGAACTGCCTGTCGGCGTGGTCAATGAGGCGGTCACGCTGCCAGAAGGCAAGTTTATCCGTCCGGGTGACGGCGAGACGACGGGCATCACGCTGGACGATTTGCTCTCACCGGATGAGATTGGCGATTAGGTTGGGGTTGGCCACCAACGTAAACACGATCAAGAACAGAATCATCACAAACGCCAAATACAACGCGACAAACCGTAGTTTCTTCATCTCAGACCCTTTGTTTTCACCTCACCCTATATCCCTCTCCACAGGAGGGACGATTCGCACGTACCCTCGTTGACCGCTCTAGCCCCCTTCTCCGCTTGGAGAAGGGGGTTGGGGGATGAGGTCAGACTTAACTTTGCATCAACCGCAAAAACCACACCGGCACCAATGGGTCGGTCGCGCCGTCGTAAAGCGGGGCGTGCGGCTTAATATCGACCACAGGCGTACCGTCCAGTGCGTCCAGGCCGCGCACGGTCAGCACATTGGCGTCAATCTCTTGCAGCTTGACCGTCGTCATGCCGATGAGGTTGGGGGACAGGTGCGACCGCTGCGCAAACACACCCGTTTCCGGGATGTCTTCGCGCCCGCCGGGGCGGTAGGTGAGGTGTTCGTCTGCATTGAAGGTGGCCTCGTGCATCACGAAGATAATCACCAAATGCGACCAGTTCTCCAGCCCGGTCAGGCCGTCCATATAGGCTTCGTTGAGGTGTATCTGGCTGATGGTCTTGCGCCAGTCCTTATCGATTTCAGTGACATCGGTACGCACAATGCCAACCGGGTGCATTTCAATGGGCTGCATAAATCCTCTGAATAAAACTCGTTCGCGTCAAATGCGACTGAACAGTATACCGTGTTTTGTGGGCAAATGTTAGGGCGCTGCACACGCTTCGACGGCGGCGCGGCGCGGCACACTCGCCACGCCACC
>CAWUJQ010000499.1:0-3389 GCA_963922445.1 uncultured bacterium
GGCCCGCGCTGGAGCATATCGATCATTTTACGGGTTAAGTCGTCGGGGGTGGGCTTGAATAATTGGTCACTTTCCGGCGACCCCATCACCTCTGGAATGCCGCCCGTATTCGTCGTGATGATGTTCATCCCCGGAATAAGCGATGCTTCGACAATGGTGTAGCCGAGCGCTTCCACAAGGCTAGGCATCACCACCAGGGAATCGGCGGCGTGGTCTGCCAGGTACTGTTGCGCCGGGAATGTGTCTAGTTGGTTGAGGATGGTTGCCTGCCAGCCCTGCGATGTTAACTCGCGGCCAATTTGTTCGCCCGTGCCCAGGTAATTGTCACCGTCGCGCCCCAAAATCACGATTTCATCCGGCAGATTGAACGTTTCTAGTTCGGCCCGCTCCGTGAGCCGCCGGGCTGCGTCCACAAACAGTTCGATGCCCTTACGCGTTTCCATCCGCCCGAAAAAAATAATCCGCTTAAAGGCTGGCGCAGGCTGCGTTTGACGGTTCGTCAGGGCAGGGTTGGGCACAAACGGCAGCCCCAACGCGCCGTTTTTAGCAGGCAGGTGCCAGCCGTGTTCTATCACCCAGTTGAGTAGATATTGGCTGTTGGCATAGGCAAAATCAGCCTGGGCCACGGTATAGCGCTCCGCGACATCAATGGCAAGGTCACCGTAGCCCTGTTCGGGCGGCATTTGCATGGCGTCTAACACCCAACTGCGATTACCGTGCATCATCGTGACGAAGGCACGACGGCGGTGCGCGTCCGTAAGGCGGTGCTGACGCATAATCTCGTAGCCCGTCGCGCCATTTTCCTGCAAAATGACCACATCCGCATCGTCCGGCAGCATACCCGCCGCAATACGTGACCGCATCAGCAGCCAATCCTGGCCGAGGCCAGGGAGCTTGCCCAGCGCATCGGGTATAGGCGGGGGCAGGATGAAGCGCACCTTATTGTCATCGTACAGGGCGCGCCACTCTGCCGGGGGCGATTCCACAAGGCCTGCATACACAATCGACACATCGTGTTGGGTCTGCTGGCTAATCAATAACGCAAGCTGCGTGGCAAAGGTGGCAATGCCCCCATTGCGCCAGGGGCCGACGGCTTCTGGCGTGACGATAGCAATTTTCATGCGTTGCTCTCAGCCTTTTTGGACGGACGCAGCTTGTTAAGCGCTTTACGCACCATACCGGGCAGCATCGACCGGATAGGCACATTTTGCGCCAGCCACGTTGAGTTAATCACCTGTTCGTGGACGATAACATCCTGGCCAAGCGCGTTGTTGAACCAGCGCCCCTGTTCGACCAGCTTGGCACCCATGCCCCAGCCCATCGTCGTCATGCGCTGCAAGTGACTATTTTCCAGGTGCTGGGCAAACGTCAAATGAACGCGCCCCTGTGCCGGAAAGCTCACTTTGAACGGGTGACGGCGCTCGTTATACAGCCGATGCAGCGTCAGATAGTCTGGAATAACATCCATAGAATAGCCGCTCAGTACAAGGTTCACAAAGAAGCTGTAGTCGCCGTCGGCGGTGGCTGTATCCGGGTCGCCGTCACCCATTGTGGGGAAGCCCCCAAGCTGCTTGAACACGTCTCGATAAACAATGAAATCACTCACCAGCCCAAACGGATTCCAGAAGGGTGCCACCTCCGGCGCATTGCCCAGCGGCAAATACACCTCGCCCAGGTCACGCAGCAGGCGCACATTGCCCACCGATGCCGATTCCTCCGGCTCATCAAACATGATGGCGTTGGCCGTCAGGCAGTCCTCATCGGCATCCAAAAGCCCCAATACAAACCGCGCAACCATGTCCGTTACGGCCATGTTTGCCGCATCAATGAAGATGATAACCTCACCGCTGCCTAGGTTCGCCACTTTGTTCAGCGCTTCTGCTCGTGGGAGTGGTGTTTGCCCGTTGATGAAATGCCAGTTGTCGTGGGGCTTGTACTCGCGCCGTAGATGCTTAAACGCTTCTGCTGGACTGTTAACGTGATCGTCTGACGATGGAGTGTTGTTATAAATGTAGAAGTTGAACTCTTGAACGGTTTGGGCTTTCATGGATTGCAGCAGCGGTTCCAGTGAGATAGCTGGGTCGTTCCACACGGTACACACGTCAATGGTGACGCGGCGCGGGTTGCGGGTAATTCCCTGAGCGCGGGACCGCTCTTGGGCAAGCTGGCTCATTTCCTCTGCGATGTTCACCCAGTTGCGGTTGGCCGTTTCATAATCGTAGCGGCCAAGCTGCGCGTCTGGCAGGGGGCCGTGTTCCAGCCAGCGCCGGAGCGCGTCGGCCAGGGTAGGGGGGTTAGGCGCAAACAGTTGATGCTGCCCCGCTTCACCGACGATTTCCGGGATGCCGCCCACATTCGACGCAATGAAGTTCAAGCCAGGGATGAGTGACACTTCCATCAGGGCATAAGGGTGATTGTCAATCAGGCTGGGCAGCACCACCAGCGAATCGGCAGCGTGGTCAGCAAGGTACTGCTGCGCCGTGTAGGTATCCAGGTCGCCATGATGAATAACACTCGCGTTGATGGGAGCCAGCGCCGCTCTGATCTGATCCATCGTGGCAAAGCGGTGATTGGCCTCGCGGCCCACAAACACGATTTCGTCAATAGCAGCCATCGCGTCCGGCGTTTGTTGTTGCAGCGCCACCAGCCCGTCAACAAACACCGCCAAGCCCTTGCGCGTTTCCAGCCGCCCAAAATAGATCAACCGCTTAAACCGCTCCGCATGATGCACACGCGCTGGGGCATCGGTTTGGCGCGGCAAAAACGGCCCCTTCACCGTGCGCACAAAATCGTCTGGGGGCAGCTTCCAGCCATAGTCGCGCACCCAATCCACCATATACTGGCTGAGCGACAGCACATAGTCACTGTGTTGCACGCCATAACGCTCACCAAAATTGCCAATCAGATGCTCAAAGCGGGCGGGTAGCTGCTGCATTGCGCCGCGAATCCAGTCCGCGCTGCTGTGCAACACCGTCGCCGTCACCGGACGCCGCCCGTCTTGAAAGCGGTATTTGCGCAGTGAATAAAAGCCGTTGGCGTTGTTTTCTTGGAAGATGACGACATCGGCGTCACCGGGGATGTAGCGATTGACACGCCGCGACAGTTCCAGGAACCAGTAACCACCGATGAGGTTGGTTTTGTCGCTTTTAATGCGCGGCACTTCGATAACGTGGATGTTGTCCTGGTCATACAGGCCAATCCACTTGCTGCGCGGCTCGTGTTGGCCCTGGTAGGTGTACACGATCACGATTTCGTGGTCGGTTTCACGGCTGAGCAACTGCGCCAGATGTGTACAAAACGAGCCGATGCCGCCGTTGTTGGTTGGCCCAACGATTTCGTTGCTAACAATAACGATCTTCAATGTGCAGGTAACCCAGGTTCCGTATTCC
>CAWUJQ010000500.1:0-3387 GCA_963922445.1 uncultured bacterium
GACCAGCCTCAGCCACCAATCCGTAGGGTTGACGGGGCTACGTTACCAGCGAATAAATAGGCACTCCGGGATGACGCTCCAGTCCCGGACCCTGCGGTTAAGCGTTAAAAGGTCTGTGATGGTAGGGCCGGTGCGCTTGGCGAACAAACCGCTGGCTAACCTTGGCGAGGAGAACTTGACCGACAGTTTTGTCGAGAACCGAAAGGTAGCTTTAACTTTATGCAACGCGTTTTAGTCGTAGACAAGAACAAAAACCCACTCATGCCCTGCCATCCCGCACGTGCCCGAACATTGTTACGTAAGGGACGAGCAAGGGTGCTGCGAAAGTACCCCTTCACGATTATTTTGCTGGATCGTGAGGGCGGCTACACGCAAGACACCCAGGTCAAAGTCGATCCGGGTGCTAAGACCACCGGAATTGCGCTAGTGGCGGATTTCAAACGGGGTCTGCGCTGCATCTGGGCGGCAGAACTCACCCATCGCGGCCATCAAATCCGCGACGGGTTGTTGAAGCGTCGGCAACTGCGCCGCAGCCGACGCAGCCGAAAGACCCGCTACCGAAAACCGAGATTCGACAACCGCACCCGTCCGAGGGGCTGGCTGCCACCGTCGCTGCAAAGCCGCGTGGATAACATCGCAACGTGGCTGAACCGTCTGGTTAAGTTTTGCCCCGTAACACATCTGGCGGTTGAACGGGTCAGGTTTGATACCCAACTGATGCAAAACCCTGAGATTTCAGGCGTTGAATACCAGCAAGGTGAGTTGCAGGGCTACGAAGTCCGGGAATATCTACTAGAGAAGTGGGGACGTAAGTGCGCATACTGCGGTGCAACAGGTGTGCCGTTGGAAGTTGAACATATCACGCCCAAAGCGCGGGGCGGGTCAAATCGCGTCTCGAACCTGACGCTGGCCTGCCATGACTGCAACCAGCGCAAAGGTGCCATGACTGCTGCTGAATTTGGTTATCCCAACGTTCAAGCACAGGCGAAAAAACCATTGCGCGACGCAGCGGCGGTCAATGCGACCCGCAACGCCATCTTCTTCACGATGCGTGCGTCAGGCTATCCGCTGGAAGTTGGCACGGGTGGCCAGACAAAATTCAACCGGATTCAACAGGGGTACCCGAAAACCCACTGGCTTGACGCAGTTTGTGTAGGTCAAAGCGGCAAACAGGTTTACGTATCCCCCAATCATCAACCGCTCACCATTCAAGCGTCAGGACGGCAATCCCGCCAGATGTGCCGCGTTGATAAGTTCGGGTTTCCGCGCACGAAGGCCAAGCAAACGCGACTGAGTCATGGTTTTCAGACAGGCGACATCGTGAAGGCGGTTGTACCGAAAGGTAAAGCGGCGGGCACCCACACTGGACGCGTGGCAGTTCGGGCACGAAAATCCTTTCGGCTCAACGGTCACGATATCAACCCGGACTACATGCAAATCCTACATCGTGCTGACGGCTACAGCTACACATTTGAAAAACAAGACTAAAGTCCAATCAATAGCGACTTCCCCACACCGCCTGAAGGCGGCGGTTCCCGTCGCTGTTGGGTACAGAAAGGTTTCAGGAGACTATGGAAGTGGTCAATGTTGGGTTGGTGCAATTGGCTTACAGTGGCAGCCGCGAGGGCATGGAAGCCCAGTATCGTGACCTGATTCCGCAGGCGGTTGACCAGGGGGCGGCGCTTGTGTGCCTGCCGGAGTTTTCCCTGCTACCATACTTCCCCGGTAAGCGGGACGAAAGCGGCTTTAATTATGCGGAAACCGTGGCTGACGGGCCGTCAGGGGCGTTTTTTGCGCAGATGGCACAGCAGCATCACATCACGCTGATTGGCAGCATCTTTGAGCAAGCCGACGACAACTATTACGACACAGCCCTCATCTACGGGCCTGACGGTGACCTCGTCGGGGCCACGCGCAAGATTCACATTCCATCCGGCGACGGCTACTACGAAACCGATTTTTTCGGCGGTGGAAACGCCTACCCGGTGTGGAATACTGGCCCGGTCACGGTGGCCGCGCCCACCTGCTATGACCAGTGGTTCCCGGAGTTGGCGCGCATCTACAGCATGAACGGCGCGGAGTACATCTTCTATCCGACGGCGATAGGCAGCGAACCCACCGACCCGGCCATGGACAGCGCCGAGATGTGGCAAACGATCATGCGGGCGCACGCCATCGCCAACGGCGTATTCATCGGCGCGGCGAACCGGGTGGGCCACGAAAACGAGGTAACGTTCTACGGCAGCAGCTTCATCTGTGACCCGACGGGTAAGGTACTGGCCCAGGCTGGCCGGGATACCACCGAGGTCATTGTGGCCGCGCTTGACCCCGCCGTCATGCAACGGTGGCGCAGCCTGTTCCCGTTGATGCAACAGCGTATGCCGCACACCTACACCCGCCTGCTAGAGGCAGCGGATGGCGGTCTGCCGCCACGCTTTGAGGCCGAACGCGAGGTGAACGGGTAGCGGGCGCATTACCTTGTTTGGGTTCCCACCAGCGGACGCGCCGTTGCGCGCCCCATAGGTGTCAACTTAAGAAAATCTTGACTTACCTTTCGGGGCTTTGCCCCGAACCCCACGCACTTTTTCCAGAAAAAGCGCGGCAAAAAGCGGCCTTTTCTTTTGGACAGATATAAAGACATGGGGTACAGGGGTGTAAACCCCTGTCGGGAGCGCGAGGGCAGCGCCCTCGTAATCCTTAACTTGACAGGCATGGGACGCGCCGTTGCGCGCCCCTACTCATCATAGCTTTGCTCAACGCACCGGGCGCACCACTATGCCAATGCGCCCGGCCACAAATCACCAAAAACCAACCACTAATTACTCTTCACTCCTTCTACCGCACCCCCAGGATAATCTCGTTCGTCAGTTGATCCAGCTTTTCGTAGGGCAGGTTGCGGTTGCCCAGCGCGGCCCGGTCGAACGTTTCCCCCTTGAGCCTGTCGGCAGCGGCTTTGCTGTAGCCTTCACCCAGGTAGCTGTGCGCGCCGTCGTCCGCGTGGATTTCCGCCAGCAGCGCCTGGATTTCACTATCGGCGTTAAACTGCGCCGCCTTGTCTTTCAGGATGAGGTAGCTGCGCATACACCCGCGTGCGAAGTCCTTCACATCCGCATAGGTGGAACTGCGGTAGGCGTGCGCGTCGTAGTGTTTGTTGCCATCGTAGCCCACATCCTCCAGGAACTTGACCAGGAAGAATGCCTGCTTAATCATCTCTGCACCAAACCGGAAGTCCTGGTCATAGCGGCCAAAAAGCTGGTCGTTCAGGTCAATGTGAAACAGCTTCCCGGCTTCCCAGGCCTGGGCAACGGCGTGCGTAAAGTTCAGTCCCGCCATATGCTCATGGGCCACCTCTGGATTCACACCGACCCTATCCGGGTCGTCCAGCGT
>CAWUJQ010000501.1:0-3387 GCA_963922445.1 uncultured bacterium
AGCGGGTCACGCCGAACCCTATCGGCTAAGTCCGGCTCTTGTGGCTCGGCGTGGGCTTCTGCGCCGTTGGGTGATGCCTCACCCGCGCTTGCTTCGCTCTCAGCGGTGTCTTCCTCAGCGGTGGCCTCGCCTTCGGATTCGGCGGCGGCGGTTTCCGCCTCTTCTTGCAAGCGCATGATTTCCTGCTGCATCCCGAATTGGTACGTCTGCGGCAAGTCCATGAACTGCACATGCACGCTGTTCTTGACGGCGTACTTCAGCGCCTGCATTTCTGGTGAAAAGTCCGCAAACGGGTAGTACACCGCCTGGCGTGTGTCATCCGGCGAGTAGATGAGCAGCGAAACGGGCGCTTCCATTTCGTCGTGCCCGACGAGCGGAATCAAGTTGTCGGCGTCGGGCGGGCCTTCGATCAAAATCGCGTCCGGCTGGAGTTCTTCCAGGGCTGCGCGTAGGCTCCGCGCCGACCCCGGCCCGTGATGCCGGATGCCTAAAATGTGAACAGTCATAAATAAATTTCCCCAGTTTGATTGCGATCAGGTGGGTTGAGCGTCATAACGGATTGTAGGGGCCTGGTGTGCCAGTCCGAGTTACGCTACTGCAAATGGGGATGTAGGGACGGCCTTCTGGCCGTCCGCTGTGAACAATGCGGACGCGCTTAAGCATGTCCCTACTCCCCATACTCTTTATAATACTTCCTGGCAGGCGTCGTAGATGTCCGTCCAGCCCTCGCGATCTTTCACAACGGTTTCCAGGTATTCCAGCCACACCGTGCGATCCTGAATCGGGTCTTTGACGACCGCACCCGAAAGGCCGCTGGCCAGGTCACGCGCCGTGATCTTTCCGTCACCGAAGTGCGACGCCAACGCCATACCGTTCGTCACCACACTGATCGCCTCGGCTGGGCTGAGCGTTGCCGAGGGCGACTTGATCTTCGTTTGGCCGTCGGCAGTCACGCCATCACGCAGTTCGCGGAAGATCGTCACCACACGGCGGATTTCCTCAATCGCGGGCTTTTCGGCGGGCAGTTCAAGGGCGCGCCCCAGTGATTCCACACGCTGCTGCACAATCGTCAGCTCCTCATCTTCAGTGGAAGGCAGCGGCAGCACGACGGTGTTAAAGCGGCGCTTGAGCGCTGCGGACAGGTCGTTGACGCCCTTGTCACGGTCGTTAGCCGTTGCAATCACGTTGAAGCCCGCGTTGGCCTGCACTTCCATGTTGAGTTCCGGCACGGGCATCGTCTTTTCACTGAGTACTGTAATCAGCGTGTCCTGCACGTCCTGTGGAATACGGGTTAGCTCTTCCAAACGGGCGATTTTGCCGTCGGCCATTGCCACCATGAGCGGGCTGGCCACCAACGCTTCCTGTGATGGCCCCTCGGCCAGCAGGCGGGCGTAGTTCCAGCCATACCGGATGGCCTCTTCGCTCGTGCCAGCCGTCCCCTGAATCAACAGCGTACTATCACCAGAAATCGCCGCTGAAAGATGCTCACTCACCCAGGATTTGCCCGTCCCCGGCACACCTAGCAGCAGCAGCGCCCGGTCAGTGGCCAGCGTCGCAATCGCAATTTCAATCACGCGGCGGTTGCCGTAGTACTTCGGCATAATCTCGACGCCGTTTTCCAGTGTGCCACCCAGCAGGTAGGTGGCAATGGCCTGCGGCGACAGGTGCCAGTTTCGCGGACGCGGCAACGTATCAACGTCGGCCAGCGCGTTGAGTTCCTCCGCGAAGAGTTGTTCCGCGTGACGACGTAAAACAGCAGTGTTTTCGGTTCCGTTGGTAGTAGACATAACATTCACTCCCTCATGACTTTGATTTGACAAGTTTCTGTTTCAATTAACCGCTTACGCGGGTGATTCACTGGATAGTGTCGGCTCTTCGACCGTCAATTCTTTACCAAACGCTTCCCAGATGTCGCGGCGGCGGCGCAGCGTCGTCCAGAAGTATTCGAAGTTCGGATGCAACGTGTACTTATAACTGTCATCCGCCATAACCGAGGCAAACAGCGCGTTGATCTCTTCCAGGATGAGCGGGGAGCAGAACAGCACAACGTTGCGCAGCATTGACCCCACCTGATAGACCATGCGGCGGTCTTCGGCCATTACGATTAGATAGGCCAGCGCTTCCCGCGTAAATTCGACGCTCCAGTCGTGGCGGCACAGCAGCAGCCCTTGCAGCGCCCGCGCCCGCCGATCCGGGTCCGTAATGATTTCCGTGACCATTGCTTCCAGGTCGCTATCCGGGATGCGCCGTGCAATCGCGTATACGTCTGCGCCTGTGTGCTTGCTGACCAGCCCCGTGCTAATAATCCAACTGACGATGGCCCGCAGCCAGTGATCTTCGTTGTGGGTAGTGGCGGCTTCCACCCAGCCGGTAAAGATCAACGTTGATGCATCTCGGCTTTTGTGGGCGTATTCCAACAGGGACTCGGCGTCTTCTTCCAGCCACGCCTCCCACAACGACGGCGGAACCGCCACCATCATGTTGTAAAACCACCCCTGGTTTTTGATCATCCCGCTGGGCGGGTCAATGCTGATGGCATCTCGTGACAGGTCATCCGTCAGCGCAGAGTCCAGCACAACCTTGAGCGGGTTATGCTTGTCATTGGGGTCAAAAACGATCCGCTCCTTAAGGCGGTTTTGCATCCGCTCGCCATATCGTGACGTGGGCAGCCGATTAAGCAGCTTGGCGGCAGCCCGTGCCACTTTGCGACTGCGGTCATCCAGCATAGATTCGAGAAACGGCTCGTCATCCGTGCTTAGCTCTACCTCAAGTGCGCCAATCAATGCTATCCGTTGATGCGCTTTGCCAACGCCCACCCCTTTCTTGAGCAGTGCTTCAAGCGCTTCGCGGGCAGCTTCGGGGTCGGTCGTTCGCCACTTGCTCAACAGGGCGGTGCGGTCTGCCAAACTTAGCTCGTCATCCCATTGCTTATCCTCAATACCCAGCGCGTGCTTGCCCGGATACAACTTGCGCCAGTTATTGTCGTGATGGGCCACCCAACGCCCGCGTACATCAACGATGTTCCGCACCGGGTCGTACAGGTCTTCATGGCCAATGGCGTAGGACAGCAGCATGGGAATCAGCACCGGGTTAACGCGCTGGCCGCTTTCGGCACACAGGCGAATCCACTCGTTCATCAATTCAAACGACTTATCCAAGATGAGCAGGTGCAGCACACTCACCGCCCGGTCACTGCACAGCGGCTTTTCATCCGATGCCGCAGGGTCAACCGTCGCCGAATCGACATCCAACACGTTGAACCCGGCCCGTTCGCGCAGGACAAGCGTCCCCGCCGTGGTTAGCAGCGCGTCTTCGGGGGTTTTTCCTGCCGCCAACTTGCCTGATGCAGGCAAACTGGTCTTATCTGTGCCTACCAGCGCAACTTTT
>CAWUJQ010000502.1:0-3384 GCA_963922445.1 uncultured bacterium
TGTGCAGCAAGCGGCGTCTTACGTGAGCGGCGGCCAGTACGACAACTGGGGTACGCAGCAAGCGCGGAAGTTATTTCGACAAGGGCAGCAACGTGCTAGCAGGCGTTTTGAAATTGATGTGTTTGAACCGGATTTTGTGGATGCGACCGACAAGCGCGATGTGTTGGACAACCTCAAGCGCTATCCGGAGGCCCAGTATAGTATTCGCCTAGCCCTGGCAGAGATGCGCTATTACGGTGACCGCAAGGACCTACCACGCGTTGAGGTGTGGTACGAAACCTGCATTGAGCGGGCTGAAAACGACCTTCAAAGGCTATACGCAATCAACAAGATGGCGGGCATTCACCTGGATATTGGCAGCGGTGCAGGCTCACTGCCGTATTACGAACTTGTCGTCACCATCAATCCTGCAGACCCCTGGGCCTGGCACAACATGTCCATTGTCCATTTGAAACACGGCAATCTAGATCGGGCAGGATACTGCAACCGGCGTGCCCTGGACGTCATGGAGTTCGGTGCAGCGCAGGGCATTCTGGCGGCGCTTATTAAGGAGTGGGGCCGCAACAAGCATGAAGACCCCCTCACAGATGTCCCACGCTACCCGATGAGTGAGGAGGCAGCAATGGGCTGGGTCAAACAGCAAAAGGGGCTTGGCAAAAAACTCGGCAAACTACTTGGCAACTAGTGGATGACATGGACCAGTAGATTGCGTGTGCCCGATGACCTTGGAAGGCCGTATGCGGGTCATCGTGACGCCGGACAGCTTATACCAACCTGGACGCGACGGGTACCGCTGTCACTGGCAATATCCAGGCTCAGGGCACGCAGTTAGCCCAACAGCAAACGCAGGCTGCAATCAATCTGGACACTACGGCTGCTGCCCATCTAAACAGCACAGCCACCCAGTTAGCAAACAACGCCCAGGCCACGGTCAGTGCGAATGGCACGAGTACAGCGGTTGCACTCGGAACGCAGTTGGTTCCGGTTACAGTGACCGTTGCTGCGCCTACACCGCTTGCACAGGGTGTCCCGGCTACTGGCAAGGTTGTCGCGCCGCCAACGGTAGATGCAGAGGCAACCGCAACTGTGGTTGCGTCCAACCTGAATGCAACGGCGGCAGTCAACGCGACCGCTACGCAGTCCGTTCTCAACCAGCAGGGCGTCCCGGCGACGGTAACCGGCATGCCTCCGACGGCGGTTGCTGCCGCTCCCACAGATGATGATGCAGATCAGGATGATACCCAGGCAACGCCGGTTCCAGACGCGGCCACAGACGACGCTGGTGCTGCGCAGCCAACAGAAGTGGCCGCCGTCCCGGATGAGGCTGAGGGCGAAAGCCTGCTGCCCCCGGTCATTGATAGTTGTTCGGCGGAGTTGTTCAGCACCGCAAGCATTGTGGGTGAGTCCACGCTGCCAGATGACCAGACCGAAGCGCTAGACGACCTGCTGGTCACGTTTGTGACGCTGCAATCGCGTGAGTTGTATGATGACGAACCCGCTCCGAGGGTATCGCTGCTGGTGGAATCACCCGATGGCGTCTACGACCGCTCTCTGGGTGTGGTCAACGCAGAGACCTGTGCGCCCATGCAGCCCGGTAGCCGCTGGGAAATCGGCAGCAATACCAAGATGATGACAGCGGCGATGATCTTCCAGCTTGCCGAAGAGGGCGTGCTGTCCATTGATGACCCGTTGAGCGACTGGCTGCCGGAATACGCGGAAGCGCTGCCCAACGGCGAGGCCATCACGATTCGTCAGTTGCTCAACCACACATCGGGCCTGTACGACTACTTCAACGGTGTCAATGAGGACGGGCTTGGCTTCATCGGCTTCGATGACGTGGAACAGCGCGAACGCATCTATACGCCTACTTCGAACGTACGCCGTTTAGCCTGTCTGGGCTGTATTACGTTTACCCACTTATATGGATTGGTGTGACGGTGTTTGCGCTCTTTTTTGTTGACTATCAATCCTATTCGATGGGGGTCATTGTTCGCGTGTTGGTCGTGACGCTGGCGATTGGCGTCAATGAAGAAATTGTTACACGGGGCATTTTGTTGGTCGGTTTGCGGAATGGTGGGGTCTCGGAATGGTTGGTCTGGCTGATTACGTCCGTTGTCTTTGCCCTGTTACACGCGGTCAATCTGCTGGGCGGTGGCAATTTCACGGTGTTTCTGGTGACCCTGGCTACCGGCACCCTACTCTACGTGAGCCGTAGGGTGTTCAACAACCTATTTGTGCCCATATTGCTCCATGCTGTCTACGACACAGCTTTTTTCCTCCTGCCCGGCGCTTATACATTACAGGCAGGGCTTCCAGATCAAGTGCTGGATATTCAACTTGGTTCCTTCCTGGTGTTACTGGTCGCAACCATCGTCTTCGCCATCTTCGGGAGGGGGCTACTCAACAATGATGCTGTTCGCTGGGGCTAAATCGAGCGACATTAACCAGATTCAACAGTCACAACCGTAGCTTTTACATCATTAGAACGGGAGTCCTATGACGATTAACGTGCTGGTTGTTGAAAACGACGATGATGTTCGTCATTTGCTGGGGGTTCGCCTGCAAAAGCGCGGGTATCAAATCGTGACTGCGGAAACTGGCACCGCCGCGATTGAAGCTGCACAAGCCAAGCCAATGGATGTTGTCATTACCGAACTTCTACTGCCCGATATGGATGGCCTGTCAATCGTGGTACGTCGCGGGTCGTCTATCTAGAGGGAAGCGAAGGTTAGCGCGCAGACACGGCACTTGAGGCCGTGATGCGCCTATTTTTGCTCAACGGGATATCGAAACGCCTGCGCTTCGATCGTGATCCACGCTTTGTGTGGAGTTGGACTGCTGATAGTTTTCCCGCACCGTTGGTTCGTCTGCTGCATGTGCCATGCATAGAACCCGTTATCTGCCTACCACGCGCCCGTTCACCGAGGGGCCACCCGACCCATTTGTGACCGAGCACGAGGCCAAGTTGGACAAGGATTTGGCGCGTTGCGGCGTCACACGCCGGGAGTCACAGGGATGGGCCGAACCCACTGTGGAGCATCCGCGTTAAAAGTTTGCCGCGCTTTCCGTTCACGCATTGTCTTTTTGTCCCCTCATAAAATCGGTGAGCGCGTTGTGTGTCGTGTCATTAGCCTTTGGGATCACGCTAAACGTTCCGTCCGTTTCTAAAACTACAGCGAAAAGGTCGTCCATGTTGGCTATTCCTTGTGACCGAGCGGCGAAACGAATCTCATCGGCAGCGATACGCTCCGATAGCATGGCTTCTTCGAGATATTGCCCTCGATAAAAAAGCAGTGTAGGGGAGCCTTTGACAAATTTTTGAAAGGATTTGGGTGTGGCTACTTTGGATTTTGAAGAAGGTTGAAAGACGGAGGAAAACTCAAG
>CAWUJQ010000503.1:0-3383 GCA_963922445.1 uncultured bacterium
TCTAATGCAGAGAGCAGCAGCAGCACATTCTCTTTGCGTGATGAATACCCCATCAGGCCGATGCGCCACGCCTTGCCCTTCAACTCACCCAGGCCGCCGCCAATCTCAATGTTGTAGTCCAGCAGCAGCGACTTGCGCACTGCCACCTCATCAATCCCTGACGGAATGCGCACCGTTGTGAGCGTCGGCAGGCGGTAGGCTTCCTCAACGTGCAGCGTCATATCGAGCGCTTCCAGGCCATCCCATAATAGCTGCGCGTTCTCACGGTGACGCTGCCAGCGATTTTCCAGTCCCTCTTCCAAAATGACGCGCAGGCTCTCGTAGAAGGCATAGTTCATCGAAATGGGCGCAGTATGATGATAAACACGCTCACTGCCCCAGTAGCTACCCAGCATCGTCGCGTCCAGGTACCAGTTCGCAACCTTCGTCTTGCGGCTGCGGATGCGCTCCATTGCACGCGGGCTAAACGTCAACGGAGATGCCCCCGGCGGGCAGCTTAGCGCCTTCTGCCCGCCACTGTAGCACGCATCCATGCCCACTTCGTCCACGCGCACGGGCAAACCACCCAGCGACGTGACCGTGTCCACGATGATGTAACCGCCACGCTCGTGCACCAGCTTCGCGATGTCGTCTACAGGCTGCATCGCCCCCGTGGACGTTTCTGCATGGACAATGCCCACCACCATCGCCAGATTTTCGTCCAGGGCAGCGCGCACTTCATCCACGGTGAACACTTCACCCCACGGGCGGCTAATCGTATGGACAGTCGCACCGTAGCGCTCGGCCATATCCACCATGCGATGCCCAAAGTAACCGTTAATGCAAATCAGTACATCGTCTCCCGGTTCAATCAGGTTGGCGAACGCGGCCTCCATGGCAGCCGACCCCGTGCCCGGAATCGCAATCGTGACCTCGTTCTCTGTCTGCATGACGAGGCGCAGCATCTCCTGCATGGTGTTCATCAATTGCAGGAACTCCGGGTCAAGGTGGCCAATCAGCGGCGTGGACATCGACTTAAGCACACGCGGGTCAACCAGGCTGGGGCCGGGGCCGAGCAGCACACGCGGCGAAACATCTATTTCGGGATAATTGCCTTGGATCATGAAAAAGTCTCTCTTTCAGTGGATGATTATTTTGCGTGTCAGTGTAAACCAAGTGGGCAAAGATTGAGAGCGTTTTACTGGCCTGTGATAAACTTCCCAATGCTTGCATACCCCGCCCAATATCGTATACTTGTTCTAAAGGCGAACACTTTGCCTAATATAGATCAGAGGTTATCCAAGGAGAGCATGATGGAACTCGGTGCATTTTCAGTGAGCTTGGCCGTGAAAGACCTACAAGCCTCAAAAACCTTCTACGAAAAGCTTGGCTTTAGCGTCTTCGCGGGCGAAGCTGAGCAAAACTGGCTGATTATGAAGAACGGCGATCATGTGATCGGCCTGTTCCAGGGGATGTTTGAGCGCAACGTACTCACGTTTAATCCCGGCTGGGATCAAGATGCGCAGGCTCAGACGACATTCACAGACATCCGGGAACTTCAGCGCCAGTTGAAAGCGCAGGGCATCGACATCGCAACAGAAGTGGATGAATCGACCACAGGCCCCGCCAGCTTCACCATTATCGACCCCGATGGCAACCCGATATTGATCGACCAGCACGTTTAGGTGGGTGTGTCCTATTCAACGCGCTTTATTCCCATCGAAATGAGATCTGCCTGATGCAACCAACCGCTACGCGCTCTTCTGCTTCTGCTGCCGCTCCCGGACATTTCGGTCAATCACCGCGAAGATCAACGAGGTGATAAACACGCCGAACAACTCCGTATTCAGGTTAATCAGTGTGTCTTGACGCCAGCCCTCTGTGGAAAACGCAAGTAGTGCCAGGGCCAAGGCGTAGGTTATCACAAGCGCCAACAAGCTCCAGCGCCCCAACGAAAACAAAATCACCAACAGGGCCACCCCCACAAACTCCGTGCCCACATTAAGCAGAAATGCATTGGAGAGATCATAGCCGTCGTTTTTGTAAAGGATTGAGAACCCCAACGTCATTAGCGCCAGCACGGATAAGGTTATCACAGCAAACCCTTTGACAGACCGCACCCGTCTGCTGTAAAGCACCGCAAAGATCAATATCGGCGCGGCATAAAGCATGAGGAAAGATGGCCCGAATGCTGCATAATCCCCTTGTGGCTCAGTCGAGGAGGCTCCCGGCGCAGGCAGCAGAGCCAAAGGGCCGCAGCAAATACCCACTGAAAAAACGAGTAAAACGAGAATGAGATTGCGCCGTGACATCTCAGCAAAGGGGTTTTCCAAGCGTCACCTCTCACCCGCCATTATATCACCGCCGCAGTGAACTCACCATCCACCGGTAGGTGTGACGCGCAGCGCTGATGACAACGGCCATCACCATGATACAATAACCCGTGTAGACAAACGGAGTCGCGTACATGGCAATCAACGTGCAAAGCGCAATTTTCACCGATTTGGCCGACTTCCTGGCATCGCAGCCCACATTGGAAGACCTCGCCGCCTATAAGGTATCCGCAAGTGTGCAGCAGCACATTGACGCACTGCTGGAAAAAAACCGCGAGGGTCAGCTTTCCGCAGATGAGCGGCTAGAGTTAGAGAAAATCCTGGCCGTCTCTCATTTGATGACGCTCACGAAGACGAAGGCGCAGTTGAAGCTGGCAGGCAAGGCGTCAGTTACATTCCCACGCAACTACGTAACATAGTGGTTGAGCGTGCCAACGGCTGCTGCGAGTACTGCCGCGTGAGTGAGGATTCTAGCGATGTTACTTTTCACATCGAGCATATTATCGCACTCTCGCACGGTGGCAAAACAGAAGAAAGCAACCTTGCCCTGAGCTGCCTGCGCTGCAATTTGTACAAAGGCACAAATATCGCGGCAGCAGACCCGGACACAGGTGATCCCACATTTTTGTTTCACCCGCGTCGTGACCGTTGGGAACAGCATTTTCGCCTTGCGGGTGCGCTAATTGAGACACACACACCAGAAGGGCGGGCAACGGTGTTTGTACTCCGGTTCAACGATCAAGAACGAGTTGAGCAACGCCAACTCTTGCTGGAATTCGACATGTATCCTTGTTCACACGGGTCGGCTGAATAACGATAAATCTACCAAGTTCGCCTATGACAATCACCGCCGCACCGAACTCGCCATCCGCCGATAGGTGTGACGTGCCCCGCGCAGTGCCAATGAAAACGCGAAAATATTCTCCGGCACCGGCATCCCACTGAGTCCGGCTTCATCCAGGCGCACGGCGTCCGCGCCGATTTGCTTCGCCGCCAATGCCAGTGCTATCATCGCCTCACGCGGTGCGCCCTCCACCGACCCCGTCACAAACAGCCACGCCAGCGCGCCCT
>CAWUJQ010000504.1:0-3376 GCA_963922445.1 uncultured bacterium
AGCATACACACCCGTGATGAGCTTGGTCACGGCAGAGACGACGGCCAACCCAAGCGCAGGCAAAATCACCGGCGGCAGTGCGCCTGCGTCAATATTGAGGCCGAAGAAGACGAAGAAGATCGCCGCGAAGAAGTCCTTGAGTGACGTGGTCAGGTCATGCACTTTTTCACTGAGTTCGCGTGACAGGGCAATACCCACCAAAAACGCAGCAACGGCTGCCGATACCTGGAACTGCTGCGCAATCCCGCCCACGAGTAGTACCGCGCCCATCACTGACAGCAGAATAATCTCATCGGAGCGGCTGTTGACGAATTGACTCACGCGGTTGCTAAAGCGCAGGGCCACAAACGCGATGACCAACACGGTCACAATGGCGATAGCCAGCGAAACTGCCCCGGCGGAAAGGCTTTCGCCCACCAGCAGCACGGTCATCAGGGGCAGGTAGGCCGCCATAACGAGGTCTTCAAACACCAGGATAGACAGGATGGCAGGCGTTTCGCGGTTGCCCAACCAGCCTGTGTCACTCAGCAGCTTGGAAATAATGCCCGACGACGAGATGTAGGTCACACCGCCCAGCAGCAGCGCCAACACCAGGTCCCAGCCCAGCAGCAAGCCGAACAGAAAACCGGGTAAAAAGTTCAGCACCAGGTCTACCACGCCAGAAATAAAGCTGGTGCGCAGGCTGCGGCCCAACTCCGGCCCGGTATATTCCAGGCCAAGCGCGAACAGCAGCAAAATCACGCCGATCTCAGACCCAGCGGCGATAAACTCTTCAGAGAAGTTAATGGGCAGCAGCATGCTGTTGCCCAATACAATCCCGATGACGAGGTACATCGGGATTGGCGAAATGCCCAATGCATTGCACAACCGAGCGGCGAGTGCCAGTGCCGCAAACACGACGCCCAGTTCGATGAACATGATTGCGATTTCTGGCCCGCTGGCTGCTGCAAGCATAAATTGCATTACGCCGTTTCTCCCATCATCATCTCGTAGGCTTCACGGATGCCCTCTGGCTTACCCACCACCAGGACGGTATCGCCTGGCTGAATGCGGAAGGTCGGCTCTGGTGCGGCAATAGTCTCTTCACCACGAATCACCGCCACAATGTTCGTCCCGGTGGCGTACAGGCCCAACCCCTTGATGCTGGCATTGGCGCACACCCAACTTTCCTGCACCGGAATCCAGTCGATGGCGAGGCCACCTACCGATTGCTGAATGTTGCCGATGCTTTCCACCACTTTGGATGCGCCCATCAACTCGCCCAATAGCTGCGATTCCTGCTCGGAAAAGCTCATGGACGTTGCGCACATGTCCGGGTCGTTGGCACTAAATACGAGGAAGTCCCGGCGGCCTGTGTGATGGCTGATGATGCCGACGCGCTGGCCGGACTCGGTTTGGAAGTCGTGCTGCACGCCTACACCGGGCAGTTGGGTTTCCTGAATTCTGATCTGGCTCACGGCCATTTACTCCTCAAAACACTATAGATTGTCAGGTAAAAAATTAGACGCTGCTTAGCCGTCCGAGTTTACGGGAAATAATACATGAAACACTGCTCAAACGCACGACTTTTCAGCTGATGAACGGCTGTGACAAGTCAGCACTGTGCAACCGTCCTATTTTCAGTGACAATCGCACGCGTTAGTCACTGGTTTGCAATTACCCCAGGCGATCCATGCCATCTGCCTCCAACCTCATCCAGACGATTGCGCTTTCGCCCAACCGCAAGCACCTGGCTTACTTCACCGGCCCGTCCGATGACCTGACGCTGTACACCCTGCCGCTGGACGCGCCCCAGCCGCAGCGACTGGACAGCGGCTTGCGATGCAGCCAGCCGTTCATGCGCCTGGTATGGGCGACCAACAGCCGCAATGTTTACTTTGCTGCTGATGACGGGAACTGGTTCCACGACTTGTGGTGTGCCGATGTGGCCACGCATGCGGTGGTACAGGTGACGGACTTCTTTCATACCAACACGTACCCCGTGGCAGCGCACCCGGATGGCGCGACCCTACTGACGATTAGTAACCTGCGCGGGGAGTTCAACATTCGTATGTTTGACGTGGCCAGCCGTCAGATTCGCAAGATCACGGACTATGCCAGCCCAGTGAAATCCGCCGTGTACAGCCCCACAGGTACGCAAATTGCCTACACTGCCAATGCGACCGCCAACTCGCACAATTCTGACATCTTCATGATGAATGCGGACGGTTTTAGCAAGCAAAAGGTGTTGAGTACGTTGGCGGGTGCCTTTGATGTAGTGTGCGCCTGGTCACCGTCGGGGCGTTATTTGGCCGTGGAGTCGAACTATGAGGGCGGCTGGCGGGCAGGTGTATACGATTTGCGTGCGATGGAGCTAACGTGGTTCACACCGATTGGGTCACAGGGGCGCGCCCTTGGCTTTGCCCCAGATAGCACACACTTTTTGTACCGTGTCGGTGAGCGGATGACGGCGGTGTCGTTGGCACACGGTGAAGACGTTGCACTGGCCGATCATATGCCTGCGCCGCTGCAACATGCGGTGTGGCTGGATAGCAACACCATCCTCATGACAACAACAACCGACCTGTTTACCTTCTCGCTCAAGGACAAGGCGTATCAGCGGTTGGGGAGCTAAGTGAGGAACGAGTAACGAGCAGTGCGGTATAGGCTGCGTCACATTTTAGCACGCATTGCTCGTTGCTTTTGATGCTTCCCGCTGGGTGCATTTCACTTCCGTGCGTTTGGCCCTCATCCCCCTAGCCCCCTTCTCCCGACCACCGCTGCGCGGTTAGGAGAAGGGGGAACACATCGCTTAGGTCGTATTTTACCGTATCTCTAACATACAAGGGGGTGGGGTGAGGGCCAAAAAGCGTTGCACCAACTTGAACTGCATCCCTTCCCGCTAGCGCAGCACCTCAAACAACGCTACGTCGCTGGCTACCTGTGTAGCCGGCCCACCGCCCAGCGGCAGCGCAAACACGTCGGGCCGTGTGTTCTGTTCAACGGCATCAAAGTTGCTAAAGTCCTCGGCCAGGGTCGGCGTCCCCGGAATCTGACTGAAGTAGAGGGTATCCCCGGTGGTTATCATTCGGGCAATGCCCCATGTACCACTTGCGCTGTAAAGCTGCACATCCTCAGCACCTTCTGCCGGTTCAACCCGGTAAATCGCACTCATGAAGGTATCGTCCGTCAGCACATCCGGGGTGCCGTTGTCTTCGCGTTGGCGCACCGTGTAGTAGATGGCCCCATCTGGCCCCCACGTCACCTGATTGGGCGTGAAGGTCGTTGCGATGCGTTGCAGCGTGCCGTCGGCCAATGTGACCGTTGCCAGAGATGGCTCATTCAGGTTGGTGACGCCCACAACTTGCGCGCCATCGGGCGAAATCACCCCGCGTGC
>CAWUJQ010000505.1:0-3362 GCA_963922445.1 uncultured bacterium
GATGCGCTGGCAGCGTATAAGTCCGCATGGACAGGCACCGTTGGGCAGCCTGCATTTTACCGTCAAATCGCACAGATGGATCAGCGTTACACCGACGAGATTGAGCCGTTATATGGTGATATTCGCTGTCCCGTGAGGTTGTTCTGGGGTGCAGAAGATGGATGGATTCCGCTAGCGCACGGGCAAAAGCTAAGAGATATGGTTCCGGGTGCTACACTGCAAATTCTTCCGGAGGCGGCACATCTGGTACAGGAAGATCAACCCGAATTGCTGCTGGCTGGGATTGCGCCGGTATTGGGTGTTAAAGTTGACTAAACCAATAAGAGCGAGATAGATTCCGGTTGCGACGCCGTGTGGCTGATAAGCCCAGCCTGGAACGATGGCAGCCAACCGGATTTGGTGTTGAAGCGCGTGTCCATGCCCCACTCGATGCGCGGCACACCATAGTCTTCAAGTTCTAGGCCCAGCCCAGGGAATAAATCCTCTAGCAGCGCTTCGCCATAGGCCAGCAGCGTGTGCAGGTGCCGCGCTTGCGGTACCCCACCGCGATAGGTTGCATCGGTGGGTAGCTTGTCGCGCTCAATAATCGTCACCTGGTCAAAGTGATCGCGCAGCACACGGGCAGTGAGTAGGCCCGCCATGCTGCCGCCAATAACAATTGCCTGGGATGTGTCGCTGTGCATCTTGATGGCTCCTAATCGTGGTCTACACTTTGCCGGTGAAGTGCGAGTGAACCGACTGAATCACAACATCGACCGGAGCGCGGCGTGGCAGGTGCAAGCAACCATCTTCATAGGCCACGTCGTAGCCAATCGTGATGATGTTGACCTGGCTGCGCTCACGCACAGTCGCGATGAAGTCGCGCAGAACGTCGGCCTGCTGGATCATGTCAATCACAATGATGGCAGGTTCTTGTTCCGTCTCGATGTAATGAAGGGCGTCTTCAAGCGTTTCCACACAGGTGGTATAGAAACCAAATCCATGTAAACCCGATGTGAGCAGCGGTCTGCGCTGCATCCGCGTGGTAACAATGAGTACGTGTTGGGTCATGGGAATTCACTCCCTTCGTGATGCTACGATTCGTAATCAATATAGGTCGGTTTGACGGGTGCGTCAAGCGCATTAGGGCCACTTTTAGCGCATTTTTGCAGCGCTATCTTGCTTATGAATGGCTCAGGAGTGTAGACTCGTAATATATCGAAAACAACCCTCTGAGGCTTCCATGGCTGACAAAACCCGCGAATTGACCATGCTAGAGTACATTGTGTTGGGTCTGATTAGTATGGAGCCGCAATCAGGTTACAGTATCGTAAGCTGCTTTGACGAAGATAGCTATAACAGTTGGAGCGCCAGCCCCGGTTCGGTCTATCCCATGCTGAAAAGGCTCGAAAAACAGGGGGTCATCCTGGGGGAGTTAGACGTGGAACACGAAACACGCCCCCGTAAGATGTACACCCTTACGGAAACGGGCGAAGCCTCGCTAGACGTGTGGCTTGGTGAAGTGCCAAAAATGCGTCCGTTTTACGAGCAGCGTGAACTGGCCATGATGCGATTTCAGTTTATGGAAAAGCGCCTATCCCGCGAACAGGTGCTGGCGTGGCTTGGTGCCTATCTTGACGCGATTCAATACGCCACTAGCGGCAGCAGCATCTACCAAGAGGGCATCAGCAAGGCTATGAAAGAACACGGGACGGTGTCTATTCATAGCCAGTTGGTGATGGAGGGCTATATGCTGGAACTCAATGCGCTGCGCACGTGGCTAGAAATGGCGATTGCGCGGCTGAGCATGACAGCCACTCAGGATGTGTTGCGCATGGAGGCTGACTCGGACGCTTAAGTTAACCGCTTACCGTCGTTGGTTTAGCCTCTCGTGACCATGTTTGCCAGTAGGCGTTCAAGCGCTCAACAAATGGCTCGGTTTCTTCCGCGTACAGCCGCTTGCCCAGTTGGAACGCCGCTTTTTCCAGGCGCAGCCGCTTGCCGTCAATGATGTTGGACATTTGATACACGGCCTCACCATCAATGACGTCTGCTGGCAGGTCGTACAACGTCTGTTTGAGGACAGCAAAATCGTGGTCGTCGCCTAGGTAGTCTGACAGGGTGTGCAGTTCATCCGCATAGGGTACAAGCAAACTCGGCCACATGGGACCCAGCACCTCTACCTGATGCCAGAGATACTTCACGTACTTGCGCCACTCATGGAATGCCTCCGCAGTGGGGTGTTTGTGTGCCATCCACAGGTGTACCCGTCCTGTGCTGTAGGTGCGTTGGAGGCCGGGTTTAAAGGCCTTAAAGCCATTATGCGAGAACGTCATGGCGTTGATGCGCTTTTGAGCATCATTGAACGCGTCAGTCGCGCTTGCGATGACCTCGCTTTTCTCGTCCAGTTGCCCCGCTTTAGCTTCATACTCCGCTTGCAGATGCTGCCGAATCGCCGCAAATGTGCCTTGATCGAGTTTTGGCTGTTCTTCTATCAGCGCGACAAGCGTGTCCAGCAAAACCTTGCTATCGCGTGCGCCAGCGAGGTCACGTGCAAGGTTGCGGAAGGCGGTGTTATGGCGTTTGTACGTTTTTGTGCCGATGTCGTCACGCACAAGGCGAAGTATTGCGCGGATGCGTTTGATACTTTTGCGGGCGCTGTGAATACCGTCGTCCAGGTCGCCGTCTGGTTTGTTGAGGGAGGTTATCGCCTTGTCGACCTGTTCAGTCAGGATGCGGCGTGTATTGACTGCTGCTGATTCGTTGATTTGAAGCTCGAAGCCCATCGTTGTGAATTCCTACATTGTAAAGAGAACCAACCTGTATTTTAAATCACAACGTGGCATGTTATAAATAGTTTAAATTTATGCTAAGGAACTGCGTGATACTCCCCCCTGCGTCGGGCCAAATCAAAGCAGTCCAAAGGCCAGCAAAAGCAAAAAATACACTGGCGTTGCCCCCAAAAAGCTATCAATCCGGTCGAGTACACCCCCGTGCCCAGGCAATATGCTACCAGCGTCTTTCACTTTGAAATAGCGCTTGAGGAAAGATTGAAACAGGTCGCCCACAACAGCCATCGTCGCTACGGATGCGCCAATCAGCAGCGCCAGCAATATGGGATGGTTCGCCATGATAAGGATCGTCATTGTTATGGCAATGCCGCCCGGCCCCCCCCCGAGCGCGCCGTGGAGTGTGAACAGTGATCCGGCAACCACCGGGGCCATCAGCCGTGCCGTCCAGCGGGCCATGAGATCGGTGGTTGAGGCGGCCCCACCATCAACACCGAGATTGAAATGCCGACCGATCAGATGCCCGCCAATTACGCCGGAGCCAATCGCGGTCAGAGCGGAGGCGGTCAGGCCCAAAATGGCCCCCGCGCCGGG
>CAWUJQ010000506.1:0-3354 GCA_963922445.1 uncultured bacterium
GTATGACCATAGTATACAAGGAACCTTATGCGTAAGAACTGGCTTCGCTACACCTTACTGGCCGTCATCACCGTGATTGTTATCGTCGGCGCGGGCGGCTACTTCCTGATTGACCGCGTGCCCGTGAACATTGCGTTTGCCCAGGGCAGCGGCACGCTTGCCGACATCAACCTGCCGGACGGCTTTGAGATTGACTACTATGCGCAGAATATCCAGGGCGCGCGCACGCTTCGGCTGAGCGACAACGGCACGCTCTACGTGGGCACACGCGGCGCGGGTGTGGTCTACGCCATTCCAAATGCTGCTTCTACGACCGAAGCCTCGACTGTGATGACCATTGCTAGCGGACTCAACAATCCCAATGGCGTTGAGTACATTGACGGTGACCTGTATGTGGCCGAAATCGGGCGGGTGCTGCGCTACGACGACATTGAGGCCAACCTGAACACGCCGCCGGAGCCTGTCGTTATCAAAGATGACCTGCCCACTGAGCCGCATCACGGGTGGCGTTACATGGCGCAGGGGCCAGACGGCCTACTCTATATTGCGATTGGCGCTCCGTGCAATGTGTGTGAACTGGACAACTTTTTTGGCTCCATTAGCCGCATGAACCTGGACGGCACGGGCCTAGAAGTGTTCGCAACGGGTGTGCGTAACAGTGTCGGCTTTGACTGGCACCCAGAGACGGAAAATCTGTGGTTTACGAACAACGGGCGTGACTGGATGGGCGACGACCTGCCACCAGATACACTCCACACCGCCGCCGAGCCGGGACTGCACTTCGGCTTCCCGTACTGCCATGCGGGCGACATCCCTGACCCAGACTTTGGCAGCCAGCGGGCGTGCAGTGAGTTTGTTGCGCCAGATGCCAAGCTGACGCCGCACGGGGCTGCGCTAGGGATGCGCTTTTACACCGGGGATATGTTCCCGGCTGAGTACACCAACCAGATTTTCATTGCAGAGCGTGGCAGTTGGAACCGCACCGTGCCGATTGGCTATCGCGTCAACATCGCCCGCCTGGACGGAGCCGGGAATGTGATTGCCTATGAGCCGTTCGCAGAGGGCTGGCTCAACGATAGCACGGGGCAGGCATGGGGCCGCCCGGTTGACGTGCAGGTGATGCCCGACGGCGCGCTGCTGGTCAGTGATGATACGGGCAATACCATCTACCGGATTAGCTACACCGGGTAAGCCAGCTTACACACGGGTGAGTTTCCTTTACTCACCCGTGATGAGTTTACACCCAGTTTACGACTGCTTCAGGATGCACTCACGGTTGATCTGTAGCATAATGGTTGTAACTCAGTGTAGACAAACTCCGCAGACACTATCCACGTAAGTACCATATTTCAGAAAGGTATCACCCCATGAACAACTGGATCAAGCGGTTGACGTTGCTGGCCCTGGCATTCAGCCTGCTCTCCGTTGGCGTTGCCGTCGGCGTAAACAACACCGCCACAGTTGCTGCTCAGGAAGATGAGTTCCGTACCCAGTACGAGCGCATTTTCTCCGATGTGTATGAAGAGGTCGCCCCATCCGTCGTTTCTATTGTTATCCTCGCCCGTGGCGCGACCGACAACCCACTGCTAGAAGATGAACTGCTGCAAGGCGGCGGTACTGGCTTTGTTTACGACAAGCAGGGTCACCTGATTACCAACGCCCACGTGGTTGACCAGGCAGAGGAAATCGCGGTTTACTTCTTTGATGGCACCATCGCCCGCGCTGAGGTTATCGGCCTGGACTTCGATAGTGACATCGCTGTGATTCAGGTAAGCGACGTGCCAGAAGACCGCCTGCTGCCGGTTACGTTTGGCGATAGCAGCGCGCTACAGGTCGGTCAGGCAACGCTGGCTATCGGCAGCCCGTTCGGTGAAAACTGGACAATGACCAGCGGCATTGTGAGCGCACTCAACCGCAGCATTCGCGGCCTGTCCACGTTCTCCACGGGTGCCGTCATCCAAACGGACACGGCCATCAATCCGGGCAACAGCGGCGGCCCGCTGCTCAACCTGAACGGTGAGGTTGTCGGCGTGAACACGCAAATTCTCAGTTCCACCCGCAGCAGCAGTGGTGTGGGCTTTGCTGTACCGAGCAATCTGGTTCAGCGCGTGGTCGTTGAGTTGATTGACGACGGCGAAGTAGACTACAGCTACGTTGGCATTCAGGGCAGCGACATCACCCTGGACGAAATCGAGACGTTTGGCCTGCCGAACAACGTGCGTGGTGCGGTCGTTCAGGCGGTGGTACCGGGCAGCCCGGCAGCCAACGCCGGCCTGGAAAATCCATCCCAGAACGGTGTGGACATCATCACGGCCATTGACGGCGACACTATCACCAGCATGGACGACCTGTTGGCGTACCTGGCCAGCAACACCTCCCCTGGGGACACGGTGGCTGTTTCCGTGCTGCGCGAAGGCGCGCCGGTTGAACTCGCCCTGACGTTGGGCCAGCGTCCGGACACGGCAGACCAGTAAACCCCACGGCGAGTCTTTAACCAGAATCATGTAAATGGGCAGCGCAGGGCTGCCCATTTTTTGTTCCCTGTCACGCGAGACGTGTATAATGCGGTTACACGGAAGCCAAGCGGAAGCACACAACAATGAGCGACACAGAATGGGTAAGCCTGCGCCACGCGGCAGATATATTAGGAGTGCATCCGGCCACTGTTCGCAATTGGGCCGATAAGGGCGAGCTTCCATCGCGGCGAACCCCCGGCGGCCACCGCCGCTTTCGCCGGGCTGACCTGCTCCGCATTGCGGAATCGCCGCCGAGTGCCGAACCGGATCAGAACGAAGTCCAGTTGATTTTGCAAAACGCGCTCGGTCAGGCACGGATGCAAGTGGGCAAAGACAACCTGGAAACCCAACCGTGGTACGCCGCCATGTCTAACGAGACGCGCACCGCACTCCGCTCACAGGGGCGCACCGTCCTTGAAGCGATGCAAGCCTACCTGGATGACGGCGATACCAGTGCCAACCTCGCAGTTGCGGTTAAGCTGGGCAAGGACTACGCCAGCTACCTGCACAAAGATGCGCTCACGCTGCCCCAGGCCATGCGCGGCTTCTTCTACTTTAGCGACTTCATCCTGGAATCCATCATTGACCTGTCTGCTTTGCAGGATAAACACGAGTGGACGAAGCTGCTGCGTCAGGTGAATGACTTCAACAACGCGATGCTGCTGTCCATCGTGGAATACTACGAGGAAGATTAGCGTTGGCCGATGCCGCCTGGGTCGCGCTCAGCCTGATTCGCGGGGTGGGCGGTGTGACCATGCGCGCCCTGTTAGATCGCTTTGGCGATGTGGACGCGGTGCTGGCCGCCAGCGAACCCGACCTGTGTGATGTGCGCGGCGTC
>CAWUJQ010000507.1:0-3351 GCA_963922445.1 uncultured bacterium
GATGGCGGCGGCGTGGCGCTTGCCCCGCCCTGGCTGCGTCGGATGACCTCTTGTTTGACGCCTTCCCAACCCGCCTGCACCTGCTTCCAGGTTTCTTCCACGTTACCGTCGTTTTTGATAACAACGTCGGCGCGCGCCAGCTTTTCGGACTGTGGGTTTTGCGCTTTCATACGCTGGCTGGCTTCTTCCTGGGTCATCTTGCGCTTATTGACCAGCCGCGTGAGCTGCGTGTTTGGCGCGGCGTCCACTACCCAAACCGCATCAACCCACTCACCTAGCTCACCTTCAACGAGCTTAATCGCCTCAATGACAATCACCCGTTGCGGTGCGCGCTTCACGAGTGTGTCAACCGCTTGCCGCACCACCGGATGAACAATCGATTCCAACATTGCCAGCGCTTGCGGGTTCGAAAAGACGACGTTACCAAGCGCTTTGCGGTCAATGCGCTTATCTTCGTCCAGGATGAACATGCCAAACTTTTCGACGACGGGTTTATAGGCGGGGGCACCCGGTTGCATGGCCTGGTTAGACAGCCCGTCTGCGTCAATTGTGTACGCACCCAGGTGCTGCAACATCTGACGGACGACACTCTTGCCGGTTGCAATATTCCCCGTGAGACCGATTACATACTTATTTGTCCAACGACCCACGGCTGTTCCTCCGAATCTAGCTTGTGTGGCTATGCAAGGGGGTAGGCGCACGTGTAGGCGCATACCATCACTAGACGGGTAGTATAACATAGGCGGCCAACGTCTAGCTACTTTACCGAACGAACAATTCGACATTTGCTGGGAATACCGGCTATGTTGCTGCCAGCCTTGGAGGCCAAGTAACCCTATGATGAGTATTCTTCGTGGCATCAATGGCGCTCTATCGCTGCTTACGACACTGCCCACCCTGAACACCTATCCACAACAACCTGGGCAGGCCTATGCCTATTTTCCACTCATTGGCGTACTGATTGGCAGTGTGTTATGGCTCACTTACACCCTCAGCCGCGCCGTCATGTCAACGGACGGCAGTGCATTCGTTGTGCTGCTGGTGTGGGTCTTAGTGACGGGTGGGCTGCATCTGGACGGCTTTGGCGATGCCTGCGATGGCCTGTTCGCCCAGGTTGACCCTGACCGCCGCCTCGAAATCATGAAAGACTCCCGTGCTGGGTCATGGGCTGTAGTTGGATTGGTGATGCTGCTGCTGGGCAAGTGGATTGCCCTCCGTGGCATTGACCCATCGGCGCTTATCATCGCAGCCGCTACAGGCCGCTGGGTGATGGTTGTGGCCGCCGTTGCGTTCCCCTATGCCCGCACAAGTGGTATGGGCGGTTACTTCCGACAGGGGCTAGGACGCCCACAGATTGCTTTTTCAACCGCTACCCTATTGGCTGTGACGGTATTTTTTGGGCAGCACGCTTTAATGATACTCGGCTCCCTCGTTATCGTCGGCATCGTCGCATTTTGGGCCTCGCGACGGTTGGGCGGGGGCCTAACGGGTGATAGTTATGGCGCATTATGTGAACTAACCGAGGTGTTGATACTATTTGCGCTAAACTCAGCGTAGTTTCTGGCGGCCAGCATGGTAAACTACGGCGCTATATTTTCTGCTAGGCATAATCGACGTTGAGGGAACTTATCACCATGAACGCGACACCTCAAGCCAACGCGAACCCCGCACCCACTGAGGCCAAACAACAAGACATGACGCTATCCGTCATTATTCCTTGCTACAACGAAGTCAATACACTGCGCGATGTGCTAGAAGTGGTTAAACAGCAAACCGTGGTCAATGAAATCGTTATCGTGGACGACGGATCGACCGACGGCACCCGCGACATTCTGGCAGAAATCGAGGCGGAAGGTGACCCGCGCATCCGCGTGATTTACCACGAGGTCAACCAGGGTAAGGGAGCCGCCCTTGTTACCGGTTTCAAACACGCCAGCGGCGACATTTTCCTGATTCAAGATGCTGACCTTGAATATGACCCGCGTGAATATGAAATCCTGGTCAAGCCCATCAAAGAGGGCAAGTCGCCTGTGGTGTACGGTTCGCGCTTTTTGGGTGGGCCGCGCAAGGCAATGTACTTCTGGAATATGATTGCCAACAAATCGCTGACGCTCGCCACGAATGTGCTGTACAACTCCATCCTCAGCGACATGGAAACCTGCTATAAGGTCTTCCGCCGTGAGGTTGTGGAGGGGATGGACATCCACGCCCGCGGCTTTGAGTTCGAGCCAGAATTCACAGCAAAGGTCCTCAAGCAGGGCATATTCATTTACGAGGTACCCATCAGCTACAACGGGCGCGAATGGGACGAAGGCAAGAAAATCAAGTGGACGGACGCACCCATCGCCCTGTGGACGCTGTTTAAGTACCGCTTCGTCAACTAAATCGCTGTATCAAGATTATGGCGGTGCTGCCTTGCCGCCACGCCTCCCCCTTCATAACGCAACGCAAAGCGCTGGCACTGTGCTGCTAGTGCATCCTCATAATTTGCCACAGTTGCTTCCACGCCCACTTTGAGCGAAAATAGAAGCGGTCGAGTGCGTAGCCCCCATGAAAACTGGTAACGTCAAGCGCACCACTCCGTAACTTTGTGTGTTAAACATGACAATCGACCATAACAGCACTCAGACTGCATTGTAAGGATAACCGGAGGCATGATGTCTAACGATCATGACACGCACACGCTCGCAATTACAGACATCTTGCAGGCAAGGCGCTTAACCGAAAGCGGCGTTGTCCTGGATGCCCAAATACGAAGCACATCGGCAGGGGATGGGTTGAATAGCGCGCTGCTGGCCAGCATGATGCCCCACACCAGCCGACACACGCTCGTCGCCCGTGTCGATCAGCAGCGGGTCGTGGGCCAGTTTTACGTCACCCAAAACACGAGTATTGCTCGTATCGTCTATTTGGCACCCAACCCCACGCCGCAAAAACACGCTGACGACAGCGCGTGGTTGCTGATGTTAGACGCCATGACAGCCGAAGCCGGCAAGCGCGGGGCCCACATCCTGACGGGTGAGGTAGACGAAAACAGCCCGTTGTTCGTCACCATGCGCCAAAGCCGCTTTGCGGTTTATGCCCGCCAGACGTTGTTCGGCTGCGAGCAAGGCAGCGATGTATTCGCTCAGAACCCGCAACCGGAGTTGACGGTTCAGCGTGCAACCGAAGATCACACTGGCGGCATTTACGCGCTCTACCGGCGGACAACGCCACGCCTGCTGCAACAGGTGGAACCACCACCGAGCATGAACGGCTTTGTTTACCTGGAAAACGGACGCGTGCTGGCCTTTATCAATGTAGCGGAAGGCCGCGATGGGGTGTTCTTCAAGCCTTACGTTGACCCAGCCG
>CAWUJQ010000508.1:0-3350 GCA_963922445.1 uncultured bacterium
ATTTGCCCACGCGGGACGCCCGCCCGTACCAACTCCTCCACCAGCGGCTTATCGGTGATGTCTTGCTCAATGATGACGGTCTCCCCCACCACCCGCGCCATGACGATGACTCCTGCTACACGCTTGCGGGGATAGTCTGGCACGGCAATGACGGTGTAAATGTGGTTGTCCGTGTCGCTGATGGGGAAGGCTCGTGCGGCGTGCCACTTGCCGCGTGCGTAGTCGGCAACTTCGCGTTGTACAATCTCTGAGACTTCAATTACGTTATCCATCGCACAATTTGCTCCGATTCCAAATCTACAATTACAATTCTAATCGCATTTTCACCAACAACACGTTTGATCACATCATCGAACACCATGTCAAATGTGGCTTCCGGTACGGACAAAAAGAGCGATGTGTTGATGTCTTCCTCGGCCAGCATCGCACGATACACAATATATTGGCCGATAGCCGTGTAAAGCTGCGTTGTGGGTGCCTGCCCTTCAGCAAAGCATTTGACTTCCACAAGGATGATCTGTTCTTGGGTGCCGTTCACCCCCTTTGTGGCTTCCAAGTCGATGTACGCTGCCCGATAGGTTAAGAACAACGGAAATGGGTCGGCAGTGATATGCCAACCATCTTTTTGCAACGCACGTTTGACCTGCTCATGACACTGATCGACCGCTGGCATTGACTACGCCTTCTACATGTTTGGTGGCCACTCACCTGCGTAGGTGAGCACGATTTGCCCACGCGGGACGCCCGCCCGCACCACCTTATCCACGAGCGGCTTATCGGTGATGTCCTGCTCAATAACAACCGTCTCACTGACATCCCGCGCTTGCTTGAGCAGAAGGGGCAGATGTGTGTGACCCTGCCTCATAGTGCGTGGGTACTGGCTACTGCCCAGCAGTCATGGTTTCTGGCGATAAATCCCAGATGTACACGCTGCCGTCATCGGCCCCGGCCAACAAGCGCCCGTCAGGGGTAAAGGCCAGTGCGGTGGGGTCGCCCGCATCTGTGAACAACTCCGCGATGACGGTTTCACTTTCCAGGTCATAGACCAGCACGGCTACTTCTTCCGTTGCTGCCACCAGCAGGCGTCCATCGGGGCTGTAGACCATGTCGTTGACCGCGCCGTTTTCATCAGGCAGATTGAGCAGCGTATTGAGGGTGGCCAACTCCCACACAAACACGTCGCCCTGTTCGTCGGCAGCCGCGAAGGTTTGGCCGTCGGCAGCAAACGCAATCGCGGTGATGCCCTCGGCCCGGTTCTGATTGGTTTCGGCGGCTTGCTCTACCGTGATGTAGCGGTACATCTGCTCGCTGCCGTATGCCGCGGCCTCAATTTCTTCCACAGACTCAAAGGCGGTGTCGCGGCGTACATGCCACACAATCAGGTTGCCTTCGCTGTCCCCCGTGACGACCGTGTAGCGAAAGCGCTCGCGTCCGTCGTCTGTTTCGCCATCAGGGGTAACTATCGGGCTAACGTCCACGGCGGTAAACTGCGTGGACGGTGTATTGGGGTTAGGTACGGATGCGGCAATGTCGAACAGCGCTTCGGGGTAGATGGTATTATCGACAAAAAAGCGCGCTTGGCGTTCCTGGCGTTCCGCTGACGTGCGCGAGTAAACAACGAACATGGCCGCCCGCCCCACACCCATCTCAAGGGCACCATCACGGGTAAAGGCGGTGCCCACATTGGCCCCGCCCAGGTTGACCGTGTCGCGGATGCCCGTTGCAGCAATCCACGTATAGTCTTGCTCTGCCTGTTCCGACGTAAGGTAAAGGGCACCGTCCGGGCGGATGCCCACATGCGTGACATCGCTGCTGTGGCCCTCCAACTCGTAGATCATCTCATCGCTTTCCAGGTTCCAAACGCGGGCGGTGTTGTCTGTGCTGCCTGTAATCAACTGCGTGCCGTCCGCACTGACGGCAATATCGAGAATGGTTTCGTCGTGCGCCGGGAACACACGCTGCACAGTGGTAAAATCGGCCCCGGCTCCAAACTCAACCGCCCGCATCGGAATGATAATGATACCCGCCACCACAATGACAGCCGTCATGATGCCAGCCACTACATTGATTAAAGACGCACGGCTGGCCTCACCGCGCTTAGGCTTAATTTCGCCGCTGTCAATCGCTGTCGTAGCGGCATGTTCCAGGTCATCCACCGGGGGCAGGCTGGCCGCCTGAGTCGTGGTCAACTCGCCGTCGGCGCGTTTGCGCTTAGGGGTGGGCAGCGTGACCGTGTCCACACGGCGGGCCGGGTCTGCGATGGCCTTGTCCGCAATGGCCTGTTCAAAGGCGTCGGCAATTTCAGTGGCGCTGTCGTAGCGATATTCGGGCAGCTTGGCCATGCCTTTTTGTAGGACTTGCTCTACTGTTGGGGGCAGGTCATCGCGGATGTCGCTAAGGGGTGGCAGGTCGTCCTGGATATGCTTAAAAATGACCGCAACGGGTGTTTCCGCCTGATAGGGCACGCTGCCCGTGAGCATTTCGTACAGCACGACCGTCAGCGAATACAAGTCACTGCGATGATCCAACTCTAAGCCCTGGCCTTGCTCCGGCGACATATAGGCGGGCGTGCCAATCACGGTAGAGTCGCTCGTGAGCTTATCGGTACGGCGCGCTTCATCCAGCAGGCGGGTGAGGCCAAAATCGGCCAGCAGCGCGTTGCCGCTGGCGTCCAGCATGATGTTGTCCGGTTTCAGGTCGCGGTGCAGGATGCCCCGTCCATGTGCATAGTCCAGGGCGCTGGCCAGTTGTCGAAAGGTTGCGGCCACGTCTGCCAGTGACATTTGAGTTTCTTCAAGGCGATCCCCCAACGTGCGCCCCGGCAAGTACGGCATCACGAGGTAGTTCACACCGTCTTGTTCGCCATAGTCAAACACGGACAGGATGTGGATGTGTTGCAACCCGGCTAGCGTCTTGGCTTCCCGCTCAAAGCGGCGTTGGAACACCTCATCGGTGGCCACGTCTGGCAGCATCACCTTGATGGCCACCTGACGATCTGTCGCCGGGTGGAACGCCTGGTAAACTGCCGCCATGCCACCGCGCCCAATCAGTGACTCTACTTTGTAGGGGCCAAGCTGCTTGCCACTCAGTTCTAATGTCATCTGTATACCTGCCTCGCGCTCATTTAACCAACGATTCAACTGCACCGCGTTCTGCCCGTATTTTAGCTGAGGGGGTGTTGCCAACCTGTAAAAATCTAACAAATGCGCGAACGGCTGGCCAGCGCTTAACCACCGCCTGCCAGCAATTGTGGCAGGCTTCCCAAATCCGGGGCGATGGGCGTGGCAAGCCCATCACGGATGAGCTGCTGGTTACCGCTGGCGGGGCTATCTATTGTGAACAAAGCACGC
>CAWUJQ010000509.1:0-3346 GCA_963922445.1 uncultured bacterium
CCGGGACTGGAGCGTCATCCCGGAGTGCCTATTTATTCGCTGGTAACGTAGCCCCGTCAGTTCGTGAACTGGTGGCTGAGGCTGGTCAACGTGTGGCCCTTCAGGCGACTTTCAGTCGCTTTCCAAGCCACCAGCTTCTAGCTGGTGGTCGTTGACGATCTTGTTTGACTCCTTAAGCATTCATGCTTTCTTCAGTGTCATTCAGTCATCATAGCACTTGGGGTTGGCTTCCTACAAGCGTAGCCGGTAGGACGTTGGTGCTATCTTACTCAGGTTTGTCGACCCAAACTGGCTCTGGCGTGATGCTATCTTGCGGGCGTGGGCCACGGTCATCAAGGCCGGTGCTTTCTATCGTCATGAGCGGGGTAACGGTCATGTCCTGGGCGCATAGCAACTGGCAGCTCAGGCGATACTCCCCGATTTTCTCCTGCTCTTGCAGCTTGTCGCGCTCGGCTTCGGTCATCTGAGCCGGTTCGCCGGCTGTGATTTCCACGCGGCAGGTGGTGCATTTCGCGTTGCCGCCGCAGCGGTGCAGGATGTCTACATCGGCGTCGCGCAGGGCCAGGGTAAGGCGTTCGCCCTCGCTGGCGTCGATTTCAGGGCCGTTGGTCACGGTGATTTTGGGCATAGTGTCGCTCCTTTGCTGTAGTGAATAGTGTGTTGGGGATCGCTTAAATTGAAGCTACAATCCGTAACGCTGTTGGAAATTAACGAACAAGGATGATGGTTATGTTAGAGCAAGAGCATCGTATCGTTAGCCTGCTACCGAGCAGCACCGAAATTGTGGCCGCGCTTGGCTTTCGGGATCAACTCGTAGGCCGCTCGCACGAGTGCGATTACCCCGCAGGCGTTGAAGCGCTGCCGGTTTGCACCGAACCGAAATTCGACCCACACGGCACCAGCGCAGAAATTGACCAGCGGGTGAAGGCCATCTTGCAGGAGTCGCTGTCGGTCTATCGCGTGGACGCGGAGTTGATGCAGTCGCTTGCGCCGTCGGTCGTGGTCACGCAGTCGCAGTGTGAGGTGTGTGCGGTCAGCTTTGATGAGGTGCAGCGCATGACCTGCGACTTCCTCGATACAGACGCACAGTTGGTATCCCTGGAACCCAACGGCCTGGAAGACGTATTTGCAGACATCCAACGGGTGGCAGATGCGCTGGGCGCACCAGAACGCGGCACGGCGCTGCTGAGCCAAATTCGCAGACGCATGGATACCATAACAGCCCAGGCCGCCGATTTGCCCCACAAGCCGACCGTGGCGCTAATCGAGTGGATTGACCCGCCCATGGCCGCTGGCAACTGGATGCCGTCGCTGGTGGAGATGGCAGGCGGGGTGAACCTGTTCGGTGAAGCCGGGCAGCACTCCCCGTGGCTGGACTGGGAGGCGTTCATTGCGAGTGACCCGGACGTGATTATCGCACTGCCGTGTGGTTACGACATGGCCACCACCTGCGCCGAGATGCCGCTGTTGGCGGCCCGTCCCGGCTGGAATGACCTGCGCGCCGTGCGTGAGGGGCAGGTGTATGTGACTGATGGCAACCAGTATTTCAACCGGCCCGGCCCACGCCTAGCGGAGTCGCTCGAAATTTTGGCGGAGATTTTGCACCCCGCTGTATTCGACTTCGGCCATCGCGGGCGCGGCTGGCAAACGCTGTAGCCCACGCCAGATTGTGATGGTTTCGTCACATAACGGTCATGTTTTGCGGATAGGTTGCCGATATAGTGAAAGCATATGACCGCTGTTTGTGCTGATGAATAAAGGACATAACCCATGCGCCGTTTGGTGTTGTTGATGATTGCGGCAGTTGCCGTCACGGGTGCCCTGTGGGGCGGCCTGGCTGCCCAGGCTGTTGAGGGCGAGTTCGCAGAGTACGAGATTGAAGTAGATGGCCGTGAGCGCTACTTCATTGTGTATGCGCCCACCGAGGGAGCCGATTTGCCCGTTGTGCTGGACTTCCACGGGTGGGGCGGCACTGCCGAAGCGCAAGCGGAAGGCTCTGGCCTGTTAGCGGTCGCGGAGGAAGAAGGGTTCATCGTCGTTTATCCGCAGGCGCTAGAAGAGAATACGCTGCTGTGGGCACCCAGCCAGGATGTGACCTATGTGCAGGCCGTGCTGGACGTTGTGAAGCAGGATTACGACGTGGACGAAACGCGCACCTACGCGGTGGGCTTTAGCGGCGGTGCCTTCATGACGCACTACCTGGGTGGGGCGCTGTCCGATCAACTGGCGGCGATTGCAACGCTAGACGGCTACCTGCCGGACTTCCCCAACCTTGTCGAGTTTGGCGGCCTGCTGCCAGAAGCGCTCGAAACCGTCCCTGACCTGGAATTGCCGCCCCAACCTGTGCGCCCGGTACCTGTGCAGATCATTCATGGCATTGAAGACACAATTGTGCCCTATGCCGGGATTCCTGGCACCATCGCCATCTGGACGGACTGGAATGGCTGCGACGCCACGCCCGAAACTGAAGCGGTCAATGCGCAGGTCACGCTGGATGTCTACGCCAACTGTGACGGCGACGCCCGCGTTGAGCTGTATACGTTTTCAACGGGCGAAGACGAAGCCCACGGTTACGGCCTGGACGACTTCATGGATGCCACCACAGCCGAGGTGATGTGGGCGTTCCTGACACAGTTCAGCCTGGAAAATTAGGCTCATAAACTGCTGATGTAATACGTCGGCCAGTGGGGGTGTCCCATTGTGCATAATCGTAATGCACAACGGAACGACACCCCCATGAACAAACCCGCCAACAACGACCATCCCATTCACGACATCATCCGTGAGCGCTGGAGTCCACGAGCGTTTTCGTCGCGTCCCATTGACCGCGAAACCATCCTCAGTTTGCTGGAAGCTGCCCGCTGGGCACCGTCTTCACGCAATGACCAACCGTGGCACTTTATCGTCGCCACGAAAGACGACCCCGACGCCTACGACAAGCTGCTCAACCTGCTCAAGACGAGCAACCAACGCTGGGCGGGCAATGCGCCGCTGCTGCTTCTGACGGTGGCGCGTGTTGATATGGGCGAGTACGTCAACCGCAATGCGCTGCACGATGTGGGGCAGGCCGTGGCCTACCTCACATTCCAGGCGCAGGCGCACGGCCTCAGCATCCGGCAGATGGGCGGCATTATGCTCGACGAGATGACCACCGCTTACGGCATCCCAGAAGGCTACGAAGTCCTCAACGCGATGGCCGTTGGTTACGTCGCTGAGCCAGAAACACTGCCCGAAGACCTGCAAGCTAAAGAACACAAACCGCGTGAGCGCAAGCCGCTCTCTGAGTTTGTGTTCCGTGAGTGGGGGCAGGCGTCCCCGCTGCTGCAAGACGAACCGGAAACAGCGG
>CAWUJQ010000510.1:0-3328 GCA_963922445.1 uncultured bacterium
TGCGGCCACTCTGCGGGCGTTGGCACTTGTCAAAGCAATTGGCGCAGTGCCCATCGAAATGGAGGCCGAGCGCCATGACCGGGTGGTGGCGGCCATCAGTCACTTGCCGTACCTGCTGAGCATGGGGTTGGTGGCGACCGTCGCCCGTGAGGCGGATGCGGATACGGACGTGTGGGCGTTGGCAGCAGGTGGCTTCCGTGATTCGTCGCGGCTGGCGGGCAGTGACATCAAGATGATGGGCGATATTCTAAGTACCAATACGCAGGCGGTGGCGCGGCTGTTGGCGCTGTTCCGGGTGCAGCTCGCCCAAATGGAAGCGATGCTGGTCAGCGGTGAACACACGCAGTTACAAGATTTTTTAACACCCGTGCGCACGGCACGGCTTGATTGGGCAGAACACTACGAGGGCAGGCGCAATGGTCACGAAAGCAGATAACGTCCAGTTTGAGGTGAACCCCGGTGGGGCGCTCAAGGGGCATATCGAAGTTCCGGGTGATAAGTCAATTTCTCACCGTTCCGTGATGTTCGGGGCGATGGCAAACGGTGAAACGCGGGTGCGCGGCTGGCTCGCCGCCGGAGATACCGAGGCTACCCTTGGCGCGGTGCAAACGCTGGGCGTGCCCGTCGTGCGGCAGGACAGACACACGCTTAAAATCACAGGGGGGCAGATGAGCGCGCCGCCACGCCCGTTGAACTTTGTGAATGCGGGCACAGGCATTCGGTTGATGGCTGGGATTATGGCGGGGCAACCCTTCCCGTCGGTGCTGGACGGCAGCGATCAACTGCGCCGCCGCCCGATGAAGCGCGTCACGGCTCCGCTAGCACTCATGGGGGCAGACATCACCGCAGATAATGACCGTGCCCCGCTCGAAATTCAGCCTGCGGCGCTCAAAGGCATCGAATACACGTTGCCCGTAGCTAGCGCCCAGGTGAAAAGCTGTGTGCTGCTGGCCGGGTTGTTCGCAGACGGGCCGACAACGGTTATCGAACCCGGCCCGGCCCGTGACCATACAGAAAACATGCTCATCGCGATGGGGGCGGATGTGCAAACCGACGGCAACCGGGTGACGATTACGCCGGGGCGTGAGTTGCAGTCGCTCGACCTAACCGTGCCGGGGGACTTCTCATCGGCGGCGTTTTTGATGGTGGCAGCGTGCATCGTGCCGGGTAGTGACATCACCATTCAGCACGTCAACCTGAACAAGACACGCACGGGCTTGCTAGACACGCTGCTGGCAATGGGTGCCGACATCACTGTAACGGAAACGGGCCACGAGGCCGGGGAATCCGTCGGTGATGTTCAGGTGAAGCACAGTGCGCTCAAGGGTACAGACGTAGGCGATGAAACGGTCGTGCGTATGATTGACGAGTTCCCGGTGATGATGGTGGCAGCGCTGCAAGCCGAAGGCCGCACCACCGTCCAGGATGCGCGCGAACTGCGCGTGAAAGAAACGGACCGTCTGGGAGTGATGACAGCGGAACTCACCAAGATGGGCGCAGCCATCACTGAAACGGAAGACGGCTTTGTAATCGAAGGGCCGCAAACACTCACTGGAGCAAAAGTGGACGGTCACGACGATCATCGCATTGCCATGAGCATGACCGTTGCCGGACTGATTGCGAACGGTCAAACGCACGTGGATGACGCCAAGTGCGCCGGGGACTCGTTCCCTGGCTTCGCGGAGACATTGCAGTCGCTGGGGGCAACCCTGACGCCTCACGCTGTTTGAGTGCGGTACTTAGCACTATTATGACATCCCTGGCGCACGTAGAATCGGCGTGCTAGTGATGAATGACGAAGGAAATACACTGTGAAACCGACCAAAGCTGGGGTCATCGGCTGGCCGATTGGTCACAGCCTAAGCCCTGTGATGCACAACGCCGCGTTCAAGGCGCTGGGCATGGAGGCATGGAGCTATGATGCCAACGCCATCCCGCCGGATGTGCTGCGCCAGAGCATCAAGCAGTTTATGATGCACGGTTACATCGGCCTGAACGTGACCATCCCGTTTAAGCAGGCAGTCATGCAGTACACCCGCCCGGACGCCATCGCGCAGGCCGTGGGTGCGGCTAATACGCTGATTCTGCCGCGCAACGCGGCCACCAACACAGACGTAGCCGGGTTCATGGATGACTTACGGGCACACGGTGTTGATCCGCAGGGGATGAAGGTGGTGCTGCTGGGTGCAGGCGGTGCGGCACGAGCAGCGCTGTACGGACTGACGCAGGCGGGCGCGGATGTGGCTATCGTCAACCGGACGCCCGCCAATGCGTTTGCAATGGCGCGGGAAATGGATGTTGATGCGGGGGTTAAGCTGCCGGAAGAAGCGCTTAAGTGGGGTGCTGACCTCGTCGTGAACAGCACACCCGTCGGCATGTTCCCGAACGTGGCCGCTTCACCGTGGCCGGATGATATGCCTCTGCCAGAAAACGCGACCGTCTATGATATGATCTACCGTCCCGCGCAAACGAAGCTGATGCAGCAGGCCGAAGCGCAGGGATTGCGGGCCATCGGCGGGCTAGGGATGTTGGTGCGTCAGGGCGCGGCGGCGTTTGAAATCTGGACGGAGCGCGAGGCTCCGGTAGATGTGATGTTCGCAGCGGCACAACAAGAATTGGGTGCCGATAGAAATGCTTAGAAGTGGCGGACGTGCTTAGGCGTGCCCCTGTAGGGACGCAGCAGGCTGCGTCCGCCCTTAATGACGAACAAGGGATAGAGTACAAATATGGCACAAATACGTTTTTTCACCGCCGGGGAGAGTCACGGGCCGATGCTCACGGCGATATTAGAAGGCATGCCCGCCGGACTGCCACTCACACAGGCGGACATCAACGAAGACCTTGCCCGCCGCCAAAAGGGGTACGGGTCCGGTGGCCGGATGCAAATCGAAAAGGACGGCGTGCAAATCACGTCGGGCGTAATGAATGGCAAAACCACTGGCGGCCCGATTGCGATGATGATCGTCAACCGGGACTACCGCAACTGGCAGGAAAAAGAGATTCCGCCGATTAGCACGCCGCGTCCCGGCCATGCAGACCTGACGGGCGCGGTGAAGTACGGCTACCGCGAACTGCGCCTCTCGCTAGAGCGGGCCAGCGCCCGCGAGACGGCAGCGCGGGTGGCCGTCGGTGCGGTGTGTAAGAAGCTGCTGCGCGAGTTTGGGATTGAGGTATATGCGTGGGTCACACAGATTGGCGATGTCGCCGCGGATATTGACTACAGCAAGCCGTACCGCGAGCTGTTCGAAACGTCACTGCAAAACGATGTGCGCACGCCAGATGAAAACGCCGTCGAAGCCATGCACGAGGCCATCCGGCAGGTGAAAAT
>CAWUJQ010000511.1:0-3309 GCA_963922445.1 uncultured bacterium
GGAGGAGTGAAGACACTCAAGTCGGGGATGTTGATACTTTTCTCGGAATTCGTAAAATGATAGGTACTTTATCATCATGAATGCATAACGCTTGAATGAACATTATTTAGTCAAACATAATTCTGAGGTTGAGCTATTTTTGCCCGTATCCCGTCTTTTCCCCGATGAAAACCCCAAGCGGGATCATGCGCCACACGTCGCTAGAGAAACCAAGATGCATCATCATCAGCCCCCAATCAGTGCCAGCCCCCGCTCCAAAAACCGCCAGCCACGCCAACCACGGTTCCAGCGGACGCGTGCCAGCAACGAAACCGAGTGTGAGCCATGTCACGCCAATCACGAAAGCAACGCGGAGTACAAACTTTACAACCTGAAAGCTCAGGGTATACACACGCTTTTTGAGCAATACTGACAGAAGCACGCCAGCCGCCCCGTCAAAGGCAAGCATCGTAAAGGGTATTGATAATGCCGCCGCAAAAGATACAAACAGCACCAAAGCCGTAGTTGGCACCGAGAGCGGCGTATCACTAACCAGCAAAGCAAGATAGCTGCCTTGAAAAGCAGTCAGGTCACGCAGAACCAGGCCGATAAGCACCAGCCGCACCAGCGTAAGGAATATAAGGCCCGGTCGCAGCCGATTAATCGCAGCTAACCAGCGGGCGCGCACCGTGGCCGCAGCACTAACGGATGCCTCAGCTTGATTATTCGATGTTTCGGGGCCGCTCCCCTCGCTGTTGCCAGCAATCGTCAAGGCCAATACGCTGACTCCCAGCGCGGTTTGAATAATCAACATCGGGTAAAGCAGCATTTCGATGATGCGCTCAGTCAGGGTCTCTCCAGCAGCGCCGCTGGGCACGTCCGCAACGACGGTACAACCGCTGACGCCGAGTGCTGTTAACAGCAGCATACTGCCAAGTATCAGCCAACGTACACGATGTGAGCGCTGTGTGCTTTAGCGAGTCTGACAGCCCAAAAGCGGCGCGCTGTGAGTAGCCCACTTTCGGAGTGAGCTTGTCATTCGTGGAATCACCAGGTTTCAAACTCCTTGATCAAACAGTCAATTTCGAATAATGGTGGCAACTGCACCGCGAAACGCCACCCAGTTTGATAGGGTTGCGCCCGCTGTACGCCATTATGCTTACACAATTAGTCAAATAGCTGTTGGATGGTTGCGCCATCGTAAACCTGCGCGACCGTCAAATTATTGTATGATAGTGTAAAAACAGGCTCAAACTGCTCAATTTGTGCGGCTTCTGCCGGGTTGCGCTGGCGGTGGCTCACATACCAGATGTAATATACTGGGTAATCATCTTCCTGCTTGAGTTCAAACCACCCCGGCTCACTACACGGCAAATACCAGCCCAACAGGTCATGATAGGCCGTGCGAATCTCAAGCTCGCACGCCTCCGGGTCGTCCAGATCACTGGAAATAAACTTGGCAACATCGTTCAAACCCTCACCATTGCCCACTAGCAAAACCCGCTCTGCAACCTCCCCACCCCCTATGAACTCATTGGCATAGGCAAAACCCGTATCAACATAACGGAGCGAATGCCCAAACACCACAACCAGGAACACCCCACTCACCAACCAAACACTTTGCCCCCTCACGAACTGCCCACGCCATTTAAAGTCCACTAACAGCCATTGCCAGCCTCCCGCTGCCAGGATGAACAACGCCGGGAACACAGGCAAAATGTAGCGGTCGAACATTTTCGGCTGCAACGTCATAGCGACGGTGTAAAACACGACGTAGAGCAGCAGTGCGATGTAAATACGCTTTCGCAGCAAGCCGATAGCCGCCGCAATCACCGCCAGCACCAAGCCAATCAGCACAAAAGGCGTGATGCGCAGCGCAGTTGCCACCGGGTAGAAGTACCACCCCGGCGTAGAGACTGGCAGCCCCATAAAGTAATTGCCACCGGAGTGTGGTGCCATCGCGTTATCAACCCCGTGCAGCGTCTGGTCGATAATGCCACCAACATTCGTCCACATTGCCGGATACAGCAGCGTCCATGTGAGTGCGATTGCAACCGTAAATACGGCAACACTACCGATTGCCTTCTGCCACACTGCCCGGTTGAGGTCACGGCGGTAGACAAACAGGTTGATAAGCACCAAAACCCCCGCCATCCCCACCAGGAAAAACGACGTAAACCGAGACAGCGCTGCCAACCCCCCAACAAACGCGGCCATCGCCAAATAGCGCCACCGCACCGTGAACCCGTCCAACTGCCCTACCTCATAGCCATAGGCCACCAGCATCAGCAAAAACGACAGCGCCATAAATCCGGTCGAAAGGCCATCAATGTGCAGCAGACGGCTGTAGTGGCGCAAAAATGGCGACACTGCCCACAAAAACGCGGCAATCAACGCGATGATGCGACTGCCGAACAAGCGCACCATCACCGCATAAGCCAGCAGCACAACAACCGCATTCACCACTTTGACGGGCAAGCGGACGGTATCAAGCTGCTGAATCGGGGTGTAGGCTTCTGCCGGGTCACGCTGAGCCAGAATCAAGCGCCCAACGGTGCCGAGGGCCATCGTCGTCACACCCGGATGCTCCGTTTGCACCGTTGCGCCGAAGTCACCTGTTGCCAGCGCCTTCTGGAAGTTAGCCGCCCGGTCAAACCAGCGCACGGCCTCATCCACTTGCGCAACATCCGACGGCAGTACGTAAGGAATCAGTGCCAGAGTGAGAACGATGTACGGAACAATCCAGCCTAATTTCTGCTGCATAACTCTTGCCCTGTTGGCGGTATATCGGCGCGTGATAGTAGCACCGTCCCCCACAAACAAAAAGGCACGTGAGCCTGTTGCAGGCAAATCGCAAGCGCAGTATTCTGTAGTGAATGTAGTAAGTGGGGTCTTGCAGGCAAGTGAGTAAACCAGGACAAAAGTCGCTCAGGCGGGCGGTTCTCAAAGCCTATCGGCTGCTGGAAAGCAGCGGGGACACGTCATTACATGCGGTTGCCGCAATGGGCTTGCTGGCAATAGTGCTTAAGCAGAGAGCCACCCCACGCCAATACGCCAACGCCGCTCAGCAAGCCGTGCGCGAAATCAATCAGTTACCGGCCCTCAACAGCGAGATTCAACAAGCCCGATCCATTCTCGTGCAGGTCGCCCAATACAGCGGCTCTGACCCGGCACGGCGGGCCGCAATCGGATGGACTGTATTTGCCGTTGCGATGCTCGGCGTGCTGGGCACCCTACTAACTTTGACGGCGCAGCGGCAACTCGGCTCCAGCCAACTCACGCAAACATCCGTGGCGCAGCTTAGCGCGCAGCAGCAGGCCATCTTCGACG
>CAWUJQ010000512.1:0-3297 GCA_963922445.1 uncultured bacterium
TGATTTCTATCGGCTTGCACAGCGGACTCAAGAACGGCGGTTGGCTGCGCGAGCGCGTAGATCGTCTACGAACACCGCAGGTTCGACGCGGGTCGCTGGGGTCATCACACTTCTGCTCTCAGCGCGAGTACAAACGCTTTCGGCGTGAAGACCCGGAAGGGCTGACACTGCTCGGCGCATTCTGGGGCGAGGACAAACGGCGGCTTGACCTGGGCACCGGACGTTTCTGTCTGGGTGGCGAGGACATCGCACGCGGTATTCTCACGCTTGGCGGTCCCGGTTCCGGTAAGACGCAGGGCATCATTTTGCCCGCCATCGCTGACCGGATGCTGGCCGGACACTCGCTGGTAGTGGCTGACCCGCAGGGGGAAATCACCGGACACATCCTGAAGTATGCCGCCGTCACCCGCCATCTGGTCGTTGTGCATGACCCGACTTCGACCATCGGCCCGCGCTACAATCTGGCACAGGGCATCGACAATGTATCCGACGCTCGTGCCATTGCCGACGTGCTGGTACCTTCGGCTCAGGGTGACAACAAATTCTGGACGGACAGCGCCGCCGCCCTGCTGGCCGCCTGCCTGATCCGCTTCCCGAACCTGGGCGAGATCTACAATGCGATGAACGATCTCAAAGCACTGGCGACGAAACTTGCCGAAAAGAAAGACGATGCTGCGCTGCTGGCAAATAGCTTCATCGCCTCGGTGGGATCGGACGGTAAGGTCGCCTCCAACGTGGTCGCGACGCTGGCGACGGCACTCACAGGCTGGGCTTCTACTGACGTGCGCGACAACACAGCCGCATCAGATTTTGACGCAGAGCTGATCGTCGAGCAGCCAACCGTCGTCGTGCTGACCTGTCCCGGCAGAATGCGTGCTGTTTATGCCTCCTATCTCGGCGCGACACTCCGTAAGGTCATGCTCGACCTGGACACCATCGGTGAGCGCAATCGTGGGCCGCTGCCCATGCCCGTCGGCGTGATCCTGGACGAGTTCCCCACCCTCGGCAAGCTGGACTCGCTCGTGGCGGATGTGAACCTGGTGCGTAAACGCCGCATCTCGATTCTGATCGGTGCCCAGACGAAGGGACAGTTTCACTTGATCTACGGCAACGAAGGCACGCAGGCGTTGTTCACGGGACTCGCCACGCAGGTGATCTACGGCGGCTGCGACGCGGACACAGCGGAGTTCTACAGTAAAGCCAGCGGCACCGCCACGCAAGAAGGTAGTGGTGACGACAAGTACAGCCGCTCGCGACCGCTGCTGACCGTCGATGAGGTCATCACGCCGCAGGTAGGCAATTGCACGATCTTCGCCCGTTACGTCGAAGCTGGATTCGCCACGCAGGTCGTGCTGAATGCTCGGCTGACGCGCTTCTATGAGCGTGAAGACTGGAAGCGTCGCCTGAAGACAGGGATAGCGGTAGAACCGCTGCTTCTGGAGCGTGGTATCTCGCTGGATTTACCTGCGCTGCCGCCTGCCCCACCGGAAGAAGTCAAACGCGATAAACTGAGAGAGGCGTATCAAATGGCGATGGATAAAGCTGGTGAAAAAGCGGACAGTGCGCGTAGACACAGCACTCCCACCCGCTTCACCCGCATGGACGAGATGCGCCGCAAACATCAGGAACGCAAGCAGCAAGCAGAGGCAATGGTATGACGTTGAACAAGAATAAGATGATACGCGAGATCGGGCGGCGCACACGGCTGAAAAACCGCGATGTGCAGTTGGTACTCGAAACGCTGGTCGATGTGTGGACGGAGGAACTCGTCGCTGGTGGCAGGATCGAGCTGCAGAACTTTCTCGTGCTGGAAACGCAGACCATTGACCGGGGCGAACAAAGCGGAACGCTCACCAGCGGTGAGGCTCCGCGTGTCATTCGGCGGGTGACGCTGCGGGTGAGCAAGAAGCTAAAGCAACGAATCAATTATAATGAGTGAGATGGGATCAATTACGGAAGGAGAATGATTTGCCAAGCACTAAAACTAGCAACAGTGCATTACTTGTTGGATTCTCAAATGATTTTCTTGAGACTGTTCGCAATCTGATTGCCTATTTCGTTCTCCGTCAGCAGATAGTCCTGCCTGCAATGGTTACACACAATCCAAGAGCCTTGCGCGGTTCTGTAGACATTGAAGTTAGACCTTACATAGAGGCAAGATACAAACGGCATCTGGAATTAAAAGAGGCGATAAAAGAGCAAGGTTCAGATGTAGAGCGATCTCTGCCAATATGGAACAACAATTGGAAGTGCTTTCCACATGGTCGCGGTTGTAGATTGACCCATTTGGATACGGGCGAACGGATTGAATGGGACGCGCCAGATCGGGATGCCTTCCGCATAGATTGGTTTTTGAACCATCTGAAATGGAGATTAAAGCACGAGCTTGATGATCCTTATGTTTACCGATGCAGTGATTGGATGGAAGCAAACGCAGCAAATATTGAGGTTGTGGAAAAAGCAATTAACTGTCTTATTGATTTGAGGATTGTTGTCATTCACCAAGATCACACATGCAAGTTGCGTGATGAAACTACAACTCTATCGAATACCTCCCACCTCACCGAGGAGGTGATTGCTGCTTTCCTACGTCGCTTGACCTACTATCGCCAGCGTCAGCAAATCACCATCAAAGCAATGGTTGAACTACGACCAGATTTCATCGTTCAGGTTGCGCGAGATCCGTACACAATGCCTGACACTGCTCAACGGCTAGAGCATCTTTACAAGCACCTCGAAAGCTTGCCTGAACCCGGTTCGAAGATCCAGACGGGCATATGGCGAAATGAGTGGGAGTACGACATAAGATATGCCACATGCACACTCACACACTCCGAAACTAAAGAGCAAATACGATGGTCAACCTCAGATCCATTTGCTGTTGACTACCATGGGTACACACAACATCTCATGTGGCAGTTCAATTCGAACCAAGAAAACATCTATTTACAGGTCATAAACCATTGGTTGCACGAATATAGCGAAGGCACATCTGATGTATTCAGCAGACTTTTGCGTCTTATCAGTCTATTGACCTCAGCAGAAATTGTCGCACTCAGCAGAAATGAGAAAGGTCTCTTGATGAAATGGAAAGACCGATAAGAAGCTTAAACCCGGCACTTGGCCGGGCATTTGCTTACAGATCGAAATCAGGTGCAGTCGGTTCGCCCTTCGGATCCTCCTCATCCTCGTCGAACGTTGTGTACTGGTGAATGGGATCGGTGTACAGTCCCTCAGCCTCGATACGCGCATCGCGCTCGGCATTCGGGTTGTAAGGCTGCCAGTCCGCCGGATCGC
>CAWUJQ010000513.1:0-3294 GCA_963922445.1 uncultured bacterium
GCAGTTGGTGTGCGGCCTGCAACCCGGCACCACCTCCGCAGCCATGGCAGAAGCGAGCCGCAACGGCACACTTGAGGAACGCCTGATGTTTGAAACAGTGCAACAGGGCGATGTGCTGCTGCTAGAAGCCAACACCGTTCACGCCATTGGGCCGGGCCTGTTGATCTACGAAATCCAACAGGCAAGCGATACCACCTATCGCCTGTATGACTGGAACCGGGTGGGCCTGGACGGTAAGCCACGCGAGTTGCACATTGAAAAGGGTGTGTCTGTGAGTAATTTGGCCTCTGTGCCACGGACGGCGCAGCCCTGGACGATTGATGGGGATGTCGTCAGGGTTGTGGAGCGGCGGCCCTACTTTTGTACAGATTTGTACCGACTCACCGAGGGCAGCAGCCACACCGTCGCCACAACCGGGCGCTTTCATGCGCTGTCCTGCATCGCAGGGGCAGCGACCATTGCTTCGGATGAAGGGGCTATCACGCTGACGCTGGGGCAAACGGGACTCGTCCCGGCAAGTGTGGCCACGTACACCCTTCGTGGAACAGGCGAGGTGCTGTGTAGCTATCAGCCGGTTTGAGGATCCTTACATTGCTATAACCCTTTTGTAATTGCTATAGATTGTGGGCTATGTGATACTGAAGTACACCGCTTGTAATAATCTTAATATTTCGTGAGGGTGTATGACATTGGCAACCATAGGCACAGAGCTAAGCGATGCACTGCTAACGCAGTTGCAGGTGAAGGCTGCCGCCGCTGGGATAAGCATTGAGCAATTGGTTGCTGATGCAGTCGAGGCTTATGACCCAGTGGTAGGGCAAAGCTTATTAGCCTTGGATATTCTCGATTTGGCGGCGGATGCCGCTGTTGTGATCGACGAGACGCAGACGATTGTGCGCTTCAATAAAAGTGCAGAAGAGACATTCCAATACCCAGCGGCAGAGGCCATCGGTCAGCCGTTGTCGATACTGTTGCCAGCGGACATTGCCGCCCGCCACCATGACCACATTCACCAGTTCCAACAGTCTACCGACGTGAGCCGCCACATGATGCAGCGGGCAACTGTGCGGGGCAAACGCAAAGACGGCACCTACTTCCCGATAGAAGCGTCCATCACGAAATATCAAGTGGGTGAGCAACTCTACTTTGCAGCCATTGTGCGCGACGTGAGCGAACGCGAAGCAATGATGGCCGAACTGGATGAGCGGCAACGGCTGCTTTCGGTGCTGGCAGAAAACGCAACGGATGTGATTTGCCTGCACGAACTTGACGGCGAATATCTTTACGTCAGCCCTGCCGCTAAGGCAGTATGGGGATACAAACCAGAAGAGCTGCTGGGCAAAAGCCCCTATGAGTTCTTCCATCCAGATGAGTCAGACACCCTTCTTCAGAGCCATATGACCAGTGTTGACGGACGCCCCCGAGTCCGCCTGACATACCGCTTTCGGCATAAAAATGGTGACTACATCTGGCTAGAAACGCGAACGAACCCGGTGCTAGACGAGCATGGCAATCCTGAAAAGCTGGTGACAGTTTCAACTGACGTGACCGCACAGCGCGATTTTCAGGAATCACTGCGGCAGGAGCGTGACCTGCTCCGCAATATTACGGAGACGAGTCCCGCCGGGATAACCGTTGTAGACAAAAATGGCGCGATTACCTTTGCCAACCGTCGAGCCGAAGAAATTCTCGGCCTGACCCGCAAGGACATGCAAAGCCGCACTTATGACGCGCCGCAGTGGCAGCATACCGACTATGAGGGCAACCCCTTTCCAGATGAGCAGCAGCCCTTTGTGCAGGTGATGCGAACCAAGGCACCCGTTTGGAATGTGCGTCAGGCCGTTGTGCGTGACGATGGCAATATTATCTACTTGGCCATTAACGGCGCACCTGTGTTCGACGAAGATGGCGAGATTAGCCAGGTTGTATTTACTGTAGAAGATTACACGACGCGCAAGTATCAAGAAGACGAACTGCTTAAGGCACTCAAGCGAGAAAAACAGTTAAACGAAGTCAAAACCAACTTTATTGCAATGGTTTCGCATGAGTTCCGAACGCCGATGGCAGTCATCAAATCAACGATGGATATCCTCCGGTTGAGGAAGGATGACCTGACGGCTGACGAGTTGGAAAGACGGCTGGCCGGGGTTGACCTACAAATTGACCGTCTCACACAACTGCTAAGCGACGTGATGTTTATCAACAGAGATGAGCAAGTTGGCCAGTCGCCCCGTGCTGATGAAATTTCGTTACACCAGTTCTTTGGTCAGCTTGCCGAGGCGACCAGTATTGCTTTTCCCGATCACCGCCCTGTCAACGTCGCAGGTCAATGTGAGAATCATCCATTCGTTTACATGGATATACCGTTAATGCAGCAAATCTTTATGAACTTGTTCTCCAACGCGATGAAGTATTCGCCGTGGGACGGCATTGTGACGTGTAGGTATACGTGTGATGGCGACAAACTCGCCGTCACCATAAGCGACAATGGCATTGGCATCCCGGCCAAAGACCAGGCCCAGCTGTTCGATACATTCCACCGTGCCAAAAATGTCGGCAACATCCCTGGCACGGGCTTAGGCATGGCCATCATCCAGCGGGCAGTGACAGCCCTGCAAGGCAGCATCACATTTACCAGTGAAGAGGGCAAGGGCACAACCTTTACCGTGACCTTACCCCTTCAGCTTGACCCGGCTAACGAAACGCCGCCAACCGGGACCGGCTAAAAGCCAAATTCTTCCAAAGCAGATTCGGGCAGCAGCACTTCGTCAATGATGTGCATGACGCCGTTCTCAGCTTCAATGTCCGCCTGGATTACCGTGACGAAGCCGTTCAACTGCACCACACCCTCACCCGTCACGCTGGTGAAAATGCCTCCACCCACCACGAGCGATTCCAACGGGCGCGTCAACTCTGGGAAGTCCTCCGCCATCACCACACCCTCACTCATGTGATACAGCAGAATATCCTCCAGCACGGCACTTTCGAGCAGGTCGGTCTCGGTATACTGCGTTTCGGTCACGCCCTGGATGCCCCCCAGCAGGCTCGCGAAGGCGTCATCCGTGGGGGCGAACAGCGTAAAGCCCAGGTCGTCCTCTTCCTCATCGTCGTTGGGATCGGCCAGCAGGTCTTCCAGGTCAGCTGCTTCTACAGCCGCCGTAAAGGTGGACAGTTGGTCAATCTGCGGGACGAGTTCAGCCAGATTGCCTTCTTCCAGTTCAGCTACGTTTACGACGGGGGCCAGGGCCGCCACGGGCGCTGCGGGCGTGCCTGCGTCAGCCACAGTAGCATCTT
>CAWUJQ010000514.1:0-3280 GCA_963922445.1 uncultured bacterium
AAGGCTCGGCGGCAGCAGCACGCCGTCAATCACATGGATGATGCCGTTGGAGGCTTCCACATCCGCGCCAGTGACGGTAGCAGCACCACCGTTGATGACCACGCTGCCGTCAACAACTTCAATGGTAAGCGCTTCGCCATTGACCGTGTTGAAGTTGGCCACACCATCAGGACGGTTGGAAGCAACCGACACAATGTCTTCTGCGGAGAAGTCACCCACCAGAACGTGGTAGGTCAGGATGGACATCAGCAGTTCAGTGTCGCCAACGAGTTCGTCAACCGTCACGCCCAGCGCGTCCAGGGCAGCCGCAAAAGCTTCGTTCGTCGGGGCGAACACGGTGAAGTTGCCCTCGCTCAGTGTCGGGATTAGGCCAGCAGCCTCAACTGCCGCAACCAGCGTGGTAAAGCTCTCGTTGCCAGCAGCCACCTCAACGATGGTGCCGGGGCCTGCTTCGGCAACTTCCTCACCAGCCTCGCCAGCACCCGTGAAGCTCGGCGGCAGCAGCACACCGCTGATGCCGTGCAGCACACCGTTAGACGCGCTCACGTCTGCCAAAAAGACGCTGATGTTCTGGCCATCACGGTTCAGGTAGATGAAGTCAGCAAAGACCGGGTCAGGTGCTGGAGCGCCTTCTTCAGCAGCCGGGGTGACGTCCAGCGTAACCAGTTCAGCCGTCAGCGTTTCGCCGTTGAGCGTGCGCAACTGAGCGGTGCCGCCGGAGTTTTCAATCAAGGCAATCAGGTCACCGGAGGAAAACTCGCCACGAACGATGTGGTAGCTCAGGATTGCGGTCAGGGTGTCGGTGTCAGCCAGCAGGTCTTCTGCCGTGATGCCAAGTGATGCCAGGGCAGCCGCAAAACCGCCATCGGTGGGGGCGAAAACGGTGTACGGGCCGCCCGTGGCCAGTTCTTCAGCCAGGCCAGCCGCTTCTGCCGCTGCCAACAGGGTGTTGAAGCCAGTTGCATTCTGGGCAGCTTCGACCAAGTTACGTTCTTGAGCGCTAACCGGAATCACAACCATTGCAGCGACGAACAGCGCCGCCAGCATGGTGATAAATTGACGCATAGGTGTATCTCCTTTGTGGATGGATAAGTCTTAGATACGGTGCGTGGAATTTAGCCAGAGCGCGTAAGGCAAGGGTTAGCCTTATATAAACGGCACGTGAGGAACACGTTAAGGCTTGTAGATTATTGCGGGTAACCGCTTAAACAAGCGCGCAGTGGAGTGATCTAAACACGCGAAGTGTACGAAGCATTTGCAAACTGCACAAGCCATTCGCGTAAAAATCGGACAGTTTAAACGAAAATTTGGTGTGATCTTCAAACTACGATAACATAGCGGGCGCGTGCGGAAAGCTCCGCCGTAAGATGATTCTTCTATTAACACTCAGGAGACTATGTTTAATGACCCACCTTCGTGTGATCCTCCTTACCCTCATCGCTGTGGCTGTGCTGGTTGTGCCTGTCGCTGCCCAGGATGAACTCCTATCGTTTGAAGCTGCAAGCTGTGACTACGGCGGCGCTATCCAGAAGATCGAAGCGGTTGATGAACTGACCGTGACGTTCACCCTGTGTGCCCCCGATCCGGCCTTCCCGTCCAAGGTGGCCTTCTCTGCCATGAACATTCACCCCAGCGAACACCTGGAAGCCACGGGTGGTGGTGGCCCAGAGCTGTTCCAGAACCCCATCGGCACCGGCCCCTACATGCTGGAAGAGTGGGACCTGGGTAACGAAATCGTGATGACCCGCTTCGAAGACTACTGGGGCGAACCGGCCATTGAGCCGACCCTCATCTTCCGCTGGAACAGCGAAGCCAGCGCACGCTTGGCTGCCCTGCAAGCGGGTGAAGCTGACGGCATCGACAACCCCGGCGTCAACGAAATCCCGATCATTCAAGACGACGAAGCGTTAGCGCTCTTCCCGCGTGCTGGCACCAACATCTTCTACCTGGCGCTTAACAACGCCATCGAGCCAATGGACGACCCGCTGGTCCGTCAGGCCATCGCTTACGCCATTGACCGCCAGCGCATTGTGGACAGCTTCTACCCCGAAGGCTCCATCGCTGCCAGCCAGTTTATGCCGCCGGTGATCTACGGTTACACGCCAGAAGTTGAGCCGTTCCCGTACGATCCGGATCGTGCTGCTGAACTGCTGGAAGAGAGCGGGGTTGAACTGCCCATCACGCTGGAAATCTCCTACCGTGACGTGGTTCGCTCCTACCTGCCTACCCCCGGTCTCGTCGCTCAGGACATCCAGGCGCAGTTGGCTGAAGTGGGCATCGAAACCGAAATCGTGCAGATGGAATCCGGCGCCTTCCTGGACGCCTCCGCTGCTGGTGAGCTGGAACTCCACCTGCTGGGTTGGGGTGCAGACTACCCAGACGCAACCAACTTCCTGGACTTCCACTTCGGTGTGGGTGCATCTGACCAGTTCGGTGCCAAGTTCGATGACATCACCGATAACCTGACCGCGGGTGCCCAACTTGCAGACCCCGAAGAGCGCTATCCGTTCTATGTGGCTGCTAACGAAGCCATCCGCGACAACGTGCCAATGGTCCCGGTCGCACATGGTGGTTCCGCTGTGGCTTACCGTGCCGAAATTGGCGGCAACCCGCACAGCAGCCCGCTGGGCAACGAGTACTTCGGCGTCGTTGAAGACCCGTCCGACGACGACTTCGTCTGGATTCAGAACGCTGAGCCGATCAGCCTGTACTGTGCCGACGAAACCGACGGTGAAACCCTGCGCGCTTGCGAGCAGATCAACGAAAGCCTGCTGGCTTACGAAATCGGTGGCACCGAGGTGGTTCCGGCCCTGGCGACTGAATTCAGCGCCAACGAAGAACTGACCGAGTGGACGTTCACCCTGCGTGAAGGCGTGACCTTCCACGACGGCAGCGCCTTCGACGCCAACGACGTTGTGCTTTCCTTCGCTGTCCAGTTCATTGAGGACTCCCCGCTGCACGTGGGCCGCGACGGTACGTACTACTACTTCAAGGCCTTCTTCGGTGACTTCATCTCTGAAGAAGAACTTGCCAGCGCTGAGTAAGTCATGCGCCGGTAACCCGTTAGGGGGTGCGCTGCATCACCTGCGCCATAACAACGAAAGCCGTCCCAGCAGTGGGGCGGTTTTCTTGTTAGTTTAATGACAGTCGCGTCACGCCGTCGTGTTATGATAAATGCAATACTTTCAACCCTCACAGGGAGGTGGGCTGTGCGTGTACGCGACGTGATTTTGTGTCTTGTGTTGATGTTCCCTGCCGTCACGGCGGCAGCAACCCCGCT
>CAWUJQ010000515.1:0-3279 GCA_963922445.1 uncultured bacterium
GAGCATCCTTACTGCTGGTACGCAGATAGATAGCCCAACCCGGAAGCGGCTCCACAGGCTGGAAATTACGATTCTTGGGCATTGTTGTTCTCTCCTTTCTGGTCTGCATTGTTTGACTGGTCCGGGGCGTTCGCCTCGGCTTCGGATGCCTGCTGCTCAATCTGGGCCTCCAGCAGCAGTTGGGCGACGGCGAAGAGCCGCCGCAGTTCGGGGTTATTGATAGGCGGTTGCATACTGCAAAACTCCTTAATTGTGCCCAGTCCTTATGACCGGGTTCAGGAGTTTTTGTATGCACCAGATGCAGAATCGCACAATTCCCAAGGCGCATTGAAGCAGACGGTCGTTTCCGCAGGCCGCCGATGTCGGTTACAATGCAAACGGACACCCTGCCCAGCAGGGCTATGTTCTGGAGGACTGTCCGAGTGCGCGCCGTAGGAAGCAAAACACTCGGGCAGTCCGACACAAACGCGAAACGCCTGCGCGTGCCCCCATTGTAGTGCAAATCTTCTCCGTTGTGTGTTGAACACATCAGCGCTTGTTCGTCGTACACTCATGAAAATGACGTTAACAAAAGTGAGTGTCGTCCTCATGAGCAAGCTCTATTTGGTCATTACGGAATCGCCCGGTAAGATCAGAAAATTACAGCATATTCTTGGTAGTCAGTATCAAATCATGGCGTCGATGGGACACGTCACTGATCTGCCGCGCAAATCGTTCGGCATTGATGTGGCAACGATGCAGCCTGACTACGAAGTCGTGAAAGCGGACGTAGCGAAACGATTGCGAGCGGAGGCGAAGAAGCCCTACGAGACGATCTACCTGGCGGCGGACCCCGACCGCGAGGGCGAGGCCATCGCCCATCATGTGGCAGAGATTCTGCGCAAGGCGAAAACGAAGGCAAAGCTGGTGCGTGTGTCGTTTGACGCGATTACACTATCAGCGGTGAAAGCGGCGTTTGCGTCGCCACGTTCGATTGATACCCATCTGGTGGACGCGCAGGAGGCACGGCGCACGCTCGACCGGTTGGTCGGTTATCCTGCATCGCGTTACCTGTGGGAACACGTTGAGGGCAAAGGACTGTCAGCGGGACGTGTTCAGAGCGCGGCGCTGAGGCTGGTGACAGATCGTGAAACGGCGATTCGGATGTTTGTACCCGAAGCCTATTGGTCGATAACGGGCGCATTTCGCGCCCAGGGTGGCACATTTATGGCAAAGCTGACCCGCTGGCAGGGCAAGAAGCCCCATCTAAAATCACAGGCGGATGCAGAAGCGATTCTAACCGTGTTGCGCGATACGTCCTTTCATATTGAGTCCGTTACGCCGAAACAGCGGCAGCAGAAACCGCCTGCACCGTTTACAACCTCGACACTTCAGCAGACCGCAAGTTCGCATCTCAAGTTATCACCCGATGCAACCATGAAGTTGGCACAGACGCTCTACGAAAACGGGCACATCACCTATATGCGGACGGACAGCCCGGCAGTGTCCCTCGAAGGCACAGCGATGGCACACATCACCATCACGGCGGAATATGGTGCAAACTACATTGGCAAGCACAGTTACGGCGCGAAGGGCAACGCACAGGAGGCGCATGAGTGCATCCGTCCGACCGATACGGCAACGACACCCGACGCGGTGCGGCTGGAATTGGGGACGGAGGGCGCAAAGGCTGCCGACCTGTACGCGCTCATTTACCGCCGCTTTCTGGCAAGCCAGATGGCAAGCGCGGTCTACCACGATGTGCATGTGACCGTCGTTGGTGGTGAGGCGGTGTTCACCATGAAGGGTTCACGGCTGCTGTTTGACGGATTCAAGCGGGTCTACGACCTGCAAGATGAGAAGGAAACGGAGAATCCCGACGATGACGATAGCGTAGCCGGAGAGCTTCCCCCCCTGACGACCGGTGAGGTCGTTACAGCAGAGGCACTCACCCCAAAGGAACACTGGACGAAACCGCCCGCCCGGTTCAGTGAGGCGACGCTGGTGCGCTCGCTAGAACAGCACGGCGTGGGACGACCTTCTACCTATGCGGCGACACTGGCAACGCTCAAGAAGCGTGGCTATGTCAAATTAGAGAAGCGCAAGCTGGCCGTTACGCCGCTGGGCGAACAGGTCAACCGCGTGCTAGAAGGGCGGCTGCCGTCGCTGTTTGCAGTAGATTTCACGGCAGAGATGGAGTCGGCGCTGGACGAGATTGCCGCAGGCAAGCGCAACGGTCGCGCCTACCTGACCGACTTCTGGGCGGAAGCAGCGCCGCAGTTTGGTACAGCCGTGGTCCATGCCACGCTCAACGCGGGCCAGTCCAGACCCGCGATCCCTGTAGATAAATCGGCTGGCACCTGCCCGAAGTGCGGCAAAGCGCTGGTGCAGCGTCACGGCAAACACGGGGCATTCATCGGCTGTTCGGGTTACCCGAAGTGCCGCCACACGCAGCCCATGGCGACGTAAATATGGGATTTGTTACATATTTTGCCCCACCGCAGCCAGCCTCAATCGTACACTAAGTCTTGTTGTGAATTGACTATAACGGCGATCGGAATTATGGGGCAACTTCAAAAAATCTCAGCTTATTTTGGGCGGCGGCTGCGTCAAGCGCGGCTGACCGCCAACCTGACCCAACACGTTCTGAGCGAACGGTCGCAGGTGGGGCAGGACATGATCTCGCGCTACGAAAAGGGGCACTCGCTGCCGTCGCTGCCGACACTGTGCCGGCTGGCACACGAGCTATCTGTGCCGATTACCTATTTCTTTCCCGATGATCGGTTAGGGGCACTAAGCGACGATCAACGCGACGCGCTGCACATGCTGGATACGCTCTCGCCGCTGGCGTTGGATTACGTGGTGATTTTTGTGCAGCATGTGGCGATCATGCAGCACCAGCGGCGCTTTTTAGAAAGTGATGCTTTCGGGGAAGATTCCGACCAGCAGGCACGCCTCACACGGCTGATGACCCGCGATCTGCGCGAGTTGGAGGACGAACTTGCCCGCCAGCGCAGCGGCAGTCCCCATGCGTCGGTGCAGACGCTGGTGGCGTTCACGGCACTGGCACTACTGGGAATGGAGCTTCAGGTGGATACGACTGTGACCAACCGCCTGTCTCGGCGGGTCACACGCCAACTACGTGAGGTGCAGAAAGCATGACGCGCCCCTTCGTCATCACGGCGGTGGTGGTTCTGCTCGGTGTCACCATCGTCGGGGCGGGGCCCCCCCCCCGGTCGCCCCCCGGCCCCTGGCCCCAACGTTGCCCCCCAAGGGTGCGGGCACCCCCCCCCCCACGGG
>CAWUJQ010000516.1:0-3267 GCA_963922445.1 uncultured bacterium
GGGCGCACACCTGCGGCACGGTTGCCCATCGTATGGGCCTACACCCGGACGTGATAACGGTTGTGGGGACGCTGTTTGTGATGGCCGGGGGCGTGGCGGCTGGATTGGGTCAGTTTGGGTGGGCGGCCTGGCTGATTTTAATCGGCTCGCTGCTGGATGCCCTGGACGGGGCGGTCGCGCGGGTGCGGGGCATTACGCACTCGTTTGGCGCTGTGTTAGACAGCTTCCTGGACCGGTATGCTGACGGTTTTATTTTCATCGGATTGAGTTATCATTTTGCCCGCCAAAATCAACTGCATTTCATGCTGCTAGCGCTGGCAGCGATGGTGGGCAGCTACGCGGTAAGCTATGTGCGGGCACGTGCCGCCGCCCCCGATGTTGGGGTCGATGTACGAATCGGGTACTTCACCCGCTTCGAGCGCATGGCGGTGCTGCTGATTGCGTTATGGTTTTCCAGGTGGCTGCTGCTACCGGGCCTGTGGGTGCTGGCCATCGGCACGCACCTGACAGCGTTGCAGCGATTATGGTTTGTTCGTCAACACACAACAGGGACTCAAGAATAGATGTTAGCACTATACATTGTTTTAGCCGTTGTCGGCTTAATTTTGGTCATCGCGCCAGAAGTGATTAACCGTATGGAGCAGGGCAAAGCGGTTCGCACCCGCTTGGGCAACCAGGCTGATAGCATCCTGGGCATCGTTGGCACAGTGGGCACGTTCCTGCTGCTCATTGGCGGCATTGGCATTCTGGTCAACCGCTTCGTACCGGGCTTCGATTTGGCCCAGGGCATCGCCTTTGACAACCGCGAGAGCATCACGATTGGCGGGGCGCTGCAAATTCGTTACTACGGCATCATTATCGTTGTAGCCATGCTCATTGCCGCGAACGTGGCCGCACGGCTGGCCGCTGTGGATGGCCGCGACCCGGAACACATCTGGGGCGCGCTCACGTTTGCCATTATTCCGGGCATTATCCTGGCGCGCCTGTGGTTCGTTACCTTCCCGCCGGTCACGTCACAGTATGACGCAGCCTACTTTTACAGCAACTTCTTTGATGTAAACAACGGCGCGATTGCCATCTGGAGTGGTGGCCTGAGCATTTTTGGGGCGGTGCTGGGTGGTTTGGCCGGGGCGTTTGTCTACTTCCGCACCAATGGCCTCGCAATCCCAGCATGGCTGGACATCGCCGCGGTGGCGCTGCCGCTGGGTCAGGCGATTGGGCGTTGGGCCAACTACATCAACCAGGAGCTTTACGGCACGGTCACGAACTTGCCGTGGGGCATCACTATTCCGGGGGCGAAGCGCGTGTTTCCATTCACCAGCACGGTGGAATACCCGATTGATAGCACGCTGTTCCACCCGTTGTTTCTGTACGAGTCGCTGTGGAGCTTGATCGCGTTTATCGTGCTGTTGAACCTGTTCCTGCGCCGCCGCAATACGCTGGTGCCGGGTGACATCTTCCTGATTTACCTGATGCAGTATGCCGTTATTCGCTTCTTGCTGGAGTTCCTGCGCCTGGAAACGAGCGTGTTGGCCGGGTTCAACGTGTCGCAGGTGTTTATGCTGGTGGTGTTCGTCGGGGCGGGGATTGCGCTCTTCCTGCGGCGGCGCAGCCAGAACGTGCCCAAGCGCAAAGACCTAAAAGACCGCCCAACACCGCGTCAGATGGAAGAAGCCCGCGCTTAACTGGGGTATAAAGGCGAAATATCGCAGGGGTTTGATGCATCAAACCCCTGCCACAATGCCAATTGCGGATTACGCCTCCGCAGCGACCTCATTAGCGCTTCGCTGCTGCCTGCGGTTTGACCACCGCTTGACCCCTTGCCAGCCGAAGTAAAGCAACAGCACAACATTCAATCCCAGCTCAATCGGCGTAAAGATGTTGCCGTAGTGGTTTGGATCCCAATAGCTGACCGGGCTGACGAAGCGCACATCCCAGTTGAACGGGAACAGCAGCAGCGGCCCGTCATGGTGGTGGGTGGGAATGTCTAGCAGGGAGTGGAGCGCGTTGCCCACCGCAAACCAGAAAATCCACTGGCCCCACTGCTTGTTCTGGCGAAAGCCGACCCACCAGCCAATGAGCATCCACAGTGCGATCATGAACGGTGCGTGAAACAGCGCATGCCCCGTGACCCATACCGGGTCAGTGAAATAGAGCGCGTCATACACATCGCCAAATACCTCTTCCGGGCCGCGACCAAAGCCACCCGTTCGGATAATGTAGTTGATGGTGAGAATGGTCAGGGGCACGTCTGGCATGAATGAGCCGATAGCCAGTGCCCAGTATTTGGGCCGGATGCCGCGCCGTTCGAGTTGTTTGCCGAGCGCAGCGTTGATGAGTACATGCGACTGGGTTTGCATAGATGGGGCTTCCCTGAAGGTTTCTGTAGAAATGTGACGAACATCATAAAACTATAGCTTAGATGAGACGGTAGCCAGCAATCTTCCACACAGTTCTCATGTGAAAGGGTTTGGGCTAGATCTTCTGATTGCAAAAAAGAAAAAGTGTTCTATACTGAAATTGTTGATTAAGTCAAACTGAAATCTTGTTTGTTTTTTGATATAGTTCTGTACCCTAAAAGCTGGACTGTATTCACCGAGAAGCGATTCAATGATTACCTATGTGTACGATGATCTTTTCCAAAGCCCTGCCAAAGTCCTTGTCAATACAGTAAACACCGTTGGTGTGATGGGTAAAGGTATTGCTTTGGATTTTAAAAAGATTTATCCAGATATGTTCAAGCGCTATCAAGAAATCTGTGAGCAAGGTTTGCTTGATGTCGGCAAACTATGGATATATAAAACAGGGAACAAGTGGATTCTGAACTTTCCCACGAAAAAACATTGGCGTCAAAAATCCAAAGTTGAATACATAGAGGCTGGTCTACAGAAGTTCGTTGCTACATATGACGCGAAAGGCATTACGTCCATATCATTCCCCCAGTTAGGATGCGGAAATGGTGAACTAGATTGGGAAACACAAGTCAGGCCGTTAATGGAAAAATATCTACATCCGTTACCGATCAAAATTTATATTCACATATATGATAGCCGTGACGTGCTTGTGCCTGAGCATCGCAACATAAAGGATATGAAACGTTGGCTACATGAGGAACCGAGTCATCTACCCTTTTCCGAGATGTGGGATGACCTACTAGATATAATCCAATCTGACGGCAAGGAATTTGTACTACCTGATTCAGATGAGAGTTTTCGAGTTAACTATATTGAAGACACTTACGACCAACAGTTTCTTCAAATAGAACCT
>CAWUJQ010000517.1:0-3257 GCA_963922445.1 uncultured bacterium
TGGCAGCCTGTGTCCACGCGCCGTTCTCGCCACGCTCGAACACATACGCGCTGCCGCTGGCGGTGCCCCTATCGTTGTCCGCGTAGGCCCCCACCACGGCCACGTCCCCATCCACACTCACCGAAATACCGAACCGGTCATTACTCGCGCGGTCGCTGGCCACCAGCTTGGCCGTCTGTGTCCACGTGTCGTTCTCGCCCCGCTCAAACACGTACGCGCTGCCGCTATCGGTGCCGTTGTCGTCGTCCCTGTAGGCACCCACCAGGGCTATGTCCCCAGACACACTCACCGACTGGCCAAATTCGTCACGACTCGCGCCATCGGCTGCCGTCACCTTCACGCTGCCGTCGGGCAGGTTGGTCACCTCAAACTGCGGCGCGGCTCCGGTTATGGTTGCCAGGCTCAACAGGCCCAATGCCAGCAGCATCACAGCACCAGCCCACTTGAACGGATTCTTCAGCATATCGTGCATATCTACTCCCACATAAGCATTGAGAGCATTTTGCAATGTCAACATGCCCCCGGTCGATGAATGTCAGTTTATGCAAATACGTTGCACAAAGCAATTACAATAGGGTTATAGTGAGGGAATAGTGCAAAAATTTACGCATCTTCGTTAAGCGCGGCGCGTGTGGCGGCCCGCGCCTGGGGTTACGTGGCGTCGTCGTCGCGCTTGAGGATTTGCATAGCCTGCGTGATGACGCGTTTGAGGTTTTGGGTGTCTTCCTTGTTTAGCGACTCTTCAAGCGCAGCCACCGCCCGCTGATCGCCCAATTCAGCCAGGGCTTCGGCAGCGCCGCGGCGCACATTCGGGCTGTCATCGTTGTGCAGCACCTCAACAAGCTGCTCGAACGCCTCCTGCGCCCCAATCAAACTCAGCGCCCGCACTGCGTTATACCGCACCCACTCGCCGCTGTCGCCAATCGCGCTCAACAGCGCCGGAATCGCGTCATCGGCACCAATATCGCCCAAGGCACGGGCCGCCTGCCCACGCGTCCAGGCATCGGGGTCGTCTAACACCTTGATAATCGGCTGCACTGCCCGCTCGTCCCCAATATTGCCCAGCGAGTTCGCCGCGTTGCTGCGCACAACCGAGTCTGCATCCGTAAGCTGTTCAATCAACGGGGGCACTGCTCGCGCCTCGCCAATCCAACCCAGGGCTGCCGCCGCATTGCGCCGCGTGGAGGGGTTGCCATCTTTTAGCAGTGCAATCAGCGGGTCAATCGCTTCAACCGCTTTCATCTCGCCCAGGGCACGCGCTGCCCAGTCCTGCACTCGTTCTGCCGGGTCGCTCAGGCGGCTGATGATGGGCTGCACCGCCCGGTGATCGCCAAGTTCGCCCAGCGCCCACACTGCCATATGCCGGACGTTGGCATCGTCGTCTTCTAATACAGCTAACAGTGGGTCCACGGCAGCATCGCCGTAGTCCAAAACCTGCACAACGGCCCGCTCACGAATATCCGAGTTCGGATTCGTAAAATCCAGAATAAGAGAAGCGATGATTTCTTGTGTGTTATCCGTCATGTTCGCAGACCTTTTAAACCACTACGCAGCGAATTGGAACCTTATCATAATTCAGGTTCGTCGTCATCGCCAGCAATCGGTGATGTGTCTAGCATTTCAATGGTTTGCTGTTCCCACTCCCACAGCTCACTTTTCTGGTGTTCGTCATACAGCTTGGCCAAGCGCGGGTAGCCGTCCGCATACTCCTTGGCCCACTCCTGAGCAAAGCTGCCATTTTTAATCTGATCCAGCGTGACTTCCATCATCCGCTCCAGCTTTAAATCTCTAAAGCGATCAATCCGGCTCAGCATCCCGTACTGCGTGTGCGGCGCGGTAAAGCGCATCGCTTCGATGAGGCCGTACTTCCCCGCCCGCTCCAGGTAGTCCACAAACTCGCCACTCAGATACAAGTCCGCCAGCACCGCTTCCGGCGGGTAGCCCCTGTCCATCAGCAGTTGCGCCGCGCTAATCATCACATGCTGAAAGGCGGGCAAAATCGCCTGTTCAATGAATAGGTCAAGTTCGGCCTCACGCTCAAAGTTGATCTCAATTGCCCCGGCCTGCAAAGACCCGACCGCCCCCGCCAAAGACAGCACCACATCCCAGGCGTTGCCCGTCGCGTCTTGCCCTACAGACACAAAACTATAGAAGCCGCGCCCATCCAAATAGCGGGCGCGAACGGCATCGCCCAACGTGCGCGGTGCGATCAAGCCCACATCGACAAACGGCGGCGCTTCGATGTACCCAAACGCGACATTGTACGCACTCGCGAACACCAAAGACTCGCCATCCCGCAGGTACGGTGCCACCTGTTCCAGGTAGACGGGCGGCATCACCTCATCAGGAATCGTCAGCATGGCAATGTTCGTCACCCGTACCGCCTCCGGGATGTTGGTCACGGCCATGCCGTCAGCAGCCGCTTGCTTCCGCGTTTCGTCACTGCGGGTGCCCACCACCACCTTCACCCCGCTGTCACGCAGGTTGAGCGCAAACGGACGCCCCAGGTTGCCATAGCCAATCACGGCGACGGGCTTGCCCTCCAAAAAGGACATATCAGCATGGTTTTTATTGTAGATAATGGTCATCGTGCGACTGGACTCCGAGACTTGCTTGTGAGAGGGGTACCGCTGGCCTACAAATCGCGCATCCACACCGGCAGATCATACCCGTTGCGCTGGAAGCCATAACGCTCGTACAAACGCTGCGACCGGATGTTGCTTTCCTGCGTGTTGACGGTTATCGATAGTATACGCTTCCGCTGGAACCACATCACCATATCACGCAGCAGGGCACCCCCCACGCCTTGCCCCTGCGTTTGCGGCAGCACGGCCAACCGCGCCAGGTGACCGTTCAGGCCGTGGGTCGTTGTAATCTGGTAACCGACGATTTTTCCGTCCACCACAGCAATCGTGTTATAAGACCCAGCCCGCATCCCCTGGTGTACCTCGCGCGGGGTCATCTGCCAGGGGGCATCAAACGCAGCGTGATCCACCACCGCCACCGCATCGTGATGCCAGCGTTCTGCCCGCACAATCTCCGGCGGCAATGCCATATCGTCTGGCAGGTCATAGCCATAGCGCCGCAGCGTGATAATATGCTCAATATAATGGAAGCCCCACCGCCGCACCAGCATGTCCAGCCAATCACGCATCAGCAGCGCGGCCACAGCCGTAACCCCTTGTGCCTTGAGCGCGGCACACGCCTGCGCCCACAGCTCATCCAATACCGCGTGCGGCGCGTCCCGGTCATGGGCT
>CAWUJQ010000518.1:0-3251 GCA_963922445.1 uncultured bacterium
ACCCGTACCCCAACGGATACGCCGACTTCCTCCGACACACCCACGCTGACGCCAACCCCGTCAGACACGCCCACGCCATCGGTGACGCCCACCCAGGCCACCGCGACGCCAACCCCTCCCGGCATCCCGAACGTGGGCCTTGTCCTGTACGCGCAGCAGCCGTCCACGCTGTTTGCAACGGTTGGCGGGCGCGCGGTGTTTGACATCGAGATTGCGGAAGAAGTCCGGGTTATCAACGGGGGCAGCACCGGAGCCACATTCTTCGACTTCCGGGGAGAGCGTTACTACGCCGTGCGTGCGGGTGGCCAGTCCGGTTGGGTAATTGCATCGGAGTTCGGCCCAGACGAGCCAACGGCGGATGAAATTGAGGTCATCTTAACCGCAACGGGTGAAGTCGCCACCGAACCGGGCGTCACGCCGTCGGCCACCCGCCAAATTGCACAGCCCGACGACGATGATGATGCCGACGTACCCACCCAACCTGCTATCACCACCAACGTATTCGTGGGTGGCACCTACCGCGTGGAAAACCAAACATTCGCCTTTAGCGGGGCCAACAGCGGCGTGGGCGTGGCCCAAATCAACGCAGGGGATGTTGTTAGTGTGATTGGCGGGCCAGAGGTAGCCGCAGGCGTCAACTGGTGGCGTGTACGCACACCGTCCGGCAGTGACGGCTGGGTGGAAGAATCGATACTGACCGGGCGCGCCAGCCAGCCCGCCGCGCCCACGTCAGACGCACCAGACATCGCCACCAGCCCAGCCACCAGCCCGCCGCAGGTCGTCCAACCGACCTCACCTCCCGCAGCACCGTCAATTAGCCTCGGTTCGGCCATCACCATCACGCAGTCCGAAGCGTTTGTGTTCAGCCAGCCGGGCGGCAACATCTCTGTAGATCGGGTCGTGGCGGGGCAGGTGGTCACTATCTTTGAAGGGCCGCGTGACGTAAGCGGTATCCCGTGGTGGCGCGTGCGCACACCTGGCGGCAGCGACGGCTGGATGTCCGAGATTGCGTTACGGTAGAATCGAGGGCGATGTGACACGCTGTATAACGCCGCCCTCGCTGAAGGCGAACCCAGGGGTTTCACCTATGGCTAGCGCGAAACCGCCGTTGTCTAATACAATTCTGATAGTCGTTTATGCGTAAAAACCCGTGAAGGCATCCCATTCAGCATGGTCAGCATCGAGTCGTTAGAAGGCGTGCGGTTAGGCCAATACGAACTGCGCAAGCTCATTGGCACAGGCGGCATGGGCGCTGTATATCGCGGCGTGCAGGTCAACCTCAAACGCGATGTGGCGGTCAAGGTGCTGTCCAATCGCCTGACGGAAAACCCTGACTACGTGGAGCGCTTCAACCGCGAGGCCTATATTTCCGCCTCCCTGGAACACGCGCACATCGTGCCCATCCACGACTACGGCGTTGAGGGGGATGTCAACTACGTGGTCATGCGCCTGCTCACAGGCGGGTCGCTCGATAAGCGCATCGGCCACCGCAGTTCAACAGAAAGCCCGCTCCCTTCGCTAAGGGAACTCGTGCGTGTGCTAGGTCAGTTGGCAGGCGCGCTAGACTACGCCCACAGCCGGGGCGTGGTTCACCGGGACATCAAAGCCAGCAACGTGATGTTTGATGAACACGGCAATGCCTTTATCGTTGATTTTGGCATTGCCAAGCTCATGGAAGTCACCAGCCAGTTGACCGGAACCGGTGTTGCTGTCGGCACCCCGTCTTATATGTCCCCGGAGCAGTGGCGCGGCGAAAACGCGGTGCCTGCCTCTGACCAGTATGCCGTGGGGGTGATGGCCTTTGCCATGCTCACCGGACGCCTGCCATTTGAAGCGCCCAACCCCTACGCGCTGCTCAATATGCACCTCAACGACACGCCGCCCTCGCCGCGGGCGCTGCGGCCAGAGTTGGGCGAGGCGTTTGATCCGGTATTTGAACGCGTGCTGGCCAAGCAGCCTGACGAACGCTATCCAAGTGTGACGGCCTTTGTCGAAGCGCTCGAAGAAGCCCTTCCCTCACCCGATATGCACGGCCATCTCCACGAGCCGACGGGCTTCTTCACAACAACGCTGCCCGTCGCCTCTCCCAGCGTGCCCACCCCGTCTGCTGCTGAACTCAACATGCCCACCGCAACAGCGACCGCCGCGCAGGGCCGTTTGCCGTCCACCATTGATAACCGCGCCACCGAACGACTCAACACAGAAGAAGCCGCCGCCCTTGCTCGCGGCGAGGTACCCGGTCGCACACGCTCACCACTCGGCATTCTCGGCGCGATTGTCGTGCTGTTGATTTTGGGCGTGGTCGGGGTGTCTTATCTGCAAAGCCGAGGCGATACCCCCGGCGGGCTGTTCGTGGCAATGGGATTGGTCAACACAGCCACCTCAATCCCATCGGATACGCCCATTCCAACGGAGACCGAGGCAGTAACGTCAAGCTCAGCCGGGATTGTGTCGCCCACAGCCACCCACACGCTGACAGTTACGCCCAGCACACCCCAGGCCATTGGGATGCGCGATAACATCGTCGTGCGGGGAGGCCCCAGCGATGACTACCCCGTTATCACCACGCTCAACGCTGACGAAACCATGACCATTCTGGGCATCAGCGAAAACGATCAGTGGTACCGCGTCATCACAGCCAACGGCGAAGATGGGTGGGTGCGGGTGTCTTCGTCCATCCAAGCAGTAGGCAACTTACGTGCGGTACCCGTTGCGCTCGCTCCAACTAACACGCCCACAGAAACCCATACGCCCAGCGCCACACCAACATTCACACCCACAAGCACACCATCGAACACCCCAACACATACCCCTACCGCAACGCCAACAGACACTGTCACGCCGCCGGAGACCAACACGTCCGATGATGCACCCACACGGCGCGCCACGCTGCGGGTCGCCACTGTCACCAGCGGGTCAACCCAGGTTGTAATCGCAACCTGCCCCGGCGCGCTGCCCTCACGCCTTGCGCCCGGTACGCGGGGTTACATCACCGACGACGACGCCCGTCCGCTCAACCTGCGTGCCCAACCGAGTACATCGTCACGGCGGATCACCCAAATCCCGGTGCGCACGTTCTTCGACGTGTTGGAGGGGCCAACGTGTGCCGAGGGCATCGCCTGGTATCGCATTGACGCCGATGGCGACATCGGCTGGATTGCCGAGGGACAGGGGACTTCCTACTTTGTGGAGCCTGCGGTACCCTTCGCCCAGCGCAGCACAGCCCAACCCCCGCCGCCCACAGCGCTGCC
>CAWUJQ010000519.1:0-3234 GCA_963922445.1 uncultured bacterium
CTACTCCTCTATCCTTCACGCTTACATGCTGACTTTATTCTCGACTCGTTCCTTACTCTGCTTTCACTAAACACCAGGTTGACCGTCACAACGCGGTTATCCGTGTAGCGGTGAATCCAAAAACGTGACGCATACGGGCGGCCTTCAAATATCAGTATGAACTCCTCAAGCGTCACATCACCTGCGGCACATTGGTCGGTTCGTTCCCAACCTGAATAGTACTGGAAGACCATATCGTAGGTCGCTTCGACAGAAAACGCCTCAATATTCTCCTCGGTGTAACCGCACGGGAACGGGTAGTACGTCAATGCGACAGCGGCGTCAGCAAAATCGGGGAAGTACGACACAAAGTAGCTATTATCCGCGACCTGCGCAATGGTGGGTGTCCACTCTGTGGTGTCGAACACATTCGCCATGTAGGCTGCCGCCCGGTACCGATCTAGCAGTTCGCTGTTCGGGCAGTCTAGCCCGTCAGGTGATTGTGCGTTGACCCCACCCACACTAAACAGCGCCAGCAACGCAACCATCAGGCTAAGACCAGCGCTGATTCGCCTTAATGTACTCATACGCAACATTGATCTCCCGGAAGCGCTCTTCGGCTTCACTCTTTTCCAGGTTACTTACATCAGGGTGGTACTCGCGGGCCAATTTGCGAAAGGCCGCCTTGACCTCATCTTGTGTTGCCGTTAGCGCAATGCCCAGCTTTTGGTAACTGCGTTCCAGTTCGCTCATGTGGGCGCGGTTGAGCGCGTCATCGGTTGCGCCACCGGGCATACCGCCCATATCGTAGCGCGTCCAGGTGAAGTTTTGCGGCCCCACGCGGTAGCGGGCGCGCAGCCGCTCTGCCCGCTTATCGGACGTGCGCCAGTACGGGTTTTGCCCGAAGTCCGCCATCATCCACTGGCCGCGTAACGGGCGCGTTTTCGCGGTGAGGGTCAGCACGCGCAGCCGTTCGAGGACAACATCTCCGCCGTGCCACGCCTCGCGTTCCTTGCCATCGGGCAGATGGTCAAAGTGTACCTGTTGCAGCCGCTCCTCGCCTTGCACGTAGGTGTAGATGCGCTCACTGTTCAGTTCGTGCAGCGCGTGCATCCAATCATCGGGGGCCAAACGCTGCTTATCCGGCGGCATCAGGCTGTGATGCGCGATGAACATCGTCGCCTGATTGTAGGTGCGCGTATTTTCTTGCAGCACGCGCTTGAGCGCCCGCAGGTTGGGTACGCCGTCCAAAAAGTAAATTTTAATGCTCATCCCCACCCAGGTTCGCACGATCAAATCCGCTTCGGTATCGAGCGATGGGTGGGCGTTGCGTACAGATGGCAGCAGCTTGATTTGATTGCGCAGCCACTGCTGAGTAATTCCTAGGGGCATGGTTCTTTACGGTTGGCTAATCCTATGGTTCTATTGTAGGCGTTTCGTCAACTAGGTGATAGGGGTGCCCTTACCTTTATCCCACCAACCCGATACACAGGTGAAGGAGCGACCATGACCCTGCCCATATGGACAGCCGTAGATGACTATCTCGACCAGCACTACCTGGAAGTAGACCCGGTTTTGGATGACCTGCTGCGGGCCAGCGACGCTGCTGGACTGCCGGAAATCAACGTGGCCCCGAACCAGGGCAAAATGCTCATGATGTTCGCGATGATGGTGGGGGCCAAGCGCATCCTGGAAATTGGAACGCTGGGCGGTTACAGCACGGTCTGGTTAGCGCGGGCGCTCCCCGCAGATGGCAGACTGATTACGTTGGAGTATGAGCCAACCCATGCTGAGGTCGCCCGTGCCAACATTGCGCTGGCAGGCTATGCCGATCAAGTGACGGTGCGGCAGGGGCTTGCCGTTGATTCACTGGCCCAACTGCAACAAGAAGGCCAAGCACCGTTTGACCTTGTATTCATTGACGCGGACAAGCCCAACAACACGAACTATGTGCGCGGCGCAATGGCGTTATCACGGCCCGGTACACTCATCATCGTAGACAACGTGGTGCGCAATGGTGAAGTTATCCAGGCGGGCAACGACGACGAGAGCGTGCAGGGGGTACGCGCCATGAACGAATTCATCGCCAACGAGCCGCGCCTGACGGCTACGGCTGTCCAGACGGTGGGCAGCAAGGGCTACGATGGCTTTGCATTGCTGCTGGTGGCCGGGGAGTAAGACGCACCCCCCGGCCAGTGGTGTGTAGGCCTAGCCTGCCGTGTTGATGTCGTTACGCCCGGCCCACATGCTGATGTCCTGCTTGTTGATGGCCGACGCCATCAGTTCCGGGAACAGTTCCGGGGTGCAGGCAAACGACGGAATGCCCATCGCTGCCAGCGACTGCGCAAAACTGCGCTTATAGTCGGGAGTGCCGTCGTCACTCAGCGCGAGTAGCACCACAAACTGTACCCCTGCCGCCTGCATCCGCCCGATTTGACGCAGCATTTCCTGCTCGTCGTAGTCGGTTTCGTACAGGTCACTGACTAGCACAAAAATTGTGTCTTTGGGTCGGGTGATAAGCTGTTCACAGTAGCGCAGCGCACGTGGGCCGTCGTTGCCGCCGCCCAACTGCGCCCCGAACAGCAGCTCCACCGGGTCAGATAGGTGTTCGGTGAGGTCGGCTACTTCGGTGTCATAGACGATCATGTGCGTCTTGAGCGCGGGCAGGCTGGCCATCACCGCACCAAAGATGCTGCTGTACACCACCGATTGGCCCATACTCCCGCTCTGGTCGATACACAGGATGACATCACGCAGCGAGTTACTTTTGCGCCCGTAGCCGATGAGCGTTTCTGGAATGACGGTGTTTAAATCCGGTTGATAGTTCTTCAGGTTGCGCCGGATGGTCAAATGCCAGTTGATGTCGTTATGCTTCGGGTTCAGTGTGCGGATGTGCCGCTGAAGCGCACCGCGCACCGCCTGCTGCAACGGATGTTCCAGGCGCTTGGTCAGGTCTTCCACCAGCTTTTGCACCACCACCCGCGCACTATCACGTGTTTTGGCGGGCATCGCATCCTTCAGTGAAAGCAGTTCCGCCACTAGATGTGGGTCAGGCACAACCGTGTCTAGCAGTTCCGGCTCAAACAGCAGTTCACGCTGATTAAACCGCTCAATCGCGTCACGCTGCATCACCGTCACAACGGAGGTGGGGAAGTACTTACGGATGTCCCCCAGCCAGCGGGCAATGCTCGGCTGCGATTCTTCCGAACCGGCCTGACGGTTCCCGCCGAGTTCACCACGCTTGCCACGCCCACC
>CAWUJQ010000520.1:0-3220 GCA_963922445.1 uncultured bacterium
TCTACACGGTAGAGCGTGAATCGACAGAAGGAGTATAGCCTCAGCGATGGCTCTATGCGGCACTTTAACAATTCAGTTTGCTGGTTGCGGCAGATAGGCTGTCGCGTAAAAGCTGAACCCATCCAAAGTGAGAAATGCTGTCTGGGCGGGACACGTCCATATTGCGTAACGTAGAGGTGGTTAACTCATGCGTGCAATAGAAGCCCCCGGAATTTATTCCGAGGGGAGTGTCACAGGATCAACCCAAAGCGCGGCTACGTCAGCACAAAAGCAATCAGGCTGGCGATGCCCACAATTGCACACGCCACAACCAACGCCAGCACTGCCAGCACAATCACCACGGTACGAATCGGTTTTGCCCGTTCAATGTCTGCCATATGTCGTCCCCTAAGCTAAAAACTCAGTTGCCAGATGATCTAAAACTGCTCGCTGTACCAGTCCATAAACGTATCGCGCTGCACCCGCTCCCCGTCAATGAACTGCTTGCTTTCCCCCACCAGTTCACTGTAATCTGCCGGACACGTGCGCGGCTCCGGGCCGCGCAAGGCCGTTTCGGTGATGCGGTCGCCCGTCTGCGCGTTAAACAGGATCACATCGGCGGTGTGCTGCCGCCGCACCACGTCGGCGTTGTAGTCCTCGCCCTTGGCCATATCCCGAAACACGGAACAGGTTTCCACTTCCTTCCAGCGCTCGGCCACACACGCGACCACGGCTAACTCGCCAGCATCACCGGAATCGCTCCATGCGTGGCGGGTTGCCGTGCCTGTTTCCAGGATAATAAGGCTATCGCTCGTTGAGGTAGGCATATTCGCCGCATCCGCTGCCCCACCCCCCGGCGGATCGCACATCTCCGCAACCTGAGCGCCGTAGGCCCGGTGCAGTGCCCACGTGTCGGCGGTGGTGATTAGCGTATTGACGAGCAAGCCTAGCGCACCGATCATCGCGACGGCGAAGAAAATCAACCGGGAACGGCGGGATGGGTTGGTAAACTGGCCCTGTGGGGTGGGTGACGGCTGCATGTTAGCTGATGCCCTCATACCAAATTACGAAGTCGTTCGGCGTCACGCGTTCCCCGCTGATAAACTGGCGGCTACCCGTGTCTAAATCGTCGTAATTGGCAGGGCACTCAGCGGGCATACCCCCGACGAGTTCCGTTTCTGTGATGCGGTCGCCCGTCGCCGCATTGAGTAGGATAATACTCACGGTGTGCTGGCGTCGGGTGGTATCCGCTGTGAAGTCACCATCCGGGCTGCTTTGTGTGTAAGTGCATTCTTCCAGTTCCGTCCAGTCTTCATCCACACATACGACCACGTCCACCTCATCGGCGTTGGATGCTTCCTGGTCGGCGGGCATGTCGCTGTGCCACGCATGACGGTTGGTCGAGTCCGTTCGCAGCACGAGCAGGCCAGCAGGGCCGTCTGTCTGTGGGAAGTTGGCCGCATCGGCTGTGCCGCCCAACACCGGATCGCACATTTCGGCAAGTTGGTCGCCGTAGGCAGTGCGCAGGTTGTTCGTCTCCACGGCGTTGAAGATGCCCGCCACAATGATGTATACGCCGCCGATGACACCACACACCAGCAGCGCTCCGAGTAGAATCAAGCGGGTTTCACGGTTTTGGACTTCGCGGCGTTCCCGCATCGTATCGCCAATTTGCTGGAACAGGTTGCGGTCGCCGCGTTTGCGTTTGGGTTTTTCGTCTTGCATACGTGGCGGCCTAAAACTGAAAGCCGCCGCTGACGCGCACAATCTTCTGCGAGTAGTTTTCTACGTATTCCATCAGCCGCTCGTGAAGCTCATCCCACTCTTCGCTGTCCAAAATCTGCTGCATCTGGTTGAGGTTGTCCACAATGCCCTCAGACATATAGCGCGGGTCGGCGTCTTCACGCGCATAAGTGGTGTACCACGCGCCAGTTGGCTCCAGGCCCAGCTTGGTGATGCCCGGCACCCACTCTCGCATCACAAATTCAAAAAACTCTGAGTCGCGGCCCGGTTTGACGTCCCAACTCATCAAGATTTTTACGCTATCCAGTCCTACCACTATCAAAACTCCTTACGTCGTGTGGATTTGTATTTGTTGTTGGGCATGGCGCGCCATGCCCCTACGGTTTGATGCCTTTTGTTGTGCTATTCCAGCATCGGCTTGAGCAGCACCACTTCCGGCTGTTCCGGCAGGGAACTACTCGTCACCTTGAGTGTTTCTTCTTCCTGAACGGTGCCTACGCCCATCGCTTTGAGGAATTTTTCGGCGTTGTCGAGTTCGATAGTCAGTCCGGGCACGGCGTAGTGCATGGGTACAATATAACTCGGCTCAATGAGCGCGACCAACTCCGCTGCCAGTGAAGCGGTCATGGCTTGGCCACCGCCCACAGGCAGCAGCAGCACGCTCACTTCGCCCAGGCTTTCCACCACTGATTGCTCCGGCAAGTAGGCCAGGTCGCCCACGTGCAGCACAGTCAATCCGCCGTAGTCTACCAGATAGCCCACGTTGTAGCGCTGTTCGGTATCGCTAACGTAGTGCAGCGGCACCCCGGTGATAAACGTCCCGCCGATTTCGTATTCGCCGGGCGTTTGCAGTACATACGGGTCGCTTTTTATCAGGCTCAGGTCGCTGTGGCCTGCTGCCTCGTGGCTGACGGTGACGACATCGGTGCGGGTGGTGCCCCCTGGCATGATGCCAAACGTCGGCGCGTAGGGGTCGGTCATAACGGTTGTTTTGTTGCGCTCTGTGATGCGGAAGCAACTCAGGCCATACCAGTTGATGTCCAAATTGCTCTCTCCTTAAATGAAATTCGGATTTGTCGATTGTTACGATTATAGTGGTCACAGGGCCACATGAAAAGAATAGGCAGAATATCTGTGCGAAATGACTTTTTCCATACGCAAATCGGGCAGGGTACAGTGACGCAAACTGGCCCATCGTTCAGCTTGACCGTACCACCGAGCGACGCAACCCGCTATCACGACGCACAGATTGCCGACTACACGCTGCAAGGTCGCAATTTTCAATGGCACACGCCCACTCCTGGCGACGTGTTGCATATGACAGTACGGGCGCACTTCAACACGTCTGAGGTGCGGGGCACGGCGGGCTTCGGCCTGTGGAACCATCCGTTTAGCCCGGAGATGCGCGGCCTGCCCCGCTTGCCGCAGGCGGCGTGGTTCTTCTACGGCAGTCCGCCAAACGATATGGCGTTGGCGAAGGGGGTGCCCGGTCACGGCT
>CAWUJQ010000521.1:0-3218 GCA_963922445.1 uncultured bacterium
GGTGAGCCGCCCGTCGGCCCCATCTACGCCACGGCCATCCGCTTCTTTCTGGACGACGAGTGGCCGTTCCAGCGGGACGAGGCCGAGCCGGTGCTGCATGTGAACTACGAGGGCGATTACCTGTCCTGGAAGATTGATGTACATGCCCGCGACTACAGCCAACAGTGCTTGATCTACTCCAAGTTCCCGCGCAAAGTGCCCACAGACAGCCTGCCCGTTGTGAGTGAGTACCTGCACCGGGCGAACTGGGCCATGCCCGTGGGCAATTTTGAGTTGGACTACGACACGGGCGACGTGCGTTATAAATCTGCTGTGGATGCGGAAGAAGCCCCGTTCGATGAGATGACGTTCCGCAACATCCTGATCCCCAACGTGCTGATGATGGACGCCTACGGCGACGGCCTGACGCAGGTGTTGGGCGGCACGGCGCCGCAGGCGGCGATTGACGCCGTTGAAGCCGCCATGATGGAGGAATAGGCAGCCCGTTTGCCAACCGTAACGGTAGGGGTTTGATGCATCAAGCCCCTACGAAATATATATCTCTTGAGTAAGGGAGCGCGGCGGTCTACTCATACTGCGGGGTGGCGATATCGCTCGTGGTGTTGACGGACGACACCGTTTGCTCGGCTTCCATCTCCTGCACGACGGCAGGCGCTTCCCCGCACTCCTGCGGGCTGTGCCCGAACCCGCCCCCGGCGTACACACTCGCTTGCAGTTCCGCTGACCACATTACAATCTGATTGACGCCGCCCTCAGCGTAGGCCCCATCAAAAACGAACAACAGGCCCAGGTCATCATAGGCCATGATGCAGCCCAACGGTGCGCCAATCAAGCGGTCTGGCTGGCCCAACGCTGTTACCACATCAGCCACGGGCAGGTCACGCACCTGGTTCAAGCGGATTTCTGTAATGGTGCCAAGCTGCACCACCACCACTGCGCTAAAGATGTCGTAGGCGAAGATTTGCTTGCGGTTGTTGCGCTGGATTAGCGTGTAGGTGAATTCAGTCGGGGTTGTGGAGGTGTCGAACAGGTTTTGGCGGATCAACTCATAGTCCAGGTTGGCGGCGTCCAGGGTAGCGGCGGCCACCTCTGGCGGGGTGACGCCGGGGATAATGCCCAAAAAGCAGGCGCGCTCACACTGCGAAAAGGTCAGTGTGTTGGCTAACGAACCGGGCGCAGCGGGGCGTTGCGCGGCAATCAGCACGCCAAATACGACCAGCATCAGCCCGGTCGCAATCGCTAAAAAGCCGCGTGTTGTCGTCAGTACGTGCATTGTGTCGTCTTTACAGGTCGGTGTCCGTCGTTGTGGGCGGTTGCCCAAAGCAAAACGTCCCGCTCACACGGTGGCAGGACGTGCATAAGAGTCAGTTTTGGGGTGATTTGGGTTTATTCAGCGTTGACCAGCGTCACGTCGGTCGCAGCGGCAGCTACATCAGCGTTGTTCAACTGGGCAGACAGCGGCGAAAACCACACGCTCAGGGTTACGGCAACGCCGAGGAGGATAATGTGAAGGCGCTGTTGGGTTGGGTTAGCGGAATGCGTCGTCATGGTGTGTGTCTCTCCTGGCGCAACTGTGTTCGTTCACCCCACCACGATACTCCGCTTGACCGGGCGAATCAAGCAAAACGCATCAAAATTTACAGCCTTTTGACTGAATACGGGATGAAATTCGTTAGCCGTGAAAAGCGTAAATGAACGGCATCACAATAGAGGGGGAAAGGGGCATGGGTGCCATGCCCCGTGGGGCAGCGTTGCAATTAACGCTTGGTGTAAGTCGGTGCTTTACGCGCACGCTTGAGGCCGGGCTTCTTACGCTCCTTGACGCGGGCGTCACGGGCCAAAAAGCCGTGTGGCTTCAGGTCACCGCGCAGGTCAGGGTCTACCTTGAGCAAGGCGCGGGCGATACCCAGGCGAATCGCGTCGCGCTGGCCCGTGATGCCACCGCCCTGCACATGGACGGAGATGTCGTACTGTGTTTCCTGGCCGATTTGCGTGAGCGGTTCCATCGCAATCGCGATGTCGCCAGCACGTGGCATGTAATCGGTAGCTTCTTTGTCATTAATTTGCATGTTCCCGGAGCCGCCGGGGTACAGGCGCACCCGTGCCGACGCGCGCTTGCGCCGCCCGATGCCCTCAAAGTACTGGGATGAAAACAGTTCACTCATACGTTAGTTGCCCTTTTAGTTTTTACGGGTGTTGATTTCTAGTGTTTTCGGGTTCTGCGCTTCGTGCGGGTGGTTCGGCCCGGCGTAAACCTTCATCTTCTTGAACATGGCCCGGCCAAGCGCGCTGTTGCTGGGCAGCATCCCCTTCACGGCAGACTGAATCACGCGTTCGGGGTGCTTATCAAGCTGTTCGCGCAGCGTGACGCTGCGGATGCCGCCAGGGTACCCGGTATGACGCCAGTAGCGCTTGTCGTCCAGGCGGTTGCCCGTGGTGTGAATCTTTTCTGCATTGACGACAATCACATAGTCGCCGCAGTCCAGGTGCGGGGCGAAGTAGGGCTTGTGTTTGCCGCGCAGAATTTCTGCAATCCGCGTGGCCAGGCGTCCTAGCGTCTGGCCTTCGGCGTCCACAAGCCACCATTCCCGCTCGATGTCCGTTGGTTTGGTCGAGTACGTTTTGTGTGGCATGTTGTCCTGCTTATCCTCTTAGCTTTGGCGCAGCGCATCTGCCCTGCGTTTATTGACGATGTTTGGTGTTTTCGTTTTTTTCCGTTTTTGGGGCGTTGCCCCAAACCCCACACCCTTTTTCCAGAAAAAGGGCGGCAAAAAGCGGCCATTTTCACCGAACCCGTGTAAATACACGGGGTACAGGGGTGTAAACTCCTGTCGGGAGCGCGAGGGCAGCGCCCTCGTAGCCCTTAACATGACAGGTGTGGGGCACTGCCCCACATGGTTAGCCTTATTCATCATCCGGGTACGTGACCCGGGTGAGCACGAGGCCCTGCGGCGGCGCAATGGTCACCCCCGTGGCGACCTCTGCGCGGCCTAAAATCTGCTCAACGGCGCGCACATCCAGCTTACCGCGCCCTACATCATACAGCATTCCCACCGTGCGGCGTACCATACGATACAAAAATGCGTCTGCCTCAATCGTGTATTCCAGGCGCACGGCCCCGTCTTCTGGGTGCGGTGCCCACTCACTGCGGAACACCTGCCGCACGGTGTTGTCGCCCTGCGGCGGCGTACCCAGCGCACCGTAGTCCCGTTTGCCAC
>CAWUJQ010000522.1:0-3212 GCA_963922445.1 uncultured bacterium
ACCGCTATCCCGGCGTCACCACAAATTGCCCCCACCCGTGCCGACTCCCCCCTCATCTTGGATGCGATCAACCCGATTGAACCGGGCACTTGCACCTACATTAGCTGGACTATTGATGTACCCGCACAAGTCTTCTTCGATGAAAGGCGCGCCGGGGCTGTGGACGGGCGCGAGGTGTGCCCGACGATCACCACCGTTTACACGCTGCGTGTGGTCTATGCCAACGGTAGCGAGGACGTCTACACCGCTGTCGTGCCTGTGCGCTGATGCGCCGCTTTATCATGGCCGGGTGCGTTGCGTCATGGTATGCTGTTGCGCCTATTGACCGGATGGTTTCACGAGTGAGCAATGCAGCGTAACTTACCTTTGCTTTGGCTGATTCTGCTGGCAACCGGGACGGCGTGCAGTACCATTGCTGCCCCCACTGCCACCCCAGCGCCGACGGAAACGCCCCTGGCCACGGCGACATTCACAGCCACGCCAACCCCAACGGCCACTGCAACGCTCACGCCTGCCCCAACAGACACGTCAACGGTCACACCAACGCCCACCGTGACGTTGACGCCGTCCGTCACGCCGCCGCCGTCCAGCACACCGGGGGAAGTTAGCTCGTTTACGCTGGATAATTGGGAAATTCTGTCTGTTCCTGGCTATGTAGAAACCGGCCTATCAGAGCCGTACATTGCATTTTTGAACCTCAACGACCGTGATGCCGAAGGCGGCGTCCTCACACCGCAGCCGGGAACCGGGGTGCAAACGCTTTACTTTACGCCGCCCGTGAACCGTGCCCAGCGCTTTGAGGTCCTCACCATCCCTGAATCGACAGGCGACCGCGTTTACATCGCGCCGAATGGCCTGGGCGTCGCCTATTTTGTAGAACCCGGTGAGAGCAAAGGCGCGGGCCTATACGTCCTAGACATTGCTGCCGGGACGGACGCCCGCGTGCTGCCCATTACATCGCTAGTGCAGCGCGGCTTCGTCAGTGAGCCGGTTTGGGATGCGCGTGGCGAACGCTTTGCCATCACACTGGCCACGGACTACGCCACCGATATTTACGTCCTCAGTCCTTCAGGGTCACCGCCCCCCATCAACGTCACCCAGAGCGGCGCTTATGACCGCTTCCCGTCGTTTTCACCCGATGGCCGCTACCTGGCCTTCGTGTCAGATCGCGAACAGTGCCCAACCTGGGTACCCGAACAGCCCAACACCTGCGACCGCACGGGCACCCCAGCCCCTGACGGCGGCCACCTGCACATCCTGGACTTTCAGACCAACGAGGTGACAAAAGTCTCGGATGTGTGGATTACAGAAACCAACGCGCCCCGCTGGATCAACGACACCCAGGTCGCTTACGCTGAAGGCGACCCGCTGTTTGGTGATGCTGAGCGCACCCTGTGGATTGCCGATGTGCGGACGGGCACGGCCCGCGAAATCCAGCCGAACAGCGCCACCAACCCGCTCATGCTGTCCGAAGCGTGGGCACCCAATGGCAGCCGCGTGGTTTACCAAAGCGCAGGGTCTAGCACAGAAATCGTCGTGGCCAGCCTCAACGGTGATGTGGTCGCCCGCCTGGACGAGTTGAACTACCCGCGCTATGGCTTAGCGGCATCCTGGGCACCCGACGGCAGCAGTATCGCTGTGGGTGGGGTCAACGGACAGTGCCCGTTTGGCAGCACGGTACTGGACGCTTCGCTGGCGTTTTTGGCGCAGGGCAACCCGCCCCCCAGCATGTGTGACCCACAATACGCGCCAGATGGCAGCTACATCGCGTTTTTGGGCATTAGCCTGAACAACTTCGACGGGCGCGCAGACGTTTATACCACCAATGCCAACGGCTTTGGCGCGGTCAACCTGACGGGCGACCTACGCGGCACCATGACTTTACTCGGTTGGATCAATACGGATGTGGACAGCTAATGGGCCTGCTCTTCGAATACTCCAGTACCAAAGAATTCGCCTACGACCAGCCCAAGCCGGAACCGATCCCGCTTCCTGAGCCTGATGAGGCCTTGCCAGAGGTCATTGACGATGAACTAGACCTGCCTGCGTACCCATTCACGGGCGGTGATATGGCATTGGCCGTGCTGGTGATCGTGGGGGCGTTTTTCATGACTGCTTTTGCCCTGGCGTTTGTGTTTGCTATTTTCATCCTCAGCCAAAACCCGGCCCTGCTTGAAGCCAATGACCCGTTTACCGCTGCTGAGTCACTGGCAGAACAATTCGAAAATGCCGTCTTCCTGCAATTCCTCATCGCGTCTATTGTGACGACCGCCTCGTTGGGGGCGGGCGCGTTTTACATTGCCTTCCGCACCAAATGGAACTGGGACGCCATCGGTGTGCGCCCCATCACGCCGATTCGTTTACTCTATGCGGTCGTCATGGGCACGATTGGCGCGGCGGCGTTGGTCGGTGGCGCACTATCCGCGGACGGGGCCACAAGCGACAGCGGCCTCAATGCGGTTGAGCAAATCCAGTCGTTGATTGACGCCAGTTCAGCCGCCGTGATGATTCCGGCGGTGGTGTTAGGCGTGTTTTTGCTGCCGATTGGCGAGGAGTTGTTCTTTCGGGGCGTGTTGTTCGGCTGGCTGCGCCATCACCGGGGCTGGATTTACGCCGCGATCTTGTCTGCGTTGGTTTATGCTGCGCTGGCCCCCAAGCCGGTTGGCTTTCTACCCACTGTCGTCGTTGGCGTGGGCACTGCGCTCGTCTACCACCGTACCGATTCAATTTGGGGGGCTTATGCGACCCATGCTGCCTTCAATGGCGCGACCGTGTTATTTTATTGGCTGATTCTCACCCTTTATTGACCATCACCACACCAAGGAGACTTTCAATGATCCGCCATGTTGTTCTGTTCAAGTTTAAGCCGGACGTATCCGACATTGACCGTGACGCCTTCAAGAGCATGCTGCACCAGCTACAAACGGACATTCCGCTCGTCAAGCAGCTTGAAACCGGCGACAACTTCACCGACTCGCCGCGTGCGTGTGACCTGGTGCTGCTGGTTGATGTTGACGATGAAGCCGCGCTCAAGGAATATGGTGCACACCCGCTGCACCAACCTGTACTCAAGCGCTCCAGTGAAATTATGGAAGCCACCTACATCGTAGACTACGTGCTGCCGTAGTCGCCAACACGCGCTACACACATTCGCTATTTTCGACTCTCACCACAAGAAGGGGATAACCGACTATGACAGACTTCAAAGACCG
>CAWUJQ010000523.1:0-3209 GCA_963922445.1 uncultured bacterium
CAATATTCGTTGCGGACGTGGACTTGCCAACGCCGCCCTTGTGGTTGGTGAGAACGAAAGTGGGTGTTGTCATTGAAGCCTCCAACAGCATCAAAACAAAAATTGGTCAAAAGCCACCGGAGGTCAGATGTGTGTTACACTTCATGTCGAAGTGTCACTGCATCGAAGTGTATCCATCTATGTCTTCCACACCCCCAAGCCAATCGAGATGAGCGCAACCTGCTTTCATCAGTAGTTTGTGAACGCAGCCCAAGTCACAGTTCAATCTCACGCTTTCACGCGGCCCAGGCTAGTCGCCGTTCACGCACCAGTCGCTTGGTCTGCCGCCATTCAGTTCGAGCTTCTTCACAAATCAACTTGAGATACGTCTCAAACTCCAGTTCTTCGTCATAAAGCCTCTTGATCGGAATCGGCTCTCGAATCTCCTGTCGTTGCTGATAGACCCGGAACACCCGTTGATCGGCATCGACATGCAGCAAAACATTCGTCCCAACGTAGGCTTTCCCCACATAGTAGGACCGCCGATCCACTGACACGCTGCCGTTTGCACGTACACGTCGCCGGAATTGCCTGCCGTGGAAGGACTTTAGCCAGCTATCTGGATCGATCATCCGTGGCAAATGCGGTAACTGTGGCAACGTTGGAAAAGCCTGATAGGGGGGCTTGTTGCCACAAGCACGCCCCTGATGGGGTCTATCCGCGTTGTAGCGGAAGCTGAAAGCCTCAAGGGCATCCTGAACAGCAGACAGGGTGTTAGGTTGTTCAACCCGAATACATTCCTCTTTGATGGTGCGGTGGACACGTTCCACGATGGGTTTGAGGTCTGGGCGGCGTGGTGGGCAAATTGTGATGTTGAGGTTCAGGCACAGCAAAAAACGCAGAAAGGCTGAGGGAAAATCATCCCCTTGATAACCGCCAACAAAGCGCGGATCGCGATCAATTGTGAGTTCTTTGGGCAGCCCATTGACCAGAAAGACACTGACCATCGCCAGGATACTGGTTTCAGCGGTGTAGTTGTCAGCGGCGAGCGATTCAACCAGAATCGAGGTGCCCCGATCCGTGACATTGAGCATCTCGACCGCATGTTGCTGTTTGCCGTCTGGATCAGGCGGGACGGTGGTGACATCGCTGAAGTCTATCTCCCAATGTGTCATCGGATCGGGACGGTGAATAGGTTCCCTCTCAACTTTTGGCGTGCGCAGGATGCGCTGATTCGCGTCCAAAATCCCCCAGATGGTGCTGGTTGAGCGCGGGTACCGACGGCCCGTTTCACCGAATCGCTGCTGGAGTTCGTACTGGATCACCGCTGGTCCGGGCGTTCTCGGACAGTATGCCGGGGGATGATCCCGTATATCTAACACGGCCTCAATGACTTCCGGGTCATAGCTATCAAAGGCTGTGCGGCGGTGTCGCGTGCGGCCCAACGGGATGCTGTCATCGTTTGGATCGGCAACACGAAATACTCGTTTCCAGTTCTTGACCCAACTCACTGACATCCCCAGCGCATCTGCGAACATCTGGTTCGTCCAGTTGGGGTTATCGATGAGTAATTGACGAAGCTGACCGCGTTTGGCGATCCAAGTCTCCTCCATAATTGGTTCACCTCACTCACAAACGTCTTAACATACGAGAGTGTAGACAAACCGATTTCAAACAGACAAGGCGCGTTCACGAACTACTGATGAAAGGGGGTTGCGCTCATCTCGATTAGCTTGGGGGTGTGGAAGACATAGATGGATACAGAAGCCTCGTGGTGACGCTATCCGTCTGGGGGGGAGTTGGTCGAAACACTTCTCCCCTCAGTGCGGGTATAGCCTGAGTTGGAGACGAACTTGAAGGTTGTTGATTATTGATACTGTTGAAGCAGTGTTAGAAGTTGCGATTTGTGCGGAAATTGCATATTCTGGGGTGAAGCGATTAACCTAGTACACCAACAAAGTGAGTTTGACGGGTTGGGTGTAGAATGTTGGTATGGACAAACACAGCGTCAACCTCACGGAAAAAGAACGGCGGAAGTTGGTGGCAATTGTCACCAAAGGCCGCAACAAAGCATCGTACATTCAGCGGGCACACATCCTGCTGAAGAGCGCCGACGGTCGAACAGACGTCGAGATTGCGGACTGGCTGTACATCAGCGAATCAAGCGTACGGCGCACACGGTTACGGTTTGGTAAAGACGGGTTGGATGCCGCCCTCGAAGACAAACCCAAACCGGATCGGGAACCGCTCCTCGATGAACAGCAGGAAGCCCATTTGGTGGCCATCGCGTGTAGCGCACCGCCAGAAGGGCGTGCGCGCTGGACGCTGGAACTGTTGACGGAGCGATTGATGGCTGACGGTATTGTCGAGAGCATCTCGACCGAAACGGTGCGTTTGACCCTGAAAAAAAGCATCTCAAACCCTGGCAGGTACGTCAGTGGTGTATCCCGGAGGTAACGCCGCAGTTTCTGGACCGGATGGAAGCGGTTTTGACGCTGTATGCTCAAGCCTACGACCCGAATCGTCCGCTGGTGTGCTTCGATGAGAAATCGACGCAACTGTTGGACGATGTCCGAGAGCCACTGCCGTTGGCGCCCGATAACGGACAGCGGCAAGATTATGAGTACAAGCGGGGTGGCACGCGCAACCTGTTTCTTTTCGTTGAGCCGAAGGCAGGCCAGCGCACGGTCCTGGTCACTCAGCAGCGCAAAAAGCGCGACTTTGCCCGGGCCATGCGCTACCTGGTCGATGAGCTTTACCCCGACGCCGCCTGCATTGATCTCGTGTTGGATAACCTCAACACCCATCATTATCATTCGCTTGTCGAACACTTCGGCAAATCCGAGGCTGACCGCATCATGAACCGACTCTGCTTCCACTTTACGCCACCGCACGGTTCCTGGCTCAATATGGCTGAAATTGAACTCAGCATTCTCTCGCGCCAGTGCCTTGATCGGCGCTTGCCCGACGAGTGGACTTTGGCACTTGAAATCCTCGCCTGGGAGAATGCCCGCAACGCCGCCGAAGCCAGGATTCATTGGCAATTTACTGTCGATGACGCGCGTCGCGTCTTTCGCGAGCATTACCCTGCTCTCTCATCTTGTTGAGGTACTAGCCGTTGTGTGCAACCCGGAAAATGGAAACTACTACTACACTCAGGTCTTTGGTTCTGCCAACACATCCTCAACAGAACTTCCTGAATTACCAGAAGGTATCGTCGCTGTTCCGGA
>CAWUJQ010000524.1:0-3207 GCA_963922445.1 uncultured bacterium
GCCTAACCACTGCCATTGAAATGACGTGGCTTGCGGCGGGTTCAAAATCTGTCAGCTTGGTTGATGGTGGGTTTGCAAGCTGCGTACCGTAAGCGGCTCTTTCTTTAGCGCCCGAATGCCCTGCACACTTGCTGCGGCGGCACTCATCGTTGTGATGATGGGTATGCCAAGCTGCTGCGCTGTTGAGCGAATGTGCCGACCATCGTCGTAAGCCTGACCGCCAAGCGGCGTGTTGATAATCAGGTCAATTTCACCCGCTTGCATCCGGTCAAGCACATGCGGGGAGCCGTCGCTAATTTTATTCACTGTTTCTACCGGCAGCCCCACTAACCCAAGTGCCTGCGCAGTTCCCTCAGTGGCGATTAACTTGAAGCCCATCTCGTGCAGGTCGCGGGCGTTTTTCATGACCGTACCCTTGTCGCGGTCGTTCACGCTGATGAACACCGCCCCTTGCTGTGGGAGCGGAGTGTTGGTGGCCATCTGCGCTTTGACGAACGCATGACCAAAGTTGGCCGCATGGCCCATCACCTCTCCTGTTGAGCGCATCTCCGGCCCCAGGATGGCATCTACGCCAGGGAACTTGACGAACGGCAGTACCGCTTCCTTGATGAAGAAGCCTTCTACGCGGGGTTCTTCCGTCAAACCGAGTTCGTCTAGCGTCTTACCCGTTGCAACTTTGGCCGCAATCCGCGCCAGGGGCACGCCCGTCGCTTTACTGACAAACGGCACCGTCCGGCTGGCACGTGGATTCACCTCCAACACGTACACCACATCATCGTGAATGGCGAACTGAATATTAAACAGCCCACGCACGTTCAGCGCCTGACCGATACGCCGTGTGTACTCGCGGATAATCTCGATGTGGTACATGCCAATCTTGTACGGCGGCAGCACACACGCACTGTCCCCACTATGGATGCCCGCCTCTTCGATGTGCTGCATAATCCCGCCAATGACGACCCGTTCGCCGTCTGCCACAGCATCCACGTCCACCTCAAACGCATCGTCCAGGAACTTATCCACCAGAATGGGGTGCCCGGTGAACTCAACATTGTTTTCAAGCCACTTCGCAAGCTGTGCCTCGTCAAACACGATGGCCATGCCACGCCCACCCAACACATATGACGGACGCACCAGCACCGGGTAACCAATGTCACCCGCTGCGGCGATCACCTCATCCCGCGTGATCGCCGTGGCTCCGGCGGGCTGCTCAATACCGAGTTCGGTCATGAGCGCGTTAAAGCGCTTGCGGTCTTCTGCCAGGTCAATCGTATCCACGCTCGTCCCCAGGATGGGCGCGCCCGCTGTTTCGAGTGCTTTGGCAATGTTGAGCGGCGTCTGCCCGCCAAACTGCACCAACACACCGTCCGGCTGCTCCCGGTCGATGATATTCAGCACATCCTCAGCCGTGAGCGGCTCAAAATAGAGGCGGTCAGCCGTGTCATAGTCGGTACTCACCGTTTCCGGGTTGCAGTTGACCATAATCGACTCGTAGCCGAGTTCCTTAAGCGCAAAACAGGCATGGACGCAGCAGTAGTCAAATTCAATGCCCTGCCCAATGCGGTTCGGCCCACCGCCCAACACGATCACCTTCTTGCTGTCCGTCGGCGCTGCCTCGTCGTCTTCCTCATACGTGGAGTACAGGTAGGGTGTATGCGCCTCGAACTCCGCCGCGCACGTATCCACACGATAAAACGACGATACGACGTTGTGCCCAACCCGCTGCTGACGCACCGCAGGCTCGTCCACGCCAATCAGCCGCGCCACATACGCATCACTAAAGCCGTAGTGCTTCAACTTGCGGAAGTCGGCTGCGTCTAAGTCGTCCAGCTTGAGTTCTTTGTGCAGAATGGCATCGTGAATCGTCATCATGTCCGCCATTTGCCGGATGAACCACGAGTCGAAGCCCGTTTCGCGCTCCACTTCTTCCAGCGAGGTGCCGTTGTGCAGCGCTGCCGCCACTTGATACAACCGTTGGGCCGTAGGCACACGCAGCCGCTCGGCTGGAACCGTTTCCATGTTGCTGCCAAAGCCGCTGATGCCGATGTCCAGCGCACGAATGCCCTTTTGCAGCGCTTCCGGGAAGGTGCGGCCAATCGCCATCACCTCACCTACGGCTTTCATCTGCGGGCCGAGTACCTCATCCACGCCCTCGAACTTCTTGAAGTCCCAGCGCGGGATTTTAACCACCACATAATCCAGGGACGGTTCAAAGCTGGCCGGGGTTTCCCGCGTGATGTCGTTCGGAATCTCGTCCAATGTGAAGCCGACGGCCAGAAGCGCAGCAATTTTCGCAATCGGGAAGCCGGTTGCTTTACTCGCCAGCGCTGACGAGCGCGATACACGCGGGTTCATCTCAATCACGTACACCTCGCCGTCATCGGGATTGATAGCGAACTGCACGTTCGCGCCACCCGTCGCAATCCCGATCTTGCGAAAAATTGCCTTAGCCATGTCCCGCAAGCGCTGGATTTCCCGGTCAGTTAGCGTTTGGGCAGGCGCTACGGTGATGCTATCACCCGTATGGACACCCATCGGGTCCAGGTTTTCAATCGTGCAGACGATGACAAAATTGCCCTTCCAGTCCGCCATGACCTCCACTTCGAACTCTTTCCAGCCGAGCAAGCTCACATCAACCAGGATGCTATCCACTGGACTCTGCTTGATACCCCGCGCCGCGATTTCGCGCAGTTCGTCTGGTGTATTGGCCACACCGCCACCGCTCCCGGCCAGCGTAAATGACGGGCGTACCAGCACGGGATAGTTGAGCGTTTCAGCCACACGCAGCGCGTCATCCACCGTTTTGACGACCTCACTCGCGGGCGACTTGAGGCCAATTTCGGTCATCGCATCCTTGAAAAGCTGGCGGTCTTCTGCCACTTCGATGCTATCCGGCTTTGCGCCGATGAGTTCGACGCCGTGCTTATCCAGCACCCCCGCCTGATGCAGCGCCAGCGCGAGGTTTAATCCGGTTTGCCCGCCGACGGTGGGCAGCAGCGCGTCGGGTTTTTCCGCTTCAATGATGCGCTCGGCCAGTTCAACCGTGAGCGGTTCAATGTAAGTGGCGTCGGCAAATTCCGGGTCGGTCATGATAGTGGCGGGGTTCGAGTTCACGAGGACGATGCGGTAGCCCAGCGCTCGCAGCGCCTTGCACGCCTGCACCCCGCTGTAGTCGAACTCGCAGCCCTGCCCAATCACAATCGGCCC